>DASTFH010000094.1:0-33462 GCA_035708725.1 Gemmatimonadales bacterium | reverse complement strand
GGTGTGTGATTTTAGGTCACTGGCTGCCGGCTACTGGCTCTGCTGGCTCTCGGCCAGCGACCAGCGACCAAGGGCCAGCAGCCCTCAAATCAGGCTCTCCCTCGGCCTGAACGCATCCTCCACATGCTCCACCACCCACTTGCCACGGTCCCAGTTCACCTGAATCACGTCGAACCGGTATTCGTCGGCTGGCCGGCGGTGCCGCAGGATCCAGAGCGCCGCGGTCCGGGCAATATCCCGTTGCTTCCGCCACCCGATGGACTCAATGCCGGCCCCGAAGGCGCTGGACCGGCGCGTCTTCACCTCGACAAAGGCAACCAGATGCCCTCGGCGGGCCACGACATCGAGGTCATGCCGCCCCAGCCGGAAGCGGTGCGCCTCGATCTGCCAGCCGCAGGACGTGAGGTACGCCATGGCCTCGTGCTCGCCCTCGAGCCCCTGGCGCTGGCGCGGATCCTCCCACTCGTCGATCGGCGTGAAGCGGCGTGTCATGAAGAGAATCTGCGGCATGCAGGCGCGATCGTTGGCACCCACGAATCGCGGATGTGGGCTTGATTACGCGAAGTAGTTCACACGAAAACACGAAAGCACGAAATCCTGGATCGGGTCACCCATGGACGACGCGGCGCACAACGAGCGTCGGAGAATTGAAATTGAACAGCAAGCCGATCCGGCATCCGGATCCCTTGAGGTATGCCCGAAGCTGGGCAAAGTGTGTGGCGTGCAGCGTCTCGACCGCCTTCAGTTCAACGACAAGAGCCCCCTCAACGAGGAAGTCCAGTCGTCCAACGCCAACCTCCACTCCTTCAAACTTCACAGCTAACGGCCGCTCCACCTCGAACCGGAGCTGGCGATGCGTTAGCGCCACCTTCAGTGCACTGCCATATGTTGACTCAAGGAATCCGGGGCCGAGGGCACTATGAACATCAATCGCTGCTCCAATGACCGCGCTCGATAGCGGCTCAAACTCATGTTGGACCATGACGATCTTCACCTCATGGTTTCGTGCTTTCGTGTTTTCGTGTGCACCTCTCGAAGCCAATTTGGCCAGAACAGCCGGCCTCGGCGGCACCCCTTCGCCGCGCATGAGCGCAAAAAAACGAGCCCGACAGGCGCTGTGCTCGCATGCCGGGCCCAAGCTTTTCTCGACCGCCTCGACCCCCCGACCTCTCGACCTCTCGACCCCCTACTCCGTATACTCATCCAGCTGGTCGAACCCGATCAGGACCTCGCGCGGGCGGCTGCCGTCGGGCGGGCCGAGGATTCCCGCGAAGTGGAGCTGATCGATGATCCGCGCCGCCCGGCCGTAGCCGATCCGGAGCCGCCGTTGCAGCAGCGACGTGGACCCGCCCTGGTTCTGGATGCACGCTTCCGCCGCCTCGCGGAAGAGCGCATCGCGATCATCGGCGGCGCCGTCGCCACCGCTCGCCTCGCCCTCGCCTTCCTGCGCCCGCACCATGGCGAGGATGTCCGCTTCCGCCGGCTCGGCCGCCGCCGCGCGTCGCGCATCGCGCCGAGCCACGTACCAGTCCATGACGCGCTCGGTCTCGTCCGTCCCGATGTAGGCGCCCTGCATGCGCATCGGCTCATTCTTCCCCGGCGGCAGGAACAGCATGTCGCCATTGCCCAGCAGCGCTTCAGCGCCGTTGCCATCGAGGATAGTCCGGCTGTCCACCTTGCTCGCCACCTTGAACGCGATCCGGCTGGGGAAGTTGGCCTTGATGAGCCCGGTGATGACGTTCACGCTGGGGCGCTGGGTCGCGAGAATGAGATGGATACCGATGGCGCGCGCCTTCTGGGCCAGCATGGCGAGCGGCGTCTCGACTTCTCCCTGCACCGTCATCATGAGGTCGGCCAGCTCGTCCACCACCAGCACGATGTAGGGTAGCGGGCCCTCGGTGTAATGCTCGTCCTCGGGCGGCGCAGGCGGCGTGTCGGCCTCCTCCGCGGAAATGGTGCCGAGGTTGATCGCCGGCCGCTTCGGATTGCTGAGCTCCTTCCCCTCGCTCAGCTTCCGGTTGAAATCCAGGACGTTCCGCGCTCCATTGGCCTGCAGCAGCTCGTAGCGGCGGTTCATCTCGAAGACGGCCCACTTGAGCACCGCCGCCGCATCGTGATTGTTGGTCACCACCTTGTGCCGCAGGTGGGGCAGCGCATTGTAGATCGACAGCTCCACCATCTTGGGGTCCACCATCAGGAACCGCAGGTCCTTCGGCGTGTAGTGATACACCAGGCTGGTGATGATGGTGTTGATCGCGACACTCTTGCCAGAGCCGGTGGCGCCAGCAATCAGCAGGTGCGGCATCCTGGCCAGGTCCGCCACCACGGCGCGGCCCTCAAGATCCCGGCCCAACGCCACTGGCAGTGCCGCGCGCGCCCGGGTCCACTCACCACTCTCCAGCAGCTCGCGCAAGGTGACGATGCGCGCGGTTGGATTGGGAACCTCGACACCGACCGCACCCTTCCCCGGAATCGGCGCGACCCGGATCGATGGGGCGCGCATGGTAATGGCGAGATCGTCCGCCAATGAAATGATGCGCCCGGCCTTCACCCCCGGCGCCGGGACCACCTCGAACTGGGTCACCACCGGCCCGGTGGTCCGTCCCGCGATGGAGCACTCCACCTTGAAAGTGCGGAGCGTCTCGATCAGCAGCTGTCCCAGCCGGTCGAGCTGCGCCTCCCCAGCATCCACATCGCGCGCCGGCGGCGGCGCAAGCAGCGCGAGGGGCGGGAGCTCGCTTTCCTCATCAATAGCGGCGCGCTGTGCTGCGGCTGCCTCCTTCGATACCGGGGCCGGCTTCGGCGGCTTCACCTTTTTCGGGCGCTCGCTGCGAGCCGGTTCCGCTGCCGGCTCCGCAACACCGCTGTCCGTGTCGTCCACGTCGGTCGGCTCGACGATGGCATCGGCACCGGCAAAGGCGACCCGTCGCGCGCGCCTCGGCGCCGCCACCTCTGGCTCGGGCGCCTGCTCGGGCCCGTCCCGCCGCTCGAGCCGTTGCAGCGGATGCCAGGCAAAGGTGTAGAGCGTGAGCGCGGACAGCGCGAGGAAACCGAGGAGCAGGGCACCAGCCACCCCGATCCGCTCGCGCACGATGATGGCGAAAAAGCCGGGGAGCACACCCGTGGCACGCGCGGCCAGTGTTCGCTCGGCCACGTCTGGCAGCAGGTCCACCCGCTGGATTTCCGTTGCCACGCCGATCAGGAACGGGACCAGCAGGCTGAGGCCAATCATCAGCAGCGCCGAACGCCGCATGTTGAGCCGGGGCGTGCGATCGAGACCTGCGAGCGCGATACCGAAGCCCAGAAGTGGAATGCCGATGGCGCCGGCACCGAGAATGTGCCAGAGCCCATGGCCCAGCACACGGCCGACGGGACCCGTCGCGGGAATCGGCAGGAGGGCAAGCGCGGCGAACAGCCCGCCCACCAGCGCGGCCACCGCCCCCAGGCGCCGGCGCGAGCTCACGCTGGCACCGCCGCGGGAGCGACCGTGAGCCGGCGGTCGCGGAACAGTGGCAGCACCGGATAGGCATCGAGCCGGGCGGCGTCGCGCACGTCGTCGGCCATGCCAAGCTTGGCGAGGTGGCGGCCAGCGGCTGAGTAACTGAAGGGGCGCAGGAACGTGTCGCCGTAGCGGCGCACGAGGTCGAGCGCGGCGAGTGCCGCGTCGTTGAGGCCTCGCCGGAGCCGGTGGCCGCCCAGTGCCGCAATGGCCAGCCGTCCCGCCACATACGCGTCGTCCAGACCGAACGCGCCTTCGCGCCCGGCGCAGATAACGACGAGATCCCCTTCCTCCTCGAGCGCCTGGCGGGCACGCGTGCCCGCGAGCGTGAGGTTCACCGCGGCGGCCGCGTACACGGCGTGCGCGCCCTGGGTCGCGAGCAGTGCGCGGGTGCCGTTGGTCGTCGTCTGGACCACGAGCTTGCCGCCCACCGCTTCCGCCGTCATTTCAAGCGGGCTGTTGCCGAGCGCAAAACCCGGGATCCGGATGCACTGGCGCTCGCCGGCAAGCACGGCGTCCCGGGCCCCGACCGACTGGGCCACGCGCACCGCATCTTCGCTCGAGGGCGCCGGCACCACGGCGCGCGCGCCATGGTGGAGCGCGGCACAGATCGTGGTGGTGGCGCGGAGTGCGTCGATCACGAAAACGGTACGCCCCGCTACATCAGCGGGGCTGAGGCCTTGCGGCGAGAAGACAACGTCGAGCGTCATTCCGGCGGCTTGAGCAGGTGCGATTCACGTTCGAGGAAGCGGGTGTCCACGTGGCCCGCGACAAAGTCCGGATGCCGGATGACACGGGCCAGGAACGGCACGGTCGTCGTGACACCCTCCACGATGAAGCTGTCGAGCGCCTGGCCCATGCGCGCCAGCGCCTCGCTGCGGTCGTTCCCGTGGACGATCACCTTGGCCAGCAGCGAATCATAGAACGGTGGCACCGTGTAGCCGGCATAGACATGACTGTCCACCCGTACGCCGGGACCACCCGGCGGATGATACGCCGTGATGACGCCCGGGCTTGGCTGGAAGTTTCGGTACGGATCTTCGGCGTTGATGCGGCATTCGATGGCGTGGCCGCGCAGGTGACGGCCGTCGCCCTTGAAGCTGCCGCGCTCTCCCGAAGCCACCCGGATCTGTTCCTTCACCAGGTCAAAGCTGGTGACCATCTCGGTCACGGGATGCTCCACCTGGATGCGGGTGTTCATCTCCATGAAATAGAAACGGCCATCAGCATCGAGCAGGAATTCCAGCGTGCCGGCGCCGACATAGCTGATGCGGCTCGCCAGCGACACGGCCGCGCTGCCCATCGTTTCGCGCAGCTCGGGCGTGAGCGCGGGACTCGGGCTTTCCTCGATCAGCTTCTGGTGACGCCGCTGCACTGAGCAGTCGCGTTCGCCCAGGTGAACCACGTGCCCGAACTGGTCGCCCATGACCTGGATTTCGACGTGGCGCGGATGCTCCAGGTACTTCTCCACGTAGACCGCCCCGTTGCCGAAGGCCGCCAGCGCCTCGTTCTGGGCCAGGTTGAACATCTGCCCGAACTGCTCGGCCTTCTGGCAGATCCGCATCCCCTTGCCACCGCCGCCCGCCGTCGCCTTGATGATGACCGGAAAGCCGATCTGCTCAGCGGCGGCGAGCGCCTCATCCACGTCCTCGATGGTACCTGGCGTGCCCGGCACCGTCGGCACGCCCGCTTCCTTGGCGAGGCGACGCGCCGTGGCCTTGTCGCCCATGGCGCGGATCTGCTCCGCGCTCGGGCCGATGAAGGCGATGTTCGACGCCTTGCAGGTCTCGGCAAACTCGGCGTTCTCGGCGAGGAACCCGTAACCCGGGTGAATGGCATCGGCGCCCGTGATCTCGGCGGCGGCGATGATATTGGGAATGCGGAGGTAGGAGAGGCGGCTCGGCGGCGGGCCGATGCAGACGTCGTCATCCGCGAAGCGCACGTGCAGCGATTCCCGATCCGCTTCGCTGTAGACGGCAACGGTTTCGACGCCGAGTTCGCGGCAGGCGCGGATCACGCGCAGCGCAATCTCGCCCCGGTTGGCGATCAGGACCTTCCGGAACATCAGCCGCCCCGGCCCGACGCTGCGTCCGGCTCCCCGGTAATCTCCGTGAAGGTGCGGTCGGATGCCGAATCGATGCCCGAGGCCCGCAGCGCAAATTCGCTCGGGTTGGAGGAGAAGAAGAGCGCATCCTCATAGGTGACCGCGCCGTCCTTGTACCACTTCATGAGCGACTGGTCAAAGGTCTGCATCCCGTAGGAGACGCCACCTTCCTTGATGAGGTCGGGAATGTTGAGCGCCTTCTCGATGTCGCGAATGTTGTCGGCCACCGCCGCCGAGTTGACGAGGATCTCGCAGGCAGGGACGCGGCCACGACCGTCGGAGCGTGGCACCAGCCGGAGGCAGACCACCGCCTGCAGTGCCGTGGAGAGGAGCGAGCGGATCTCCTGGTGCTGGTGCGGCGGATAAAACGAGATGACGCGGTTGATGGTCTGGGTGGCGTCGGTGGTGTGGAGCGTGGAGAACACCAGGTGGCCGGTGTCGGCCGCCTTGAGCGCCGTGTCCAGCGTCTCCATGTCGCGGATTTCACCGATCAGGATGACATCGGGATCCTGTCGCAGTACGTGCCGCAGCGCCGCGGCAAACGACATGGTATCGGTACCGACTTCACGCTGCGAGATGTTGGCCAGCTGGTCCCGGTGGAGGAACTCGATCGGATCCTCGATGGTGATCACGTTGACGCGCCGCGACTGGTTGATGTGGTTGATCATCGCGGCCAGCGCCGTGCTCTTGCCGGAGCCGGTAATGCCGGTGACCAGGACCAGGCCGCGCGGCTTGTCCGAAATGGATTCGAGCACGGTGGGCAGGTTCAGCTCACGCACCGTCTTGACTTCGTAGGGAATAGCGCGAAATGCGAATGCCAGCGTCCCCCGCTGTTGGTAGATGTTGGTGCGGAAGCGGCCGACCCCCGGCACGCCGATGGCGAAGTCGGCCTCCTTGCGCTCGGCGAATTCCTTGACCTGGCGCGGCGTCATGATCTGCTCGGCCAGGGTCTTGAGATCCTCCGGCTTGAGCGGCACCATCTCCAGCGGCGTCAGGACGCCGTTGAGGCGGACCGTCGGCGCGCGGCCCACCTTGAGGAGCAGGTCCGACCCGTTGCGCTGGACCAGGCTCGAGATGGCCTGCTTGAAATTGAAGGGAGCGCCTGAGGGAGCGGCGTCAGCCATTGGGATCGATCCTGAAGAGCACCTGGCCGAATTCGACAGGTTGGGCATCGTCCACGCAGACTTCCGTCACGACGCCGGCAAATTCGGCCTCGATTTCATTCATGATCTTCATCGCTTCGATGATGCAGACCGTCTGCCCAGTGGAAACGCGCGTACCCACCTTGGCGTACGCCTCGGCGCCCGGCTCTGGCGCCCGGTAGAAGGTGCCCACCATCGGCGACTTGATCTCCTTCAGGTGCGACGGCGCAGCCGGTGCGGGAGCGGCTGGTGCCGCAGCGCTGCCAGCCACGGCGGGCGCGGGCATGGGCGCATGAACGGCCGGGGGTGCCCAGGCCATGGGCGCCGCGAGACCCTGCGCGGTGCGCGTAATGACGATTCCGGTGCCGAAGAAGCCCTTCACCTCGATGGACCCGATCTCGGGCGAATCGCGGAGCAGCTCGGCGAGCCGCTTCACGTCCTTCAGTTCCACCGACTTGAGCCCCGGCATCTTTTCCAGCAGCTGCGCGAGCTGCCGCATCTCATCAGCATTCATGCGTCGGTCTGACTCCCGTTGCGGAACACATCCACCCCCGGCCTTCAGACGAGTTCAAGCAAATCCGTGCGATTGTCGGAGAGACAGGTGGCGCCGTCGGGCCCGAGGTAGATATCGTCCTCCAGCCGGATGCCACCCCAGCCGGGAAGATAGACGCCCGGCTCGATCGTGACCACCGCATGCAACGGCAGGGGGCTGTCTGCCGTCGGCGAAAGTCGCGGTCCCTCATGGACTTCGAGTCCCAGGCCGTGGCCGAGCGAATGGCCGAACAGCTCGCCGAAACCGCGGGCTGCGATGACCTCACGCGCAAGCGCATCGGCCTCCCGGCCCGTCATGCCAGCCCTGACCTGGCTGATGGCCCGTTCCTGAGCCGCCTGGACAACGCCATGCATCTCCTGCTGGCGTCCGTCGGCGCGGGCACCCACCACGGCCACCCGGGTGAGGTCGGCACAGTATCCGTCCACCTGGGCGCCGAAGTCAAGCAGGAGAAGCTCGCCTTCGGCGATTGGCCGCGCGGTGCTCCGGGCATGGGGCAGCGCCGAACGCGCCCCGGCGGCAACGATCGTGGGAAACGGATGCCACTCGCTTCCGCGGCGGCGGAGCGCGGCCTCGAGCGCTGCCGCCACATCCAGTTCCGAGAGGCCCGGTCGCACGCCGGGCAGGACATCGGCAAGCGCAGCCTGGGCCAGCTCCGCGGCCCGGCGGATGGCCTGCACCTCGCCTGGTGACTTGGCTGCCCGGAGGCGCTCCACCGTATCAGCCAGCGGCACCAGCCGAAAGCCACCCAGGCCACTCAGCCGTTCCGCGTCCTGCACCGTGACGTGCGCAGCCTCGAATCCCAGCGCCCGGGGTGCTTCGGCGCCAAGCACGCGACCCAGCAACTCCCAGACGTTGACCCGGTCGATGGCGACCTGGGCTGCATTGCCCACTTCGGCTGGCGCCTGCGCGGCGTAGCGGAAGTCCGTCACGAGCGTCACGCTGCGGGACGAGACGACCAGCGACGCGGAGCTCCCGGTGAAGCCCGTCAGGTAGCGGATGTTGGGCAGGTGCGAAACGAGCATCGCCTCGATGCCGTCGCGCGCGAGCACGTCGCGCACCGCGTCGAGGCGCAGTGCCCGCTGGTCAGTGCTCACGCAGGTGGTTCACGAGCGCCGTGAGCCCCAGTTCGTAACCCAGCCCGCCAAATCCGGCCACGATGCCGACCGCCAGGTCGGCCAGCAGCGAGGTCCGGCGCATCGATTCCCGCGCGAAGATGTTGGAAAGATGAACTTCCACGAATGGTGTGCGCACTGCCAGCAGGGCATCGCGCAGGGCGAGACTGGTGTGGGTGTACGCCGCCGCATTGACGAGCACGCCGTCCGCGTGACCCGCAAGCTTCTGCACTGCGTCCACCAGGTCACCTTCGCTGTTGAACTGCGCCCACTCGAGGGTGACATCCAGCTGGGCTGCCGCCTGCCGGACGCGGCGCTCGATGTCGGCGAGCGAGGTCCTGCCGTAGACTTCCGGCTCGCGCGTGCCCAGCAGATTCAGGTTGGGGCCGTTGAGTACGGCGATGCGCATCAGCGCTTCAGGTTCTGGAGCCAGGAGTGGAACTGATCGAGGTCATCGTCCTCGCGCACCGGTGCGCGCGAGCGCGCCGGCTCGCCGGCCGCCTCGCCAAAGAAGGCGTCGAAGGACACGTCGCCCTCGGCGGCGTTGCGCGCCGCCGGGACCGCCGGCGGCACCGGAGAGCCTTCCTCGCCAAACACGTCGCTGAGCGAGAGATGGTCGCCGGCTGGCCGTGTCGGTGCCGCAGTCTCGGGCTCACGATCCGGCTGGTTGTCCGCCAGCGGCCGGGCAGCGGGCGCGACGGCTTGCTCCCAGTTGCCGACCGGCCCAGGCAAGGTGGCACGAAGCAGGGTCTTGAAGAGGGCCGAGACGGTGCGGCCCGTATCTGCGGCCGCGAGCGAGATCATCGACTCCGACGACTCGGCCCCGGAGACGTCTGTGGCCACTTCGGTCTCGAGCTCGTCCACCCGCTCGCGGAGCCGGAGATCGTCGGGCGTGCGCTGGTACAGCAGCCGGTAGACGGCCAGCGCCTCCTTGCGGTGGCCCTGGCGCAGGTAGAGGTCAGCCATGGACTCGGTCACCACCAGTTCCGGCATGCCACCGCCGACCGTCTGATCGTCCCAGTCGGTCTCGTCCGTCTCGGCCGTCTCGGCCGTCTCGTCCGTCTCGAGCTCGATGCCTTCCCCGAGCGTGCCCGACGTCGCCACGGGTTCGACGGATTCGAGGAGGGGTTCATCCTCGTCCAGCGGCTGGTCGTCGTCCACGGGCTGGCCGTCGGGCAACGCCTCTGCCGGCTCAGGCTCCATGGCATCGAGCGAATCGGCGCCGAACGACCCCGAGACGGTAGCGAAGCTGGCCGGCGTGCTTTCCGCCGGCACCGCGGCTGGCTCGTCAAATTCGAGTGACGGGAAATCTTCCGGCGGCTCCACGCTCGTGATCCAGTCTTCGCCGCTTTCGTCCGGCTCCGCTACCTGGGCCCCGAGCTCCTCGGCCGCGCTCGCAACCTGAAATTCGTTGGTGTCGCTGGGCGTGAGTTCCAGCTCGGTGCTGCGCTCCAGGTCGTCAAACTCCGTGAGACTGCCGGGGCCGGTTTTCAGGTCTTCCAATGGCTCGACCGCCGCGCCCTGCTCGGCGAAGTCCTGCCCGACCAGGCCGTCCATCGTGTCGGCCTCGGCGCTGGCGTCGGTGATGGCCGGCGTATCATCCACCACCAGGTCATCGAGCGGAGCCACATCCTGCCGGGGAGTCAGGTGCTCCTGCAGCTCAATGGATTCATCCGGCTCGACTGGCTCCGGCGTGAACGGCTCAGGGTCGGGAATCCAGTCCTCAGAGGGATCCGTCGCATTGACGGACGTTCCAGACGTGTCCGCAGATGTCACAGATTCTGCCGATGGATCCGGGCTCGCGCCGGACGGCGCATCAGCCGATCCCTCAGCGGATAGCTCGTCGTCCCATGGTTCAGCCGAGGTCCCTGGTTCGACTTGGCCCGCGGCTTCCACCATGTCGTCGCCCGGACTCACCTCAGTCTCCGAAAAATCGGCGGAAGCCGTGAAATCTGCGGCATTGGTCGTTTCGAGTACGGATTCGGCCGCGGTCTCGAGGGCCGCCAGCTGGGCGCGGGCGTCTTCGTTGCCCCGGTCGACCACGAGCAGGCTCTGCAGCAGTTCGCGTGCGTCGCTGAGCCGGCCCCCGCGCTCGGCAATGTCCGCCAGCGAGCGGAGCGCGATCACATTCTCATTGTCCAGCTCGAGCACGTGCCGGAACGCTGTTTCGGCGTTGGCGTCGTCGCCAAGGTCGAGATGACAGCGCCCCAGCACGATGCTGGCGGGGATGTAATTGGGATTGACGGCCAGGCCTTCGCCCAGGACTTCAAGGGCGCGGGCCGGATCGCCCATCTTGCGGTAGGCTTCGGCAAGCGGCGCGAAGGACAGGCCCTGCCGGTTCTCGCGCCAACGGCTCTCGAGCTTGGCGATCTCGCTGGTGGACATCTCGATTCCGGTCAGATTCGGTAAGGGGCCTGCAGGTGGCGCCGTAAGTCGTTGTGGGGCTTCAGGACACGTTAGCGAGAGTTGACACCTGTGTCAACTCTGCCACGCCCTTGCCAGCTTCACTTTTCCCGTTGTCACGCTTATGCTTAGGGCTCTTTTTTCCTTACGTTCGGAGTGGCCGGCCCGCCCTATGATCCAGATCTTTCGCAGTCGTGCCGCCAAGGCGGCGGCCGTGGTGATCTTCACCCTCCTGATGGTCATTTTCCTCCTGACCGGCGTGGACTGGAGCGCCTTTGGCGGCTCCAACAGCGTCGGCAAGATCGGGGGCAAGTCCATCAGCGCGCGGACCTACGAGTCGCTGGTTTCCCAGCAGACGCAGCTCGCGCAGCAGCAGTCACCCGGCACGCTGGGCCTCGAAGATCAGAACGCCATCCGCAACCAGGTCTGGGACCAGCTGATCCAGCAGTCGGTGCTTGACGCCGAATACAAGAAATTCGGCATCACGGCGAGCGACGAGGAAGTGGCCTCGGTGCTGCAGGGCAGCCCCCCGCCGCAAGTCACCCAGAGCACCCAGTTCCAGACCGACGGCAAGTTCGACCTGCAGAAGTACCAGCGCTGGCTGACGGCGCCGACGTCGGCGCCCTACGTCGACATGCTGGCCGGGCAGGCGCGCGAGCAGATTCTCCGCAGCAAGCTCCTCGCACTCGCCACGGCCGATATCTATCTCTCCGATGAAGCGCTGTGGGAAAAGTGGAAGGATGAGCACGAGACGGTGAAAATCGGGCTCACCGCCATCGTCCCGCGCAACGTGGTCCCCGATTCGGCCGTGCACTTCACCAGCGCCGATGTCGAGGCGTACTTCAAGGCGCATGCCGACGAATTCAAGCGGGGCCGCATCGCCTACCTGAGCGGGATCCGGCAGCCGCGCGTCATCACCGCCGCCGACACTGCCGCTGCGCTGCAGCGCGCCCGCGAACTTCGCCAGGAAATCGTCAGCGGCACGCCGTTCGAGGAAGTGGCCCGGCGCGAGTCCTCGGACCTGGCCTCCGCCGAGCAGGGGGGCAGCCTGGGCCAGTGGGTCAAGGGCCAGATGGACCCGGCGTTCGACAGCGCCGCGTTCAGCCTGCCGCTCAATACTGTCTCAGAGCCGGTCCTGTCGTCGTTCGGCTATCACCTGATCGAGATCACCGCACGCCACGCCGACACGGCGAGCGGGCGCCATATCCTCATCCCGATCGAGCTCGCGGGCGAAAATCGTGACCGGATGGACGCACGGCTCGACACGCTCGACCAGTACGCGGTCGGCAAGGCCGATCCTTCCGCACTCGACAGCGTCTCACGCTGGCTCAAGCTGCCCATTGTGCATGACCTCCAGGTGCAGCCGGGCGGCCGAGTCCAGATGGGCAACCAGGTCGTACCCGACGCCGGCATCTGGGCCTTCCAGACTGCGGTCGGCGAAATCGGCGACGTCATCGAGACGCCGGACGCGTACTACCTCTTCCGGCTCGATTCGGTGCGCGATGAGTCAGCACCGAGACTGGCGCAGGTGCGGCCGGCGGTCGAGGCGGCCGTCCGGGACGAAAAGCGCTTCGTGGTGGCGCACGAAATCGCGGAGAACTACCTCAAGCGCGTGGCGGAAGGCAGCAGCCCCAAGCAGGCGGCCGACGCGCTGGGAATCACGCGGGGCGAATTCGGACCGTTCAGCCGCGTATCGCCGCCGCTCGACATTCCGGAGGTCATTGGGGCCGCCTTCGGCATCGCTCCCGGGCAGCGGAGCGACATCATCACGACTGATGTGGGTGTCTACATCGTGGACGTGCTGGACCACACGCCGGCGGATTCGGCCGAGTTCGTGAAGCAGCTGGACGACTTCCGTCTCAAGTCCATCCAGCTGGCTCGGCAGTCGCGGATCCGGAACTATCTGGACGCGCTGAAGGAGCAGGCCAAGGTGGTGGACAACCGGCAGGAATTCCTGCAGAGGAACGCGGAGCAGAACGCGCGCGCGCAATCGGAGCAGGGGCGCAACGCGTTGCGCCCCTTTGATTGCGCGCCGGACATTACTGCGACAGCCGCTTCGGTTCGCCGGTGCTGGCGGGCGGCTTGGACGCATCCATCTGGCGCGACGACAGATTGCGCTGCTGCTCGTCCTGACCGATGATGGCATCCGAAGTGTCACTCAGGCTTCGCTTGAACTCGCGGATGCCCTTCCCGATGGACGATCCCACCTCCGGCAGCCGCTTGGCGCCGAAAATCAGCAGGACCACCACCAGAATCATCAGGATTTCCGGCATACCAAGGTTACCGAACACACTGCCTCCTAGAAGAGGGACCGCGCGATCAGGTAGGCCACCAGCACTCCGACCAGGCTCAGCACGGAGACGTGGAACCCGACCGGTCCCAGCGTGAAGTTTAGCACCAGGAGGTCGGCGGAGACAGGGCCGAACGTCGGCGTCCACGCCGTGGTGAAGAAGTCACGCGGGGCCCCCTCCGGCAGCCAGCGGCGCAGGAACGCCGACAGGAAGCCGCCCAGCACGAAACCGGTCAGCAGCACGCCAAGGTAGAATCCGGGCCGCCGGGGTCCTGTGGCCATCAGCGCCTCCGTTCCAACGCGTAGGCTACGCTGGCCCGCAGGAGATCCCGGGCCGGCGATGGGGAAAGGTGGTCGAGCTCGGCATCGGCCCGCGAGGCCCAGCCCTGGGCCCGCTCGCGGGCGTATTCCAGCCCGCCGGCGTCGGCCACCAGGCCGATCACCTCCGTGACCTGGTCCGCCTCTGGCGCCTCAGCGTGCATCAGTGCGGCCACCTGCCGGCGGCCGGTCTCCGACAAGCGCGGCAGCGCGGCGATCAGCGGCAAGGTGACCTTATGCTCCCGCAGGTCCAGGCCCGACGGCTTCCCGGTCATTGCCTCGTCTTCCGTGTAATCCAGCACATCGTCCACGATCTGGAACACCATGCCCAAGGCATCGCCGAAGCGCGCCAGTGCAGTGCGTTGCGCGTCAGGCGCACCGATGGCGCCGACCTCGCACGCACCCGAGAGAAGTGAGGCCGTCTTGGCGCGGATCAGCAGGTTGTAGGCGTCCTCATCGAAGCTCAGCCGGTCATGCGCCAGGAGCTGGCGCATCTCGCCCACGGTCATCTCGTTGGTCACCCGGCTCATGACCCGCAGCGGTCCAAGGTCGTCCAGCCGCACGAGCTCGATCACCGCCCGGGAGTAGAGATAGTCTCCCATGATGACGGAAACCTGGTGGCTGAACAGCGAGTTGATGGTCGGCATGCCGCGGCGCAGCACGGAATGATCCACGGAATCATCGTGGACGAGCGTCGCGAGATGAATGAGCTCCACGATGGCGGCGAGCGTCACCGCGCGGTCCTCGGGCCCGCCGGTGGCTTCGTCGGCGAGAAGCAGCAGCGTCGGCCGGAAGAGCTTCCCCTGCATCCGGAAGAGGTGCGAGTTCACCTCGCTGATCAGCGGGAAATCGGCCTCCACGATCCGGCGAATTTCCCCCTGCACCTCCGCCAGGCGGGGCAGCAGGGTGGCCTGCAGGTCAGCGAGCGTGGGCGTGGCGGTGGGATCGGTCCTCATGACTGCCGTCCGGTTGCGAGCTGCCGGATCCGGTCATTCAGGTCCATGAAACGGATATCGACAGCCAGCGCCCGCTCAAACGCCTGCCGTGCATCGCCGCTCTTGCCCTGGCTTTCACAGGCCCGGCCCAGCCAATACAGCAGCCCGATCTTCTCGTCGTCGCCACCCTCGAGCGTTTCGACGGCCCGACGCAGGATGGTTTCGGCGATCGCAAACTGCTGTTTCTCGAAGAAGGTGATGCCGAGCGCCTCCGAGGTGCGCAGCCGCCCGTTGGGCGCCCGCAGTGCCTTCTGGAACTCTGCGATTGCCTCGTCCAGCAATCCCATCTCCTTGAAGGCGATGCCGAGGTCGTAATGCGCCTCGTAATCCTCGGTGCCCAGGTTGGCCTCGATGCCCCTCTTGAACTGCTCGAGCGTTTCCTGGAAGTCCTTCTGCTCATCGCCGGTTGGTCGCTCGCCATCAACGCGCATGCGCGTGTCGCGCGGCCCGCCCGCATCGATGACCATGGAGCCCAGGTCCACGTAGTCCGCACTGTCGGAGAAGGCGGGCCGCGGACCGGGCTGCGAAACGGGTGCGGCAGGACCGGGCGGTACTGCGGGCGCCACCGCCCGAGCCGGGGGAGCACTCTCCTCCGGCGCTGGCGCTGCCGCCTTGGTGGCCGGCGTCGTTTCCTTTTCCAGCCAGGCCAGCGCGTCCCTGGCGCTGGTGTTGCCGGGATCGTGCTCCAGCACGCGGCGATAGACGGCGACGGCCTTGTCCAGCGCCTCCGCGCGCACCAGCGCTTCCGCGAGCCCCATGTAGGCACCAAGCAGTCGCGAGCGGTCGCCACTGCGGTAGGCCAGCTCGACGCGCTTCTGCTGGTGGCGTATCGCGTCCGGCTCGAGCGCCAGCAGCGCATCCACGGCATCGAGCGCGGGCAGCCACGCTTCGTCCCGCTCGAACGCAGTGATGCTCAGCACGAACTCCTCCACGGCGCGGCCGAGATCGCCGTCCCGCGCGAGGCGGTCGCCCAGCGCGCGATGCAGCGCGCCGCTGTCTGGGTCGTCGAGTATCCGGTCTTCCAGCTCCTCGATGCTCAGGTCGGAGACTTCACGCGGCTCCTCGTCCGCGACCGGCGGCGCCTCCGCGAGCGGCGCGTCCCACGCGCTCGCCATGGGTGTCGCTTCGGCGGCCTCCTCCGAGGGTAACATCGGCTCTTCCTGCTCGACGAACCCTTCCGCGTCATCACGGCGCGACTGCAGCTCGATCGGCTCACCGATGTCGAAATCGTCCACGAACGCGCCCGCCGACTCCACCTCGGGCACGGCCATGTCGACCAGGTCAGCCGGAGCCAGCGCCGCATCGAGCGACGTGTCGTCATCACTCAGCGCCGATTCAAGTTCCAGGTCCGGCGTGCCGGATGTCAGCTCGACCGGTGCATCGGACGATTGCTCCACCGTGAAGTCGAGGGATGGGAAGCCTTCGCCGCGATCGGCGCCATCGGCATCCGCCTCCAGCATTCCCTCGTCCAGCTGCGGCGCGTCGAGCTCCAGGCCGTCCACCGGGGAGACCGCGCCCGATGCATCCTCGGCCTGGAAGCTGGATGATTGCAGGTCGGCCAGCCGCTCCGACTCGACCTCTGCCGCGGCGATGGCAGGTGGTTCGAACGTGTCGAGTCCCTCGACGGGAGGCGGCGCAGGCTCCGGCTCTGGCGGCAGGGCCGCGTCGGCCGCGGCAGCCGAGGGCGCCGAGTGGCGCCGCGAAGAAAGGTGCGGCGGTTCGAATCCGGTCTCGAGAAAGATCAGGTCATTGCCGCCGGCGGGCTCAACATCGTCCGTCGAGTCGATGGTCTGGATCCGCTCACGGGTCTTCCGCGCCCCCGCGCGATCGCCGCGCGCCTCCAGCTCGCTGGCAATGTGTTCGAGCTGCTCCTGCGCTTCCTCGGTGCGGGAGGCCGCGCGCAGCAGCTCCACCAGCATCATGCGGATGTCCTGATTGGCGCTGTGCTGGTCGGCAAAGGCCTTGAGCTGGCCAAATGCCTCGTCCAGCCGGCCCAGGGTGTTCATCCGCTCCATGTACTCGATCAGGTTCCGCTTGGCTTCGGAGACCACGTTCTTGCGCGCGTGCAGGTGCGCCAGCTGCAGGTACACCTGCACCCGCCCCGGGTTGACCCGCAGCATCTTGCCGCACAGCGCGATCGCGTTGTTGAGGAATCCCTGCTCGGCGTACAGCTCGGCCGCGCGCTCGTAGGACTGCACCGCCGAGCCCGGGTCATTCAGCTTGAGATGAAGGTCTCCGACGCGGTTGTAGATGGTGAGATCGGCATCGGCTTCGCGCCCCGAGTCGTAGTGCTGGATGACTCGTTGATAGGCGTCGATGGCCTTCCGCCAATCCTCCCTCTGCTCATGCTTCCGCGCCGTGTCCTTGAGCTTCTCGAGATTCATGCAGCCGGCTGGAATGAAGGGAAACGGCGGTGGTATTCGGAGTGTGCAAAGATACGCCACCGGATAAGGGTGGACAACCCAAGCCTCGCCAGGCGGAACGGAGCCTCGGTCAGGGCGAGAGCAGCCCCGCCTTGACCGCGCCCGCGAGGCGCTCGAGGTCCGGCGCCGGCGGCCGGTCGGCCGCGAGTGGCGTGATGCCAATGGCAGGGCCCCGGACCGCCTTCGCCAGCCGCTCCACACCGCGGCCGGCCCGGAGCGGGCGCTGGAACTCGATCCCCTGGACGCCGCAGAGGAATTCGGCGCCGACGACCATGCAAGCGTTGTCCAGGATGCGACGGCACTTGTAGGCGGCCGCCATTCCCATGGGAACGAAGTCCTCCTGGTTGGCGTCCGTCGGAATGGAGCCGATGCTCGCAGGCATGGCCAGCGCGCGCGATTCCGCCACGAGCGCCGCGGCCGTGATCTGCACCATCATGAAGCCGGAGGACAGCCCCGGATCGGCCGTGAGGAACGCGGGGAGCCCCTGGGAAAGATCGGGATTGACCAGTCGCTCGATGCGGCGCTCGCTGATGGCCTGGAGCGTGGTCAGCGCGACCGCAAGGAAATCGAGCGCCTGGGCCACCGGCTGCCCATGAAAATTGCCGCCGCTCAGCACATCGCCGTTCTCGAACACGAGCGGGTTGTCGGTGCTGGCGTTGAGCTCGATCGCGACGGTATCGCGCGCGAAGCGGATGGCGTCGGCGCAGGCTCCGAGCACCTGCGGGGTGCAGCGAAGACTGTAGGCATCCTGGACCCGAGGATCATTTTCCCGGTGCGACTCGCGGATTTCACTCTCGGCCAGCAGCTCGCGCAAGAGTTCGGCGCAGCGGCGCTGGCCATCGTGCGGCCGCGCGGCATGGATCCGCGCATCGAAGGGCACCGGCGTCCCGCGCAACGCTTCCAGACTCAGGGCAGCGGCACCGACCGCCGCTCGCCAGAGCAGCTCCGCCTCATGCACCAGAATGGCCAGCAGGGCAGTCTGCGCCTGGGTACCGTTGATGAACGAGATCCCTTCCTTGGGGCCGAATGCCCACGGTGCCAGTGCAGCAGCCTGCAGCCGGGGTGCGGCCGGGTCAGCGCTGCCGCTTGCCGACCGCACCCAGCCCTCCCCCATCAGGACGAGCGCGACGTGACTGAGCGGGGCGAGGTCGCCGCTCGCGCCTACGCTGCCCTGCTCCGGCACCCATGGCACCACTCCGCTGTTGTAGAGCGCGAGCAGCGCATCGACCAGCCCCGGCCGGACACCGCTCGTCGGCCGGGCGAGCACGTTGGCCCGCAACAGCATCAGGGCCCGCACGGCATCGGCCGACAGCGATACGCCGACACCCGCGGCGTGACTGCGGATCAGGTTGACTTGCAGCTGCTCCAGGCGATCGGCTGCGATGTGGACATTGGCGAGCTTGCCAAATCCGGTGTTGATGCCGTAGATCACCTGCCCGCCGGCAATGGCATCCTCAACACGTTGGCGGCTGGCAGCAAGCGCCGCTCGCGCCTCCGGCGCCAGCGTGACGCGCAGCCCCGGCGTGCGCGCGGCGCGCACGACGTCCTCGATCGTCAGGGAACGGCCGTCGATCACCAGCGTCTGTTCGGTCATGCAGAGGAAGGTTGCGACGGACGGGTGGGAATGCAATCGGGACAAGCGACGAGGGGCGAGGGACGAGCATTCACTGTCGTCGCTCGTCCCTCGTCCGACTACTTCCTCCCCACCACCAATTCCGGATTCCCCGGATCGGTCTGGTAGGCCCAGTCGAGAATCAGGAAATTCTGCCCCACGTGGGTTACCCGAACTGCACCGTACTGCACGAACTGGGTGCCCGGCATTTCGAAGACGTAGCCCCAGCCCGGCAGCGCCTCGAGGCCTGATGCGTCGAAGCCGTTGAGCGGAGCGATGTCGATGCTGGTGAGATCCTCCACTGCCACGCTGCCATAGAGGGCCACGGTCACTCCGGCGCGGGCGGGCGACAGGAAGAGGGTGCCGTCAAGGTCGCGCTCAACCGTGAAATCCGCCGACGCATCGCTGCCATCGAGAACGAGGCCGAGTTCATTCGGGTTGACCGAGCCACTGTTGTTGAGATCCTTCCAGAACGAGAAGCCCGAGCCCACATTCTGCGCCTGGCGCGCAAACACGACGACGTTGCGCGCGTCGGG
Source organism: Gemmatimonadales bacterium (assembly GCA_035708725.1). Lineage (GTDB taxonomy): Bacteria > Gemmatimonadota > Gemmatimonadetes > Gemmatimonadales > GWC2-71-9 > CAMLHP01. The sequence goes on along the minus strand of DASTFH010000094.1, from coordinate 14,475 downwards.
GCGAGGCGTGTCGTTCCGTGCCGGCGACGCACCACTCTCCGCGCCGGTCGGACTGGTCGCGGTGACCTCGAAGCAGCGCGGCACACCGTTGGTCATGGCGCCAACAATGAATTCGGGCGCGACGGTTGTGCCCTCTATGCTCCAGCTGGTGCCACACCGGTCCTGGTCGAGGTCGTAGCTGGTGCTGTAGACGACATAGCTGCTGAAATTTCCCGGATCGGCCTCGAAAGCATTGTCGGACCAGGTGAGGGCCACGGCGCCATCGAGCGAAGTGGAGGAGAGGCCGGTCGGTGTCGGGGGAGCATTGCCGGGACCCGTCGTGGAGTCGGATCCGCACCCAGCGAGGGCCCCGGCGGCTATCAGGGCAAGGAGGACGCGCATGTATGGTGCTCCGGGATTGAAGGTCTGGAGGCGAAGCCGAGCAAGGGATATGCCAGAACGCTGTGCGCCATGCGCCTGGCGCACAGCGCATGGCGCATCGCCACTCACCCGTGAGACGTTCAGTCTCCCAGCGTGGACTGATTGAAGTCCAGCTTCAGCTCCGGCAGGTTGATCAGGTAAATCGAAAAGTAGACCGCCACGTTGCCGTTGGCATTCTTCACGAAATTGAAGGCGGCCCGCCAGTCATGCAGGTCGCGCTCCAGGCGGACGACGTGCGACTCGAACCGTTTCTCGGTGATGTTGTACTGGGTCTGCCAGGACACCGCCCAGAGCGGCGTCGGCGAGAACAGGGTGCTGAAACTGACATTCTGCTGGGCGCGATTGCTTTCGTCCGGCAGCAACGGATTGGGGCGCCGGCGCGAGAGCGAATAGGTGAAGCTGGCGCTGAACTGCCGGTTGCCGCCCATCGGAATCTGGTCGTTGCTGTAGAAGCCGCCAGGGCTCTGCGCCTGCGGGCCGAGCAGCCCTCCGCCCGTGCCGTAACCGGGGCGATAGAGCGATTGCGCGGCATCATCGAATTGCCCCGGACGGCTGGGATTGCCCATGCCGAACGATGAGCCGAGGGCGCGCACCGACCGGCCGGTAAATGAGAAGCTCGCCGAGACGTTCTGGAGGAACGGATCGAAGTGCGCCGTGTCGGAGCCCACCGCTCCACGCCAGAGATCGTGGGTCACGCGAAGACTCAGGCTGGGCAGGAGGTCGCTCAGGAAGGTGTTGGTGATGGACGGCGTGACCCATCCCGTCCTGCCTGGCTGCTTGGCCTGCTCGAAGTCATAGGTGATCGGGGAGGTCGAGATACTGAGCAGCCGGAATTTTCGCGCCGACGTGCCCAGCGAATCGCCCGTGGGCGCACGGCCCTTGGCCTCCAGGTTCTGCGAGAGTCCCACGCTCAGCGTATGCCTGGCATCGCTGCGCAGCGCTGGCGTCCCGCCCAGTGGGGTGATGGCGCGGGCAAAGGCCTCGGGTACGTCTGCCGCCGGCTGGTAGTCCCACGCCACCTGCGGCGAGATGCTGTGGCGGAAGCGGGAGAACGGCCCGATCCCGCCGCCGGACAGGAAGAACAGCGTGGGCGAGAGCGTCGCGCGCAGCTCGAGCCGCTTCTTCTGGAACACCCACGCGCCACCCGTGGTACGGTTGCGCACCGCAAAAAACTGGCTCTGGGTGGATGCGTTGGCCACGAGGATGCTGGGCTGCAGCTTCCAGCTGGAGCGGAACAGCAGGGGCAGGTTGATGCCGGTGTTCCAGTTGAAGCCCGTCTGGAAGTCGCCCGCCGCCGAGCGATAGACGGTGACGGAATCGAACGGATCTGGCGTGTCCAGGTTGGGCTGGCGCAGCGAGTCCGACTGGAGCCCGGTCAGCTTGATGTCCTGCATGGTGAGCACGTTGGTCCAGTTGAAGGTGCCGAACCGGACCGGCGTGGTAACGTTGAGCTGCATGTTCCGGTTGTCGGCGAGCTGCGGCACCGTATCCACGCTTCCATCCGGCTGCAGCACGAGCAGCGACGCCAGTCGCCGGTTGGCGTCGACCGTGCGCGAAAACGTGAGGGATGGGGACCACGTGATGTCGCTTCCCAGGTCCAGCGGCTTGGGGGAGATGGCCAGCGACGGCAGCTGAGTGGTCGACGTCGAATCGGAGAGCGACTGGCGCCGGTTCCCGCCCAGCGAAACCGTTCCCCACCCGAACCGCTTGGTGAAGTTGACCTGGCTCGTGACCAGCTGGGTGTTGAGCGTCGGATCGAGCGCATTCCGGTCCACGATCCGTGTGTTGCTCTGGTACTGGACATCGAAGTTGAGGTTGGTGGACAGGTTGAAGGCCTGCTGGTGCGCCCAGTGCACCGCGACGCCCGAGCCGCCGCCCGACTCCCACTGGCGGTTGACCTCCGCCGATCCCCGCAGGAAACGGTTGAGCACGTTGTACTGGCTCGACACACCGGCCTGCAAGTACCGCCCCGAATACCAGTCCAGCCGCGCCGTCAGGTCCAGGTACGGGCTCGGCGCCCAGTAATAGCCGATATTGGTGATCTGCCGCTGGTAGCTTCGCGAGGTCCTGAAGATGTCGTTGATGCCGACCTTGGGAATGAGAATCCCGGAATGCCGGCCCGGGCGCGTGTCCTGGAAGATGAACGGCAGCCAGAGAATCGGAATGTCGCGGATGTAGAGCACGACCGGCCGCGCCACCAGCATGTCGCCCGACACCCACTTGATCCGCCGGGCGGCAAAGTGATAGTGCGGGGTCGGCAGGGCGCATGACGTGACCTCGCTCGCGCCGGCAAACAGCTGCTTCGCCCCGGACGCCTTCTGCACGTTCCCGCGGATGAACCAGGTGGTCCCGCCTTCGGAAAACTCGGTCTGGCCGCCCCGCACCACGCCGCTCTTGCGACAGGTATCGTAGCGCACCGATTCGCCCACGACCGTACTGTCACCCTGGGTGAGCGTCGGCTTCCCGCTGGCGGTGAGCAGGCACTCCGACTGGTCATAGGCGATATGCCCCGCGCCCAGTGTGACCCCCTGCCGTTCGGCGCGCGCATGCCCATCGAGTTCGAGGCGGCGGTCATCCGCCGTGAACGTCGCCGAGTCGGCACTGTACTGTATTGGCGTGAACCCGGCACGCCGAAGCAGCGCCTCGAGAATGCTGTCGGCCGGCTGCCGTGGCGCGAGGCTGTCGCGCGCCAGCGAATCCGGGGGCGGGCGCAGGCTCTCCGCCGCCTGCTTCGGTGGTGCGCGCTTGGGCACGTCCTGCGCCTCGGCCCGCCCGCCGCTCAGCACCAGCAGCACCAGCACGGCAGCCGCCGCCGCTGCGCTGCGCGCTCGGCGGCGGCTGATGAGCACGCTGCCCAGGAAACCGATCTCGTACAGGATCAGGAGCGGGATGGTGAACATGATCATGCTGAGCAGGTCGGTGCCGGGCGAGAGGAAGGCGCCCGCGATGCACGCCAGCACGATGGCGAAGCGACGGAAGTGATTCAGCCGGGCCGGCGTGGCGATGCCCAGCCAGGCGAGAATGAAGATGAGCAGGGGCAGCTCGAACGAGATGCCGAGCGCAATGATCACCTGGATGAGAAAGGAGAAATAGCCATCGTAGGTGATCATCGGCATGAGTGCGTCAGTCTGGAAGCTGAACAGCACCCGGAGCGTCTGCGGCACCACGAACAACCATGCCAGCACGGCACCCAGCACGAAGAGCCCACTGCCCACGAACAACGCCGGGATGATGACGCGGCGCTCCTTGGCATAGAGCGCCGGCGACATGAAGGCCCACACCTGCCAGATCACCACCGGTGCGGCCAGCACCAGCCCCACGACGAACGCCAGCTTGAACACGATCATCACCGGCTCGGTGGGCGTGAGCACGGCCAGCTTGCCGCCGTTACCGAGGTATGGCTGGATGGGCCGGGAGATGATGCCGACGAGCTGGAATTTCTGGACGACGAAGAAGCCGACGGCGAAGCCCGCAATGAGCGCGAGCAAGGCGCGGATGAGGCGGACTCGCAGCTCCTCGAGATGATCGAGGAAGGGCATTTCAGCGCCGGAGCCGTTCATGAGGACAAGCCGGGGCGGCGCCCGGGGCTCAGGACCCGAGCGCCTTCAGCCGATCTGTGGCCAGCGCGGCCTCGTCCGAATTGGGGAAGGACTGGACCACCTTCTGATAGGCATCGCGCGCCGCCGGCCGGTCGTTGGCGCGCTCCTTGATCAGGCCGATGTGATAATACGACGAGCCGGCTCGCGCCGACTGGGCGTAGTCGCGGGTCACTTGCTGGTAGTAGTAGAGCGCCGAGTCGGCGTTTTCGGTCTCGAAGCTCTGGCCGATGTAGTACAGCGCATCGGGAGCCTTGTCGCTCGTGGGATAGGCTGTGAGCAACTCGCGGAATCCCATGCGTGCCGTGCTCGCGCTCCCCAGCCGAAGCTGGCCCAGCGAGGTCTGGTACATCTGGTCCGCGGACGGCTGGGTCTGGCTGGGCGCCGGGTTGACGAAGGAGCTGGTCGTGTCCCGGACCCCGCCCGCGGCCGGGGGCACCGGCTCGGGCTGCTGGAGCTCCTCGGCCCGGCGCTCGAGCTGGGTGCGAAGCTCGCTCAGGCGCTGCTGGCTCTGGCCGGTAAGCTCCTGCAGCTGGACCAGCTGGCGTTGTACTTCATAGAGGTCATTGGCAAAGTCGCCACGCAGCTGCGAGACCGCGGCGCGCGTGGAGCTGAGCGAATCCATCATGGCCTGCTGCAGGCGGATCACGTCCGCCAGTTGGCGCGACCGCTCCTGGTCGCGCCGGTCCTGGACGTCCCTGAGCTGGGTGATCTGGTCCTCGACGTTGCGCACGTCGCTCCTCAGGGCACAGGCCCCGAGGAGCGCGACGGACGCGAGGGCCAGGACCCGGGACCTCATTGCGGTGCGACGAGCGAGTCGCCGCCTGCCGTCATTTCGAACTCGTCACGCCGGTTCTGCGCGTACGCATCCTCGGTCCCGCCCATCGCGATGGGCCGCTCCTCGCCGTAGGAAATGACGTCGATGCGCGAGCCATCCACGCCGCGATTCATCAGGTAGCGCTTGGCGGCGGCGGCGCGGCGGTTGCCGAGCGCCAGGTTGTACTCGTCGGAGCCGCGCTCGTCGGCGTGACCGCTGATGCGGATCCGCATGGCGGTATTGGCCTGCATGATGGCCGCCTTGCGGTCGAGCACCGCCTGATCCTCACTGCGGATATCGGCCACGTTGTAGTCGAAGTGGATCATGGCATTCATGTCATTCCGGAGCGCCGACGCGGCCGCGCTGGCATCGCGCTCGGCGGCGGCACGGCGGGCCTCCTCCTCGGCGCGACGCCGGTTGGCCTCATCGATCGAATCCTGGCGCTGGCGAGCGCGGATGGCGGCGCTGTCCACCGTGGACGTCACCGGCGCCGGCTGTTCCGGCTCCGGCGTACCGCCACAAGCCGCAGCCAGGACCGTCGCGGCCATCAGGGCAAAAACACCAGACATGCGCTTCATGAGTCAGGACCTCATTAATCAAGGGTTGGCATCGCCGGCCCCACCCAACCGGGGGGACCACGAAGGGAGCCGGGCCGAGCCCGGGGTGTTGAGCTGCCGCACGCGGCCGGTCTCAGTGTCCACGATCCACACCTGGCGCCGGCCAGTGCGATCGGAAATGAACGCGATGTGCCGGCTGTCCGGCGCCCACGTGGCGTCCTCGTTGCGGCCGACCGACGTCAGCTGCTTGACCCGTCCCGAGGCCACGTCGAAGATGAAGATCTGCGGACTGCGCGAGACCTCGCGGTGAAACACCACGCTCGCCCCATCGGGTGACCACTCCGGCGCGAACGACGGACCCGTGGCGCCGTAGTCGAACGGCGCGAGCAATTCCTGATCGGTGCCGTCCACACTCATCACATAGATCTGCGGCGGTCCGGAGCGCGTCGACACGAACGCCAGGCGCCGTCCATCGGGCGAATACGTCGGACTCAAGTTGTCCGAGAAGCCCTTCACGGTCAAGCGCTGAGCACAGCAGTTGGACGCCACATTGCTGGTGAAGACATTGGTGGCGCCGCTCTCCTCTGCCCGCGCGTACGCAAGCATGCGTCCGTCGGGCGAAAAAGCCGGCGAGAAGTTGAGGTCGCGGTCGGTACCCGCCACCGTCGTGCGCGAGCCGGTCAGCAGGTCTTCGACGATGATGGCGCCCCGGCCTTCGCTGAAGCGGGTATAGGCAATGCGGTGGCCATCCGGGGCCCACGCATTGGACAGCGCGTGGTCGCTCGCTGGCGTGACGGGCATCAGGGCCGCGCCATCAGTGTCGATGCGCCAGATGCGCCCGTCTTTCAGGAATAGCAGGCGGCTGGCAGCGTAGCCGTCGGCGCTCGCGGCCCAGCGCACGATCTCATCGCTGATGCGATGGACGGCGAGCCGGAACCCCGCCGCGCTGGCACCGGGGAGCACGAAGCTCTGCTGGTTGCGCACCTTGCCCGCCGCGAGATCATGCAGCCGCACCTGGACGCCACCCGGTGCCCCGATCAGCTCCACGGCGTGATCGGCGCCAAACTGGTTCCGGTAGAGCGCGTAGTTGATCTGCCCGCCCGCACCGGCCATCGGCACGGTGATCATCTGGAACTGGTCGCTGTAGTCGAGATCGCGCTGGATGATGGCGCGCACCGAATCGAGCCCGGGGCCCGGCACCACCACGAGCCCCGGCCGAGTGCCCGGCCGGTAGGTGATGCCGATCCGGATCGCGTCCTGCGCACGATTCTGGTCGGGATTCTGGGCCACCAGCGGTACGGCCGCGCCGGCAGCAAGCAACGTGACGAGAAGGAGTGATCGTGTCATTCGGACCGCGGTTCGAAGAAGAAGCTGATCGGCAGCACATCGTTGGTCCAGCCGTCCGGCAGGGGCCCGAATGCCCGCGCCACGCCGGACGCCTCGATGGCGCCTTGCGCTTCCAGGTCATAGGAGAAACTGCCTGACCGGGTGACGAAACGGATATCGGACACGCTGCCATCCCGGTGAACGAGGAAGAAGATCTCAGCCCGAAGTCTGACATTGCCGGTGGGCCGGCGCCAGCGGCGGTAGATCTGGTTGGCCACATTCCGGAGATACTCCGGAAACGGGAAATCCAGTCCCGGCGTCTTCACTGTCGCCGCGTCACGGCCTGTGCTTGGCGTCTCCCCCTCGGCGGGCGTCTCGGGCGCCGAGGTCCTGGGTGCGGGTTCGGTCGACGGCTTGGCCTCGGCCGGAGTTTCCCGCGGTGGCGATTTCTTCGGTTCCACCGGCTTGGGTTCCGGCTTCTTGACCGGTGCAGTCTTCGCCGGCGGCTTGGGCGCGGGCTTGACCGGTGCCGGGGGCTCGGGCGTCGGCGCGGGCGGCTGCGCTTCCGGCGCCAACCGCTGACGGGGACCAGGTGCAGGCGCGGCCACCAGATCGATGGCGTAAACTGGCGGCGAGGGCGCTGGCGGGCGAACAAGACCAAGCGCCAGCGCCACTGCCCCACCATGCACCAGGACGGTCCAGCAGAGACCGGCGCCAGTCCCGCGGGACCGGCCCGTCCCCATGCGACGCATCACCTGCCCTGCTCCTCCTGCTCCGCCACGAGACCGACACTCTGCACCCCTGAGAGTCGGATGACCGAGAGCACCCGCACGACGTCCCCATACGGTACACGGCTGTCCGCCCGCAGGAACACCCCATTGGGCTTCTTGGCGGTCACGATCGAGGGAAACGTGATCCGGAAGTCCTCGTAGCTCACCGGCGTTTCATCTATGAAGATGCGCCCACCCCGGTCCACGGTGACGACCATTCCTTCCTTCGGGTCCAGGGGACGAGCTTCCGCACGCGGCAGCTCGACGTCCACGCCGCCTTGCATGATCGGGGCCGTGATCATGAAGATGATGAGCAGGACGAACGCCACATCAACCAGCGAGGTGACGTTGATATCGGCGTTCAGCGGGAGATCGCCCCGCTGGTTGCCGAGCCCGCCGCCGAGGTTCACGGCCACGTCAGATCAGCCCTTCGCGCGCCATGGTGCCGATGAGTTCATTCGCAAAACCCTCGAGCTCGCCAGTGAAGAGGCGGACCTTGTTCACGAAGTAGTTGTAGGCAATGATCGCCGGGATCGACGTGGCAAGGCCCGCGACAGTGGTCACCAGCGCTTCGGCCACGCCCGGCGCCACCGAGCCGATGTTGCCCGAGCCCTTGGTCGCGATCCCGATGAACGCGTCCATGACGCCGAGCACCGTGCCCAGCAGCCCCAGCAGCACGCCCACCGAGCCGATCGTCGCCAGCCAGGTGATGTGGTGGCTCAGCAGGTCGCGCTCGGTCGCGACATCCTTGCCAAGAACCATTTTCAGCGCCTCCAGCTGGGTGAGCGACAGACTGTCGCGGCGCGCGCTCGGCTCTGCTTTCATCGCTCCAGGCCGCAGTTCGTTGTAGAACTGGATCGCCTCGCTGAAGAGCCGGGTGTACGGCGACGTGGGCTGCCGCATCACATGCTGGTAGGCCTCGTCGAGCCGGGTGCTCCGTTCCATTTCCGCGAAGAATCGCTCGGCCTGGCGGTTGAGCCGGCGGTACTGCCACCACTTGACGCCGATCACGAACCAGCCCGCCAGCGAGAACACGGCAATGACGGCGAGCACGATCTTCGTCTCCAGGCTCGAGACGGCGATCAGTTCGAGGACGGTGGTCGGCACCGCGCCGGTCTGCAGCAGCATCATGCGTTCATCTCCCCGTCGTACCAGGCCACCAGTTCACGAAATCCATCTTCGAAGGAATGCACCGGCCGCCAGCCGAGCACCCGCTGCGCCCGCGAAGCATCCAGCGCACTGCGGGCCAGCTCGCCAGCACGCATCGACTCGTGCCGGACCTCGGGACGCAGGTTGAGCGTGTCGCTCATGATGCGGATGAGGTCGAGCACGGAAAGTTCCCGGCCAGTGCCGACATTGAAGGCCGTCCCGCCTGGATCGCCGCCGGCCGGGAGCGCGGTCGTGGCCGCGAGCAGGTTGGCGCGGGCCACGTCGCGCACAAAGACATAATCGCGGGTCTGGCTCCCGTCACCAAAGACGGTGAGCGGCTGCCCGCCACGCAGGCGATCCAGGAAGATGCTCACGACTCCCGCTTCGCCCTTGGGGTCCTGCCGCGGCCCGAATACGTTTGCGTAACGGAGCGCCACCCACTCCAGCCCGCGCAACCCGGCGAGGCAGCGAAGGTAATGCTCGCCCGCGAGCTTGCTGACCCCGTAGGGCGAAACCGGCGCCTGCGGCGCCGACTCGCTGGTCGGCACCGTGTCGGCTTCGCCATAGAGTACGCCGCCACTGCTCGCAAAGATCACACGGCGGGTGCCTCCCGCGGCAGCGCCTTCCACCATGTTGATCAGGCCCATGACGTTGATGCTGGCGTCGAACGCCGGGTCGGCCACCGAGTGACGGACATCGATCTGCGCCGCCTGCAGGTTCACCACATCGAAGTGACCGGTGGCCGCGAGCTGCCGCGCTTCAGGACTCCGGACATCGAGCTCGGCGAAGGTCACGCCGGCTGGCAGGTTGGATCGATGCCCGCGCGAAAGGTCGTCGACCACGGTGACCTCCCAGCCATCGGCCAGGAACGCCTCCGCCACGTGAGACCCGATGAAGCCGGCGCCGCCAGAGATGAGCACACGTCGCGTCATGCATATTCCACGAAATGGGGAAGTGTGGGGGTCCACAGATGGGAGATGGCATGGATGGCGCAGATGGCCCGGTGCAAAGGTCCATCGCCGCTGGCGCCCCGAATCATTCCGTCATTCGTACCATCCGTGCCATCCGCGGGATCTGCGAAATCTGTGGATCAATATAGGTGGGGCGGGGCTCGATGGAACCAAGTGCGGATGCGAAACGCGGCGCCGGCCACCTTGGCCGGACGCCGCGTCGCTCTCGGGGGAACTGGGTTCAGGACGGCAGGCGGGCGATCTGGCGGCTCTCGCTGCCGTTGGCGATGACGGGAGCCGTGAGCGTCAGGATCCGCACCGTGGCCGTGCGCTCGCCCACGTGCACCACCTGGGCTACCGCCATCACATCGGGCGCGACGATGACGCCATCAGAGCGGCGCTTTTCGGACCGGCGGATCTCGAAGATGTCGCCGGCCGCCACACCATCCTGGCGGCCCTTGTCGAGGTACAGGACGTCCTGCGGGCCGCGCAGCACCTGGTGCAGCGGGCCGCCCAGGACATGCGCCTGCACACCGTCCGTCACCGGCACTGCTTGACGGGTGACGCCCGGCGTGAAGGGCTCGAGCGGCAGCACCACCTGTCCGGCCGTCATCTCGTGGTACATCTCGATGACCCGCGCCACGGTGCGGCCCGGTGCGACTTCGGTAACCTGCATCATGCCGCTTGGCACCACCATGCGACCGTGGCCCGAGATCTCGCCACCGAGTTCGGCAACGAGGAGTGAGTCGCCAACGCGGTAGGCCGCGCCCTTGGGCGGCGTGATATACACGCGATTGGAGAGCAGCACCGTGGGCGTCGTGAGCGAGGCCCCGATCTGCGACGGCTCGACCGGGCCCACCAGCGTGCCGAACGGCAGGTTGCGTCCCTCAGTCAGGAAACCGGACGAATAGAATTCGCCCCGGCGCAGGGGACGGTACTCCATCTCGCCATAGCCGGAGATGGCCTGCCGCATCGCGTCATCACGATTGGCAAAATACTTCTTCCACTCCTCACCTCGCGGACCCAGGGTGTCGGGCGGCGTGGAGGGTGCGGCAGATCGGCCCGACTCCGGGGGCTGGTTGACGGCGAGCGGCGCGGGCGGCGGCGTGTCGGTCGTGGGCACCGCCGTCACGTCGGCCGAGGCCACGAGACGCAGCACTTCGCCCGGGTAGATCCAGTGCGGATCTTCGACGACGCTGGTGTTGATGCGGTAGAGCTCAGGCCAGAGGAACGAGTCGCCCAGATAGGTGCCAGCGAGCTGCCACAGGGTGTCGCCGGGCTTGACCGTGTGGGTTTCCGGCTTGGCGCTCTGCGCCGCCAGGACCTGGGTTCCACCAGCCAGCCCGAGCAGGACCAGGCCGAGCCTGCCGATCGGAAGTCGCGCCATGAGTCTCTCCATTACCACGGATACCGAGTGCCGGACGGGACTGCTTCGGGGCATGGCAAAGCAAGATGGGAGCCAGAGAGAAGAAAGCTGAACGCTGAAGGCTAAAGGCTGAAAGCCCAATACCTTCGGCCTCCAGCTTTCAGCTTTACTTGAGCTCCGGCGCCGCGCCGGTCAGGGCAAAAGCACGCGACCGGCGCAGAACGACAGACCGGCTCAGAAGGGCAGGTCGTCGTCCTCGGCGTCGAGGGCGTCGGGCACGTCGTCGAGCGATTCATCGCTCTTGGCCATGGCACCCACCTTGGCGGGCATCGGCGCCGAGTCACCGGCGTCGCCCTTGCCGGACAGCAGGATGATCTCCCGCGCATTGATCTCGGTGGTGTAGCGGGTCTGGCCTTCACGATCCTGCCAGGTCCGGTACTCGATGTTGCCTTCGACGTAGAGCTTGTCGCCCTTCTTGCAGTACTTCTCGATGATGTCCGCGAGGGTGGACCCACGGTTGTTCCAGGCCACGACGCGGTGCCACTCGGTCTTCTCCTGCCACTCCCCGTTCTGGCCCTTCCACCGGCGACTGGTGGCGAGCGAGATGGTCGCGACACGCGCCCCGCTCGTGGTGCTGCGCACTTCGGGATCGGCGCCAAGATTCCCGATCAGGGTGGCTTTGTTCAGGCTGCGGCTCACAGGTACCTCCAAAAGTCGGCTGGTCTAACGTACGACGGCGGACTCCACCACAGTAACAGACCTGGCGCATCCGTCCGCACCAAAATTACGCTCGCCTCATCAGAATCGCTCCCCCGGCTCGAGCGCACGCCGGAGAATCAGGGCATCTTCCCGGGGCCGGCGGTAGTAGTCGGCCCGGCGACCCACGGGTTCGAAGCGGTGTCGCGTGTAGAGCGCCAGCGCCGCGATATTGGAGGCACGCACCTCCAGAAAGACTTCGGTAACGGCTCGCTGCTCCATTGCCTGAAGCAGGGATACGAGCATCGCCTGCGCCAACCCCTCGCGGCGGTGGTCCGGCGCTACCGCGATGTTGAGGATCTCGCCGCTGCCTGCCACTGCCCGCCCCAGGCCGTACCCGGCAATTTCACCGCCGGCTTCCGTCACCACGCCCAATGCCTCTGGCTGCTTCAGGAGGCTTCGGAATGCCTCGGCCGCCCACGGGTCAGCGAAGCAGCGCCGCTCCAGCAGCGCGAGCGCGGGAGCATCAGCCGGCCAGGCCGGACGAATGCGTGAGGGGCCGTCCATGTTCGCGCTCCCATCGGGCCTGCGCCTCTGCCGGGCGCCCGTATTCCGGGGTCCACTCTTCCACCTGCGCAATCTGAACGAGCCCATGCTTCCATGCACGGAGCGCCAGCAGCCGGCGTGCATCCACCACCAGATCCTGGACCAGGGTGGCGCCCGGCGCCAGCTCGCTCAGCCGCTGCTTCGGCACCACATGGGGCGCTGAGAGTTGCCGAACCTGCCCGCCGGCAAACTCATAGACCGCAGCGTACACCTCACCCCGCAACGCTTCACTGGTGGCCACCACTCGGCCAGCCTCCTGCCGGGCCAGGGCGCATCCGAGCAGTGACGGTGCCGAGTAAACCGGAAGGCCAAGCGCGTCGTGCAGTCCCTTCGCCACGGCGGCGCCCACCCGAAGTCCCGTAAAGCTTCCGGGCCCGTCAGCCACGACAACGGCTGCGAGCGAGGCCAGTGATTCCGCCAGCGCTTCCAGCGCATCGTCGATCAACGGCAGCAGCGCCCGCGCATGCTGGCGGGGTCCATCGAGGTGGCGCTCGACCGCGTCGGCGCCGGAGCGGCCGACCGCGACCGACAATCTGGACGTGGCCGTGTCGATGGCAAGCCAGCTCATGAGAGTTCCATGACCCGGCGCCCATCATCATCCGTGTGCCCGAGCGCAATGTGGAGCGACGCGGGTGGCACCCATCCCGCGGCCCGCTCCGGCCACTCGACCAGCAGTGCGTCGGCCGAGCCCAGCGTGTCCCAGTCGAGATCGGCCGCTTCATCGGGATGGCGCAACCGGTACGCATCCACGTGGTAGATGTCGCCACGGGCGCCATGGTAATGATGTACCAGCGCGTAGGTGGGACTCGAGACGGCGTCGGCGGCGCCCAGCCCGCGGATGATGGCGCGGGCCAGCGTGGTCTTCCCTGCTCCGAGATCGCCGGACAGGTGCACTACGGCACCGGGCGCCAGTTCGTGCCCCAGCTGCTCGCCGCGTGACACCAGCTCGGCCTCGGTGAGCACCGCCCGCTCAGGCATGGCGGCGCAGGCCGGGCTCGCCGCGCCGCACATTCGGGGCAGCCATGGCGCGCAGCTCGTTGAGCTCGTCACGCAGCAGCGCCGCGCGCTCGAACTCGAGATTGGCCGCGGCCTCGCGCATCCGCCGCTCCAGCTTGGCCATGTAGGCCGCGCGCTCCGCCGGGTCGTGGAGGTCCACCGACTCCACCACCTTGATCCTGGGCTGCGGCTTCTCGGTCCGCGCGTCGGCCACGTGGGTGGAGAGCCGCACCTCGTCCAGCGACTTGACGATGGCCGTGGGTGTGATGTTGTGGAGCTTGTTGAACTCCCGCTGGATGCTGCGCCGCCGGTCCATCTCGTCCAGCGCGCGCCGCATGGAACCGGTCACGCGATCGGCATACAGGATGGCACGCCCGTTCACGTTCCGCGCGGCCCGGCCGATGGTCTGCACCAGCGAGCGGTCGCTCCGGAGGAAGCCTTCCTGGTCGGCATCAAGAATGGCCACCAGCGAGACCTCCGGGAGGTCCAGCCCTTCGCGCAGGAGGTTGATGCCCACGAGCACGTCAAAGTCACCCAGCCGGAGGCCGCGCAGGATTTCCATCCGCTCGATGGCGTCGATGTCGGAATGGAGATAGCGCACCCGGACGCCTGCCTGCTGGAGGTAGTCGGTCAGGTCTTCCGACATCCGCTTGGTGAGCGTGGTGACCAGCACCCGCTCGTGGCTGCGCTCTCGCTCACGGATCTCGGCCAGGAGATCATCCACCTGGCTTCGCACCGGGCGAATGTCCACTTCAGGATCCACGAGCCCCGTGGGCCGGATGATCTGCTCGACGATGACGCCTTCGGACAACCGCAGCTCCAGGTCGCCGGGCGTAGCCGACACATTGATCATCTGGGGGACGAGTGACATGAACTCGTCGAACTGGAGGGGGCGATTGTCGAGCGCCGAGGGCAGGCGGAAACCGTAATCCACCAGGGTGAGCTTCCGCGCCCGGTCGCCGTTGAACATGCCGCCGATCTGTGACAGCGACACGTGCGATTCGTCCACCACCGTGAGGAAGTCGGCGGGGAAATAATCGAGCAGGCAGGCGGGACGCTCGCCGGCGCGCCGACCCGTGAGATGCCGGGAGTAGTTCTCGATGCCGGCGCAGGTCCCGACCTCAAGCAGCATCTCGATATCAAACTGGGTGCGCGATTCGAGCCGCTGCGCTTCCAGCAGCTTGCCCGCTGTCCGGAGCTCGAGCAGCCGCTCGGCCAGCTCTGCG
>DASTFH010000093.1:0-2664 GCA_035708725.1 Gemmatimonadales bacterium | reverse complement strand
CGAGGCACCGTGCGGGCAGCGTTGAGGGAGGAATACAGCGGTCTCGAGGAAGGCAAGGCCGACGTCCTGGGGCTGTACATGATCGCGGCGCTCGACTCGATGGGCGAGTTGCCCGATGCAAAACTGATGGACAACTACGTCACCTTCCTGGCCAGCATCTTCCGGTCGGTCCGCTTTGGCGGGAGCGATGCGCATGGGCGCGCCAACATCGCGCGGTTCAACTTCTTCAAGGAGCTGGGCGCGTTCAGCCGGGATTCCGCCACTGGCACGTACCGCGTCCACCCCGACCGCATGCGGCTGGCCACTGATTCCCTTTCGGCCACGATTCTCCGCCTGCAGGGCAACGGCGACTATGATGGGGTCAAGGCCTACATGCAGAAGTATGGATCCATCGACGCCCAGCTGCAGGCTGACCTTGACCGGCTGAGCTCCGCCGGGATTCCGGTGGACATCGTTTTTGACCAGGGCACGGCGGTGCTGGGGCTCGGCGACAGCACTCCGTAGTGCCCCGGATGCGACGCCCCGCGCGGGGCGCGCATCCCCATTAAGTTGAGAGAGCCCTTCGGGGTTCGACATCTACCTTCGCTGCACGAACAGGTGGCATACGCATGTCCGTACGATCACAGAACTGGCTCAAATTCGGCGGCCTCGTGGCGCTGGCATTTGCGCTCGGCCTGCTCTTCGCCGGCCTCCTCGATCTCCCAACCCGCAGTTCGGCACAGGAACTGTCCCAGGCATCGGCCGGAAGCATCACGCCGGTGGCGCCGCCGTCCATCCCGGAAGCCAAGCCCCTTGTCGACCTGAGCAACGCCTTTGCGGCGGTGGCCCAGGCGGTGGTGCCGAGCGTGGTGTACGTCCGCTCACAGCACACCGAGATGGTGCGCGGCCCACAGGTGCCGCGGGAGTTCCGCCGTTTCTTCAACATGCCGAGCGACAGCGGCCCGCGCCTCGAGCAGGGAACCGGCTCCGGCTTCATTGTCTCCGCTGATGGCTACATCCTCACCAACAATCACGTGGTGGCGGGGGCGGACAAGGTCACGGTGCGGCTGCACGACGAACGGGAGTTCGTCGCGAAAGTCGTGGGGACCGATCCCAACACTGATGTCGCGGTGCTCAAGATCGACGCCAAGGACCTCAAGCCCATCGCGCTGGGCAACAGCGACAACGAGCGGGTGGGCGAGTGGGTCCTCGCCATCGGCAATCCGCTGGGCAACCAGCTGACGTTCACCGTCACCAGCGGCATCATCAGCGCCAAGGGGCGGAGTCTCCAGGGACTCAAGACGTCCAACCTCAGCATCTCCGATTTCATCCAGACCGATGCGGCCATCAATCCCGGCAACTCGGGCGGGCCGCTGGTCAACGTGCAGGGTGAGGCCATCGGCATCAACTCGGCCATTGCAAGCGAGACTGGCTTCTATTCAGGCTACGGATTTGCCATCCCGATCAACCTGGTCAAGCAGGTCATGGATCAACTGATCCAGACGGGCACGGTACACCGCGCCGCCATTGGCGTGACCATTCAGGACGCCTCCCGGCTGGACGCGCAATATGTCGGGCTGGACCAGATTCGCGGCGTCACCATCCAGAGCATCACCGATCCCGACTCGCCTGCCGGCAAGGCGGGGCTCAAGCCTGGCGACGTGATTCTTTCCGTGGATGGCCGCCCGATGTACCGGACGGGCCAGCTGCAGCAGGAAATCGGCTTCCGGAAGCCGGGCGACGAAGTGAAGATCGAAGTGGCGCGGAAGGGCGGCGTCCGCAAGGTCGTAACCGTCAAGCTTCAGGCGCTGAAAGATGCGATCGGAGACTCAGCGCAGGACAGCACCGACGACAACTCGGCCGACTCGGGCGAAACCCAGCCGGCGGGCACCACGCAGTCCCTGCTGGGTGCGCGAGTGCAGACGGTCACCAGCGCCATGGCGGATCAGCTGGGCCTGCCGGATGATGTCCGAGGCGTCCTCATTACGGACGTCACTCCGGGTGGACCGGCCTGGGAAGCACAGTTGATCGAGCCAGATCGGAGCCAGGCGGTCGCCGACATCATCACTGCGGTCGAGGACAAGCCGATCCGCTCCGAAGCCGACCTCTCGGCAGCGCTCAAGAGTGCCGGGCCTGGCAAGATCGTCACCCTGCACCTCTACCGGACCCGGGTAGGCGATTTCATCGAGCGGGTGCAGCTGGCGGAGAAATAGGGGCACGGCTTGCCGTGCCCAGCGGACAACGCTGGACTCTCGCATAGGGGCGCGGCAAGCCGTGCCCCTACTGGCGCAACCTTTCCCCAATCGCTATCGTGGGACACCATCCCTGCCGCCCGTCCGGGCGGCATCCGGGTATCACCAAACCCGAGGTGTACCACATGAGGAAATTCGAGCCAACCGGGCGCGCCGCCAGGCGCCTCGGCCTACTGTTCATTGTTGCCTTCGCTGCCGCGTGCAGCGACGGCACCGGTCCTGAGACCGGTTCGCCCGACTTTGCTCGCGGCGGACAGCAGGGCCCTGACCTCCACGCCGCCATGGCGGCGCAGTCGAGGCACCAGGCCGAGATCATGGCACGCAATGGTGTCGAGGGCATCGGTGTCGGGCTTACGGATGACGGCAAGGCGGGCGCCGTGGTGATCATGACGGCCAACGCCGCCGTTGGCGGGCTGCCCAGGACGCTGGACGG
>DASTFH010000092.1:0-48921 GCA_035708725.1 Gemmatimonadales bacterium | reverse complement strand
GGGGCGCTGGCTAGCTTTGTGGCCCGCGCCCTGGTGGTGAAACTGGTAGACACGCTATCTTGAGGGGGTAGTGCCGAAAGGCGTCGCGGTTCGAATCCGCGCCAGGGCACTGGGGGCGGCCTGCATGGCACGCCCCTTTTTCTTATTGGCCAGTGTAGCTCAGCGGTAGAGCACTCGATTCGTAATCGAGCGGTCGTGGGTTCAAGTCCCACCACTGGCTCTGGAGGAGTCGTCGGTCGTCGGTCACCGGTCGACGACTGAAGACCGACGACCGATCACCGAATATTCACGACTCCTACGCCTCACTCCGATTCCCGTCATTCAAGTGGCTGATCACCAGCCTCATGACGATGACCATCGCCACGCAGCTGCGTGGCGTGGTCGTGGCCTGGCAGGTCTATGCCATCACTCATGACCCGCTTTCACTCGGGCTGATCGGACTCGCCGAAGCGCTGCCGTTCATCGCGGTGGCGCTCTTTGCCGGACATGTGGCCGACCGGATGGACCGTCGCCGGATCGTGGTCGGGTCCCTGGTACTCACCTTCGCGTGCGCCCTGGCGCTGCTGCTGCTGACACTGCACGGCGCCCGCCACCCGTTCCAGTCTGCCTGGCCATTCTACGCCGTCATCTTCGTGAGCGGTATCTCGCGCAGCTTCCTCATGCCCGCGCGCACGGCGCTCGCCGCCGAACTGGTGCCGAGAGAGCTATACGCCAACGCGTCGGCATGGCGGACATCGTCCTTCCAGTTTGCCGCCGTCACCGGCCCTGCGCTGGGCGGTGTGCTGTATGCGGCGGTCGGGCCGGCCGGCGCGTACACCGTGGATGTCTGCCTGATGCTTACCGCGCTCGCGGCGATGCGGCTGGTCCTGGCACCGGTCACGACGCGGATGCCACTCCAGCGCTCGGTGCTGCGCGGGCTCGCTGAGGGCGTTGCCTTTCTTCGCAGCCAGCCGGTATTGCTGGGGGCCATGTCGCTCGATCTCTTCTCGGTGCTGTTCGGCGGCGCGGTGGCGCTCCTGCCCATTTTTGCCTCGGATGTGCTGCATGTCGGGCCCCAGGGACTTGGCGCGCTGCGCGCGGCACCAGCCGCCGGGGCGGTGGTGATGTCGCTCTGGCTTGCGCACCGCCCGCCGATGCAGCGGGCCGGCCGCTCACTCCTGCTCTCGGTGGCCGTCTTTGGCGCCGCCATGCTCGGCTTTGCGCTCTCGCGCAATTTCGCACTTTCACTCGGGTTCCTGGCCCTCAGCGGCATGGTGGATACGGTGAGCGTCGTGGTCCGGTCGACGCTGCTGCAGGTCTTCACCCCTGACGCACTGCTGGGCCGGGTCTCGGCGGTCAACGCGGTGTTCATTGGCTCGAGCAACGAGATCGGAGCTTTCGAGTCGGGGCTGCTGGCGCGACTCCTGGGCACCATTCCGTCGGTCCTGATCGGCGGGACCATGACGCTGGTGACCGTGGGACTCACGGCGTGGAAGGCGCCGGCGCTGAGGCGATTGGGAGAAATGCGGGCGGAGTAAGACAGGATGGGCAGGATGGGCGAGATGGGCGGCATGGGCGGGATGGGCTGGTGATGCAGGGTCGGCCCCGACCTGCCCATCCTGCCCATCTCGCCCATCCCGTCTTCCCGTCTCTCCGTCTTCCGACTACCTTTCGCGCCCATCACGGGACGTAGCGCAGTCCGGTAGCGCACTGCAATGGGGTTGCAGGGGTCGCGGGTTCAAATCCCGCCGTCCCGATGCAGGATCGAGTAGGGGCACGGCTTGCCGTGCCCCTACTCGGCATTTGGATTCCTCATCTTTGGAGAAGCGCCCGTGAATCCCCGCCGGCTTACCGTCCTCCTGCCCGTGATCCTCCTTCTCGTCTCCTGTAATCTCAATGACTTCCGGAGCCGTCCCGTGACTGATCCCAACGGCTTTGCGGCCGCGCTCGATGTCCAACCCGAGAAGCTCACCACCAGCCCGACGGGTCTGCGGTATCGGGACCTCGCTCCCGGCTCTGGTCCGGCGGTCTCGGCTGGCCAGACAGCCAAGGTCCGCTACGCGGGATGGCTCACCAATGGCCACAAGTTCGATTCCGGCGTGTTTACCTTCACCCTGGGCAAGCAGCAGGTCATCGAGGGCTGGGATGAGGGGCTCGAGGGGATGCGAGTCGGCGGCAAGCGGAAGCTGGTGATTCCGGCCGAGCTGGGTTACGGCGCCCAGGGCATGGGGGACATCCCACCCAATTCGACCCTGGTGTTCGATGTGGAACTGCTAGGAATAGGCGGTTAGACGGTTAGACGGTTAGTGCTGCTTCGCCGGCCTCCCAGCCGCCTAACCGCCTAACCGTCTAACCGCCTCACGTGAGCGCCATCACAGCAGGAGGACGGCTCACGCCTGAGATTCGGCAATGTAAGGTGAGGGGACACTTTGGCTGTGGTCGGCAGCCGGTGTCTGACGCGCTAACGCCGGATCCAGGAGGACACATGGCCCGACACTGGACGTCTCGCAACACGATCGCACTCGGAATGCTCGCCACGGTGGCAGCAGCCAGCGCTTGTACCCCGAAGGTGACGCGGGACGAATTCAACAGCGAAGTCGCCAAGATCCGCGAAGAAATGCAGACCGGCGACCAGCAGCTTGGCACCCGGGTGGATTCGCTCGACGGCCGAGTCAATGCGCTGGAGCAGGAACTGGCGGCGTTCAAGAGCGAGTACAACGTCAGCATCGAGAAGATGAAGGGCGCCATGAAGTTCAACGTGCCGGTGCACTTCGACTTCAATGAGGCGGCGCTGCGCGAGACTGATCGGCCGGTGCTCGACCGGTTCGCGAGCGTGGTCCAGGACTATTATCCGAACGCGGTTGTCACGGTGGAAGGGTTTGCTGATCCCGCCGGTTCGCGGGCCTACAATCAGCAGCTCGGCATGCGGCGCGCCGAGGCGGTCCGGGATTATCTCACCAGCAATGGCACTATTACCAACGCCAGCTTCCGCACCGTGAGCTACGGTGAAGCCACCGATCGTCAGGTGGTGCCGGGAGCCAAGGGCCCGGGCGATGCGGGGCTCGAGAACCGCCGGGTGGCGCTGGTGATCGACTATGCCTCGTCAGATTCCACTGCGCAGACCGACCAGATGTCCCTGCGATAAGCGAAGCGAACTGGTCTGACGCAGTGTTACCGCCTCGGAAATTCCGGGGCGGTTTCTTTTTGGAAGCTGTGAGCTATAAGCTGTGAGCCATGCGCTGAGTGCTCGACCTCTCGACTCCTCGACCCTCGACTCCCAACAGAAAACCCCGGGCAACGCGCCCCGGGGCTACTGTCTCTCGGAAGGCAGGCACAGGTCGTACGTCATACGTCGAATGACATATGACTTGCGACTAGTAGTAGAAGACCGTCACGCCACGCTGAGCGGGCGCCAGCGCGTCTTCCTGCGGCGCAGCCATCGGGACTGCCCGCTTCTCGGCCACCATGAACCAGGAGCGGGCCTTCTGTCCGGAGCCCGTGGCATGATGGGTCACGGCCGGACGGTTCGTCTGCACGACGCGCTGTCGAAGAGTCGCGATCACATCGAGCGAGCTCGACACATCTACCACCGTTGCATGGACTTGCATTCTGCCACTTTGCTGTGCGCTGAGAGGTGCGGCGAACGCAAGGCTCGCCAGCGCGATCACTGCAAGAAGTGGCATACCGGTGGATTTGGGTTCCTGCATCCCGCCCGCTCCGTGAGTCTCGTTGGCCTGAAGCCAAGGCAAGAGATGGCCCACGGGTTGGCTGCCGAGTTTCGAGCGCGCAACTGCCGAAGGGGAAAGCAGTTAGGGCGGCGCGGCAAGACTGCCATGGACGAGCGCGAAATCGTCGTAATAATTGACAGCTGCCGTCTCACGTTAAGTCGCTTGCAGCCAAGTCTTTCCCAGGATGTGAGATCGGGATTCCTGTATAAAGAATTGATAGTAGAGGTCACTGAACAGCGGCTGGCACCACGGTTGCCCGTAGGATCACCGACCGCTCACGGCATTGGGGCCTGAGCGCAGCTGGCCACCCCTATTCAGGATTCGGAGTCTCATGCGTACCTCCCTCGCCCTTGCGCTTGCGGCGGCTGCGGTCCTTGCCGTGCCCGCGCAGGCCCAGAACAGCGGCAGCATCAATGCTACCGCCACCGTGCTCAGCTCCATCAACGTCACGGGCGCTGACCTCGCCTTCGGCAACGTGGCCCAGAGCCAGGTCAAGACGGTCAACCCCAACGGCACCGGGGCTGGTACCTTCCACGTGGCTGGCGCGGCAACCACTCCCATCGTGCTGAACTTCAGCTCGCTGCCGGCTGATGTCGGCGACGCGGGCCTTCCGCTCTCTGCCTGGCAGTACATGGCGGCGGACGTGAACTCGACCGCTTCGCTGTCGTCGGCGGCTGCGTCAGTGGGAGCCACGTTCAATGGCACCACGAACGCGACTGGGGACTACTACGTCTGGATCGGCGCGACGGTGAGCGCCTCCGCGGCCGTGGCGCCCGGCTCATACACGAGCACGACGCCCATCACCCTCGACGTGGTGTACCAGTAATCGGGGAATTCTCGGTGCGGGCCTGGAGGCGGCGGATGGTTTCGCCGCCTCCGCCGCATCGGGGCCCTCCTATGCGCCGAGCCACCTCCCTACTGTGTCTCCTGCTGCTGTACGCCGTGCCGGCGTTGGCGCGCGCGCAGTCGTCTGGCAGCAGCCGGGTGACCGCTCGGTTGCTCCCGTCCATCTCGGTCACGGGCACCCAGGACCTGGATTTCGGCACCATCGCATCGACGCAGGTCATCACCGTCCAGGCCAGGAATGGTGGCCGCTTCACCATTCAGGGCAACTCGAACACGCCAGTGCTGATTGAGTTCACCTCGCTGCCGGCTGCGCTGGGCCTCAACCTCGGGCTGTCGGCGTGGACCGGGCTGGCCAACACCTCGCCCGGGAATGGTGGCGCGACGGCCTTCGTGCCCGTTTCGGGCGGGACGCGGAGTGCCACCCTCGCCAACAACGGCCGGTACTTTCTCTGGTTTGGCGCCACCCTGACGGCCACGAACGCGGCACCGGGGACGTACACCGTTCCGGTCATCGTGACGGTTGTCTACAACTAGCACGTCCCCCGTGCTAGATTGTGCGCATTCCACCCCAATCAGGCCGTCACCCCGGAGACGCATGCGTCGTATCGCGCTCGTGCTCGGACTTGCCATGCTCTCCACTCATTCGGCGCTGGCGCAAGGGCGAAAGATCCGGGTGGAGGGCGTCCGGCCGCTGTCGTTCGGTTCGTTGCTGGCCGGTGCGCCCACGACCGTGCTCCGGACTGACCCGGCCAATTCAGGCCAGTTCAATCTCACGGCGCAGAACAACGACCTCGTCATTCTCAGTTTCTCGCTGCCATCCTCCATGAGCGGTCCGTCGGGTGCATCGCTGCCCCTGTCATTCAGCGGCTCCGACGCGGGCTTCTCACAATCGCAGAGCATCGGCGCGCAGGTGACGTTTGACCCGCGGCAGTCCTACGTCGCCACGATGTCGCAGCAGGGCCGGGCCTCGGTTTTCCTGGGCGGCACAGCCACGCCAGCGTTCAACCAGCGACCCGGCGCCTACTCCGCCACCATCACGCTCACGGTCATGTATCCATGAAACGCGCTGCTGCCTTCGCCCTCCTGTCGCTTCTCGCTCCGGCAGTGCTCGCCGCGCAGGGGGTGCTGGTGGCCCCGACGTCGGTGTTCATGGATAGCCGAGGTCGCACCGCGACCATGCTCCTCGTCAATCCGAACGACCAGCCGGTCGAAGTCACGCTTTCGACAACCTACGGGTACGCGGTCACCGATTCGGCGGGACGCTTCCAGGCGTGGCTCACCGACACGCCCGATAGCACGGCGCCGAACGCGGCACCGTGGATCCGGATATTTCCCCGGCGCGCCAGCATCGAGCCCAAGGCGCAGCAGGTCGTGCGCCTCCTGATAACACCGCCGCCTGGGCTTGCCGATGGCGAATACTGGGCTCGGCTGGTTGTGCTGGCGCGTGGCGGCCAGCTTGCCGTGAGCGCGCCGACCGACTCGGGGAGCGTGACGATTGGCCTGCCGATGCAGGTCCGGACGGTGCTGCCGATTCTCTATCGCACTGGAGGCGTGCAGACCGGGGCAATGCTCGACAGCCTCAAGGCCCACACGGAGGCCGACTCGCTGGTGGTGCAGGCGCGCATCGCCCACGCGGGCAATGCCGCCCTGCTGGCGACGGCGCGCGGCACGCTGACCGACTCTGTCGGCACCTTGCGCGGGCACTTCACCCTTCCCGTATCGGTGTACGCGCCCATTTCGCCGCGATTCACCATGCCGCTCGATTCGGTACCCCCGGGGCGCTACATGCTCCGGGTCGAGGTGACACCGGGTCGTCCCGACCTGCCCGCGTCATCGCTCCTGCCGTTTCGCGTGGTGCGCGACTCGATGCCGGTGGTCCTTCCCTGAATCATGGTGGGCCGACCACGGCTGGCTCATGTCGCCGTCCCGCTGCTGGTGCTCCTCGCCTCGGGCCGCGCCGCCGCGCAGCAGCCCGACGATACCCTGCCGGGACCAGCCATCGTCGAGTTGCGGATGGGCCGGCTGGCAGCGCGTACGGTCCTGGCCTATCGGGCAGGCGATGACGCACTGATTCCGCTCTCCCAGTTTCTTGCGCTGGCGGAGATCGGAGCCGAGGTGGATTCTGGCGGCGTCGTGCGGGCGCTGATCGAACCGCGCCATGTGCCGTTCGTCGTGGATGCCACGACGCGGACGGTCTCATTCGGCCGGCAGGCGGTTTCGCTGGCGCCCGGCGAGCTGCGGCGGGATCCTGCTGAGCTCTATCTCTCCGCGCAGGTTCTCGGGAAACTGCTGGATCTCGATATCATCGTCGACTGGAGTGCGCTCGAAGTGGTAGTCCGGAATCCCGACCGGTTGCCGCTGGGGCTCCGCCTGCAGCGGGAGGCCGCCCGGGCCTCGCTGCTGCGCGAATCGCCGGAGGTGCTGCCCAATCTGGTGCTGGGAAGCGAGCGTCGTCCGCTCGATGGATTCGTGCTCGACTATTCGCTCTTCTCACCCAGCAGCGATGTTCTTGGCGGCGCGTCATACAGCCTGGCGGGAGGTGCGGCCCTGGCTGGTGGATCCCTGGAACTGGGGCTCCGCAGCGAAGGCCCCGCCTCGACGGGCGACGTGCGCGTGGACGGAAGCTGGCTCGGCGTCTGGCGCAGCCAATCCTGGCTGCGGCAGGTGCGGATCGGCGACGGTCTCGGCTCGGGCCAGACGCCGCGCTCGATTCGCGGCCTCTACGTCACTAACGCGCCCTACCTGCGGCCCTCACTCATCAGCGACATCGCCTACGCGGGCCACCTCCCTCCAGGCTGGCAGCTCGAGGCCTACCGCAACGGCGTGCTGGTGGGCGTGGACAGCGTGCGTGCCGATGGCAGTTACTCCGTCGAGCTTCCGGTGCTCTATGGCGAAAATCCGGTCGACTTCGTGGCATACGGCCCCTACGGCGAGCGGCGCGAGTTCAGCCGCAAGTATCTGGTGCCGAGCGCGCTGTTGCCTTCGGGACGCGTGGAATATGGGGTTTCCGGCGGCGAGTGCCGCTTCGACATGTGCGATGCCGCGGCGAATGTTGACCTGCGTGCGGGGGTGAGCCGTCGGTGGACAGTCGGTGGCGGCATGGACCGGTTCTGGCGCGATAGCGCGCCCGACCTCTTTCATCCCTACCTGAACACCATCGGCAATCTTGCCGGCGCGTGGACCGCCGAGGCAAGCTTCGTGCTGCATGGCTATGGCCGGGCGCGGTTCTCCTATGAGCCGACGCTCGATCTCCGACTCGGCACCGAGGCAACGTTGTTCTCGCGCGACGTGGACGAGCCGATCCTCAACCCGCTCAATCGGCGCTCCCAATTTCAGGCGAACGCATTCTGGCGCCCGGATTCACGACGCAACTATCTCTACCTGGACGGGCGCGTTGAGTATGCCACGACCGAGGACGGCTCGACGCTCCGCTCGCGAGTCGGCATCTCGGTGGACCTGGCCGGCGTCCGGGCCGTGCCCTACCTGCGGCTTGACCGCACGGCCGTCACCGGTGACGGCGCGGAGACCGACGATTTTCTCGGTGTCGATGCGTTCGCCGTGCCCAACGGTCATTGGGGCGCGCTGTTCCGGCGGCTCTGGTTTCGGGGCTCGCTGGAGACGCGGGGGACAAGCGCGCTCAACTACGCTGCCTTCTCGATTGCGCGCACGCTTTCTCCGGCGCTGCGGCTCGAGACGGGCGTGAGCTGGACGCGCGGGAGCGGCGGCGCAACCTGGACGCTCGCGCTCTCCACGACATTGCCGCAGCTTCGCGCCTTCAGCCAGGTCACCGCGCCGGCGCAGGGACCGGTGAGCGGCACCCAGTACGTGCAGGGCTCGGTGCTGTACGACAAGGCAGAGGGCTCCCTGGCGCTCGATGCGGGCCCGTCGCTGCAGCGCGGTGGACTGGCGGGCATGGTTTTTCTCGACAAGGACGGCAACGGCCGGATGGACGACGGCGAGCCGGGACTGGGCGGGGTCCGCGTGCAGGTGGGCAACAGCAGCGACTTCAGCGATTCGACCGGCGCCTACCGCGTCTGGGACGTGGTGCCATTCGAGCCGGTGCTGGTGACGGTCGACTCGCTGAGCTTCCAGTCGCCACTGTGGGTTCCCGGGTTCGAGGCGGCCGTGGCGTATCCCGCGCCGAACGCGGTGACGCGGGTGGACGTGCCGCTGCAACTCGGCGCGGTGATCGAGGGCGTGGTGCAGCGCGGGCCGGCGGCGGAGCCGGTGCCCGGCGTTCCACTCATTCTCACCGAGCGCAGCACCGGTCACCGGCGGACCCTGTCAACCTTTTCGGATGGCACCTTCTATTCGATGGGCATCACGTCCGGCGAGTGGGAGATCTCGGTAGCGCCCGCCACCCTGCAACTCCTCGATGCCGTCTCGGAGCCGGTGCGCTTCACGGTACCCCGCGGGGCGACCGACGTGCCGCAACTCATGGTCCGGATCACGTCGCGCCCGTAACGGGCGCGGACATTACCGTTTCCGGATATTGATCGATCCGTTCACCGTTTCGATGGCAAGGGTCCGTCCGCCATTGCCGATGGTGCCGCGCAACGACCGCGGGCCGAACTTGCCCTGGACCGTGAGGGGGAAGTCTGTGTCGATGTCACCATTCACGGTGCTGGCGCGCACCTCCGTGCTGGCTCCGTCCGGCAGGGTCACCGACACGGGTCCGTTCACGCTCCGGTAGTTCGCCGAGCCGCTCCAGTCCGCGCGTCCCATCACCACATCCACCGAGCCGTTGACGCTGCTGGCCTCCGCAAAGCCGTTGGTCTCGACGCTGGCATCCCCGTTGACCGTGGCGATCTCCGCGTCGGCGCCCAATCCTTCCGCGCTCACGTCACCGTTCACCGTATGGGCCGAGAGCAGGACGGAAGACGGCACACGCACGGTGAAGTCCACGCTTACGTCGTTGTTGTCATTGCTGCGGCCGTTCGAATGCCGGTCCTCACAGCTGTTGCCTTGCTGGTTGGGATAAAGCACGCAGATAATGGCGCCTTGGCTCGTCTGTTCCACCTTGATCTGGACGCTGGCGGGATCGCTGCGCCGGGCGTGCTTGACGCCGGTGACTTCAATCTGGTTGCCGCTGGCCGCGACGGCTCGTACGTCGCCGTTGACGTTGCGGATGCTGATCGTCTTGCCGGCGGCAAGGGTGCCGGACCAATGGAAGTCCTGGGCCTGCTGGCCGCCCTGCAGGGCGGCAATCATCGCGAGCGCGGTCAATGCGAGCATGGTGCGGGTCTCCTGGGCAGGTTATCGGTCGCTGGTGCTGCCGGGCCGGACAAGTTGAATGCTTCCCTGGAACGACTCGAGCTCGAGCCTCGCGCTCCCGTCGCCAAGGGTAAAGGTGAAGCTGCCGTCGTGGCGGTCGCGGGTCCGCACTTCCACCGGGATGTCGGATGAGAAGTCCCCGTTGAACGTGTTGACCGACACCGTGGCATTGGCGCCCGACTGCACACCCACGAGCACGTCACCATTGTGGGTGCTCAGCTGATATCGCCCGCCGTTGCGAATGGGCCCGCCGAAATGGACGTCGCCGTTCATGGACTCGGCTGAGACGGCATCAGAGGCGACGCCGACGAGCATCACCGAACCATTCACCGTGGAGGCCGTGATGCTGCCGGTCGACTGGCGCACGGTGACGTCGTCATTCACGGTCGTGAGGCTGATGCGGCCACTCGAGCGGGCTAGCTCCACGCTGCCATCCACCGAGGAGAGGTTCACGTTTCCGGACCCACCGCTCACCTGAACGCTGCCGTTCACGGTCTGGGCATTGATGGCGGCAGTGGTACCCCGCGCGCTGATGTCCCCCTCGACCGAATTGAGGCTGAGCGGCATCCAGGTGGGCACCGTCACGGTGAACGAGACGTCCACCGGCCCGCCGCGCCGGCTTCGCGCCGAGACGCTGATGGCGCCAGCGCTCCGGGAGATGTCCACCCGGACGTCGTCGTCATCATCGTCGGATTCGGCTTGTACCCGTACGGCATTCCGGTCCCACGCAGTCACCGTGATGGATCCTTCGTGCACGCCCACACGGAGCCGGTCGCCCCGGGTGGCGGCGAAGGTCGTGTCCTGGCCTTGCACGGCCAGGGACGACAGCAGGAGCAGCGAAGCGAGCAACACGGTCAGGTCCTCGGTTCAGGTTTCCGCGCGGGCGAGCGTGGCCGCCTGGCGGAGCAGGTCAACCTTCCGGCGCATGGTGCGCGCGAGATAGGCATTGAGATAGGCGTTATTGGGATCACTGGCGACGGCGCGCTGGGCGTCAGCCACCGCCGAATCGATCGTCGCCAGGTTACGCTCCAGCACCCGTAGCGTGGTACTGTCGAGCCGGCCCCGGCCGGCGTCGAGCACCTTGCGGAGATCTGCGACCGCCGCGTCGTAGGTCTGCTCCGCGCGCGCCGCTGCCGGCGCTACCGTTGCAGTCGGCTGCTCGGTGGTTGATGCCACGACGATTGACGTCGGAGCCGCCGTGGCCGGTCCCTGTCGCATGGCGAGCCAGACCGAGCCACCGCTTACGATGGCAACGATCGCCGCTGCAGCCGCCAGCCCCGGGACGCTGGCATACCAGGGCCGCCGCCTCACGAGCGGAACGACCTTGGGCTGGGGCGTGATGGCCGAGAAAATGCCGGGCCAGAGATCGCGAGCCGGATCGTCGGCAGGCAGGGCAGCTGCGGTGTGCGCGACGGCGAGGAGATCCTCGCCCACGGCGCGGCACTCGGCACAGGTTGCCAGATGTGCCTCGCACGCCGCCTGCTCAGCGCGGGTCAGTTCGCCGTCCACGTACTCCGACAGCCGGTCGGTCCAGTGTTCTGTCACCATGGTTCAGCGCTCCAGGTGCTGCCTGAGGGCCATGCGCGCCCGATGCAGCTGCGACTTCGATGTTCCGGTCACGGTGCCCAGCATCTCGGCGATCTCCTCGTGGCGATAGCCTTCCACATCGTGGAGCACGAACACCTGTCGCGCCCCGTCGGGCAGCTGCTCCAGCGCCGTCTCGAAGTCCACCCGGTCCAGCGCGCCGCCCGTATGCGGGTGCGGTACCGTCTCGAGCGGGGCGTCATCGGCGTGGTAACGTGCCCGTGCCTGTCCCAGCTGTGCCCGCCGTCCCAGGCACACATTCACCGCGATCTTGTGCAGCCACGTGCCAAAGGCCGACTCACCGCGGAACGATTCCAGCTTCTGCCATGCCCGGATGAAGACATCCTGGGTGGCATCATCCGCCTCATCGGGCGACAGCATGCGGCGGGTGAGCGCATGAATCCGCCCCACATGGCTCCGGTAGAGCCGCTCGAAGGCATGCGTATCGCCTGAGGTGGCGAGGGCCACCTCGACAGCATCGCTGTCCGAGCGTTGCCGGGCCGGAATCCGTTTCAGCGCGCGCGCCCCACGAGTCGGAGTGGTCATGCAGCAGATTGGACTGGGGAATCTGCTGGAAGGTTGCCGAGCCGGCCAGCGGCGGAACCCGGGCGCTGGTCAGGGGGCCTCTTTGAGGCCATAATTCGGTGCCAGCGCCGCACTTGGACGGAGAACAGGACCTGATGACTTCCATCACCAGCCGCGTCATTCACGCACCCACCGGCACCGAGCTCGCCTGCAAGGGGTGGCACCAGGAGGCCGCCCTCCGGATGCTGATGAACAATCTCGATCCGGCAGTCGCCGAGCGGCCGGACGAGCTTATTGTCTACGGCGGCGGGGGAAAGGCGGCGCGCAACTGGGAGTGCTTCGAGAAGATCGTGGCCACGCTGCGCCGGCTGGAGAACGACGAAACCCTCCTGGTGCAGAGCGGGAAGCCGGTAGGCGTCTTTCGCACCCATGACGAGGCGCCGCGGGTGCTCATCGCCAACGCCAACCTGGTCCCGCGCTGGGCCACCTGGGATGAATTCAGGCGGCTCGATGCGCTGGGCCTGACGATGTATGGACAGATGACGGCCGGGTCCTGGATCTACATCGGCACTCAGGGGATCCTGCAGGGTACCTACGAGACGTTTGCCGAATGTGCCCGCCAGCGCTTCGGCGGCTCGTTGGCGGGGCGGCTGGTGGTGACCGCGGGCCTCGGTGGCATGGGTGGCGCGCAGCCGCTCGCCGCGACCATGAACGGCGCGGCCTTTCTGGGCGTCGAGGTGGATGAACGGCGCATCGAGCGCCGGGTGGATACCGGCTACTGTGATCGCCTCGAACGGGACCTCGACACGGCACTGCGGCTCGTGGACGAGGCACGCAGCAGCGGCAAGGCGATCTCGGTCGGCCTGGTCGGCAACATCGCCGAAGTGATGCCGGAGCTGGTGCGGCGCGGCGTGGTGCCCGACGTGGTCACCGACCAGACGTCGGCGCACGATCTCAGGGTCGGCTACATCCCGGCCGGCATGTCGCTGGAGGACGCCGCCGAGCTGCGGGAACAGTCGCCCGAGGCCTACGAGGCGCGCGTGCTCGATTCCATGCAGGCGCATGTTGCCGCCATGCTCACCCTGCAGCGCCAGGGCGCGGTGGTGTTCGACTACGGCAACAACCTGCGCGGCCAGGTAGCCGATCTTCGCGGCATGACCGAGGCGTTCGACATTCCCGGCTTCGTGCCTGAGTTCATCCGGCCGCTCTTCTGCCGGGGCGCCGGGCCCTTCCGCTGGGCGGCGCTCTCGGGCGACCCGGCGGATATTGCTGCCACCGATGACGCTGTGCTCCAGGCGTTCCCCCGGAAGGATGCGCTGGCGCGCTGGATCCGGCAGGCGCGCGAGAAGATCCACTTCCAGGGGTTGCCGGCCCGCATCTGCTGGCTCGAGTATGGCGAACGCGCCGAGATGGGTGAACGTTTCAACTGGCTGGTGAGGACCGGCAAGGTGAAAGCCCCGCTGGTGATCGGGCGTGACCACCTCGATACCGGCAGCGTGGCGTCACCCAACCGGGAAACCGAAGGCATGAAGGACGGTTCCGACGCCATCGCCGACTGGCCCCTGCTCAATGCCATGCTGAACACGGCGTGCGGCGCGAGCTGGGTGTCGCTGCACCATGGCGGCGGCGTCGGCATCGGTTATTCTCTCCATGCCGGCATGGTGTGCGTGGCGGACGGCACTGACTCAGCCGACCGGCGGCTCCAGCGCGTGCTCACGGCCGACCCCGGCACCGGCGTCATGCGCCACGCCGATGCGGGATACGACCTGGCCATCGAGACAGCCAAGGAGCGTGGCGTGGACCTTCCCATGATCACAGGCTGACATGCAGATCCTCCGGAACATTGGTGCGCTCGCCAGCTGCAAGGCGAATGGCGGCCAGGACGACGTCCAGCTGATCCACAACGCGGCGCTGATCTGGAACGGCGATCGCATCGTGTGGGCCGGTCCGGCCGACGAGATGCCCGCCAACCTCGGCACCGCCGTGATGTTCGACGCGCGCGGCGGGCTGGTGATTCCCGGGCTGGTGGACTGCCATACCCATCTGGCCTTCGGAGGGTGGCGCGCCGGCGAGTTTGCCCAGCGCTGCCGAGGCGCGAGCTATCAGGAGATTGCGCTGCAGGGGGGCGGCATCGCCTCGACGGTCAGGGCGACGCGCGCCGCCGATGACACGACGCTGATCAACCGGGCGCGCGGGTTTCTCGATGCCATGGTCCAGCTGGGCGTCACCACGGTCGAGTGCAAGAGCGGCTACGGGCTCACGCTCAATGACGAGCTCAGGATCCTGCGCGATTACCGCGCGCTGGCCGACACCGGACCCTGCCGCATAGTCCCGACGCTGCTGGGGGCGCACATCGTCCCCGCCGAATCTTCAGGGGACCGGGCCGGGTATGTCAGCATGCTGGTCAACGAGCTGCTGCCGGCGGTCGCCGCAGAAAAGCTCGCGCGATTCTGCGATGTATTCGTGGATGAGCACGCATTCACCGTCGACGAGGCTCGCCAGATCCTGGCCGCGGGAGCACGGCTGGGACTCAAGCCAAAGCTGCACGCCGACCAGCTAAGCGACGGGGGCGGCGCTGCGCTTGCCGCGGAAGTCGGGGCTGTTTCGGCTGATCACCTGGAGCATGTGTCGGATGCAGGCATCGCGGCACTCCGGCAGGCCGGTGTGGTCGCCGTCAGCCTGCCCATCGCGTCGCTTTATCTGAGGCAGCCGCCCACGCCGGCGCGCAGGCTGATCGAGGCGGGTGTGCCAGTGGCCGTGGCCACCGACTTCAATCCGGGCTCGGCGCCAAGCTTCCACCTGCCCTTTGCCATGACGCTGGCGTGTACCATGCAGATGATGACGCCGGCGGAGGCGCTCAAGGGCGCCACGATCTACGCGGCGCGCGCGGTCGGCAGGGACGCCGATCTCGGCTCACTGGAAGAAGGAAAGCGCGCCGACTTCCTGCTGATCGATGCAGATGACGTGGACCAGTGGCTGTATCACCTGAGGGCCAATGCGTGCCGCTGGACGGTGATCGGGGGCAGGACGGTGTGGAAGGCGAGATGACAGGACGGGCACCGGTCGTTGGCCGCTGGCTGCTGGGGCCGGGTAGGACAGCCAGCAGCCGGTAGCCGTCGACCTATCCCTTCATCTTCCCCTCCACCAACCCCAGAATCTCCCCCTCCCGCCGATCCGCTTCCTGCACGAGCCTCGCCCCTTCATCCAGCACAGACTGCACCAGCGCGCGATTCCTGAGCATGCCGGCGTTGATCTTCACGTTGAGCCAGGCGCCGCGGACGGCGGTACGGGCGCAGCAGGCCGCCACGCCGGCATCGGATACGGAGGCGGGCAGGCCGGTCTCCGCCATGGCCTGGGCGATGTCAAAGACCTTCATGGACTGCTGCATGACGGCGAAGGGGATCCGAGCTGCACTAACTATGGCGGAGTCGAGCGTCGAGCGTCGGGCGTCCTTCTCGGCCTGCGTCTCCTTCGGCAGGTGCATGGCCGCCAGCACGGCATCGAACGCCCTCGTGTCGGCGTCCACCAGCCGAAGCAGTTCGGCCTGGATCAGCTGACCACGCTCGGCCCAGTTGGAGAACTCGTCCCAGCGTTCGTCCCAGCCGCGCTTGTGCGACGACAGGTTGGCCACCATCGTCGCCAGGGACGCCGCCATGGCACCCACGGCAGCCGACACCGATCCGCCGCCCGGCGCCGGGGATTCAGACGCCGTCTCGATCACGAAGTCCTCGAGCGGCATCGTGACGAGGCGGCGGTCCGCCGGGTCGCGGAGCTTGTATTCGATGATCCGTTCTTCCGGCACGAACGGGGTGAATTCATCAAGCCCGAGCGAGCGCACGGCGATATGGATCAGCTCGCGATCGCTCACGCCGAGCGAGCGCTGCTGCCGCCGCAGATAGTGACGGCCGGCCTCGCGCATGGCCTGAAGCGGGACCAGCCCCACGATCTCCGAGCCGGTAACCCGCATGCCGCGCTCGCGCGCGGCCCGATCCACTTCATCAAAGGCAACGTGAATTGGCGTCGTTGACAGGTCGGTGAGGTTCATCGAGACCTGCGCCACGCCGTACTCGTCAATGAACCAGCCGATGCCCTTGACCGCCTTGAGCGTGCCGGGCAGCGTGAGCGGCTCGCCCTTGGCGTCGGTCAGCACCTTGCCGGTGAGCGATCCGCCCTCGCGCTGCGGACGCCCTGCCTCCCGCACGTCGAACGCCACGGCGTTGGCGCGACGGGTGGAGGTCGTGTTGAGATTCACGTTGTACGCCACCAGGAAGTCGCGCGCCCCGATCAC
This sequence comes from Gemmatimonadales bacterium, assembly GCA_035708725.1. Lineage (GTDB taxonomy): Bacteria > Gemmatimonadota > Gemmatimonadetes > Gemmatimonadales > GWC2-71-9 > CAMLHP01. Next base: position 32,697 of record DASTFH010000092.1, on the reverse strand, counting down.
CGTGGCACCGCTCCTGGGGATGAACCGGGCCGGCCCGAAATCGGGCTTCCACTTCGGATCGGCGAGTTTCCGCTCCAGCCCTTCGTATTCGCCTTCGCGAATGTCCGGCAGGCGGCGCCTGGCCTGGTCGGGCTGGGCCGCCTCGTAGAGATAGACCGGAATACCAAGTTCCTTGCCCACCCGCTCGGCCAGCCGCCGTGCCAGCGCCGCCGCTTCGTCCATCGTGATGCCGCTGATCGGCACGAAGGGACATACGTCGGTGGCGCCCATCCGCGGATGCTCACCGTGGTGGCGACTCATGTCAATGAGCTCGGCTGCCGCCGCGATGCCGCGGAATGCCGCTTCCAGCACTGCGTCCGGGTCTCCGGCCAGCGTGACCACCGTGCGGTTGGTCGCCTTGCCCGGATCCACATGCAACACCGCGGCGCCGGGCACCGTGTTCATCCGCTGGGTAATCCGGTCGATGATGGCGGTGTCGCGCCCCTCGCTGAAGTTCGGGACGCACTCGACAACAGGTTTCATGTGGCTGGCCATTGTTGGGTCACGCAGTGGAAGGCGCCAAGGCCCCAGACGAGATCGGTGCAGTCCATCCCGATCACCTCGCGGTCGGGGAAGAGGCCCTGCAATGTCGCGCGCGCCTTCGCATCGCGCGCGCGATCGTAATAAGGGAGGAGCACCGCGCCGTTGGCAATGTAGAAATTGGCGTAGCTCGCCGGCAGCCGCTGGCCTTCATGCTCGAGCCGCCTCGGCATGGGGAGGGTGACGATGCGGAACGGCTCGCCATCCTGGTCGCGCATGTCGCGCAGCCGCGCCAGGTTTTCACGAAGCGGCTCGTAGTTGGGATCGGCCGGGTCATCCTCGATCACCGTGACGATGGTTCGTGCATCCGTGAAGCGGGTGATATCGTCCACGTGACCATCGGTATCATCCCCCTCGATGCCGTCACCGAGCCAGAGGATGTGCGTAACACCGAGATAATCCCTCAGGTACTGCTCGATCTCCTCGCGTGCGAGTCCCGGATTGCGGTTGGGATTGAGCAGGCATGATTCAGTGGTGAGGAGCGTGCCCCGCCCGTTCACGTCGAGCGAGCCGCCTTCCATGACGATCCCGGGGTGAAAAACCGGGATGCGATATTCGGTGCCAATGCGGCTTGGCACCACATCATCCAGGTCATAGGGCGGATACTTCCCGCCCCAGGCATTGAAGCCCCAGTCCACGATGGCCTGCTCCCTCCCGCGTGCGCCGTCCCGCTGGATGAACATGGGCCCGTGATCGCGGCACCAGGCATCGTTGGTCGGGTTGTGGTGGAAATACACGCTGTTCAACGGAATGGCGAGGGAAACGAGGCGCCGGCGGACCTCGGCTTCCATCTCGGTTCCCGCCACATTGATGTGCACTTCCTCGACGCGGCCCAGATGGCGCACGATCTCGCAGAAGATATCGGGCACCGGCTCGAACTTGCCGGGCCACGACGCTTCCTTGTGGGGCCAGCTGAGCCAGGTGCCGCGGTGCGGCGCCCATTCGGCCGGCATCCGGTAGCCCAGCTGCGCCGGTGTCCGTGCGGGGGAGTTGGTGGTCACGTCGCTCGGGTGCAGCGGCGCGTCAGCCGTCGAGATAGCGCTGGGTGAGGTCGGCGTAGGCCTCGATGCGCCGGTCTCGCAGGAACGGCCAGTGCGTGCGACTCTCGTTCACCTTGGCAAGGTCGATATCCGCCGTCAGCACTTCCTCACCCGTCCCGGCGCGCACCAGGACGCGGCCGCCCGGATCGGCCACAAAGCTGCCGCCCCAGAAATCAATGCCGCCCGGCGGCGGCGCGCCCTCGTGACCCACCCGGTTCACGGCACACACGTACACGCCGTTGGCAATGGCATGGCTGCGCTGCATCGTTTCCCAGGCACTCTGCTGCTGCTCGCCGTGCTCCTCGCGTTCAGGCGGCAGCCAGCCGATCGCGGTGGGATAGAAGAGAATCTGCGCGCCGTGCATGGCGGTGAGCCGGGCGGCTTCGGGATACCACTGATCCCAGCAGACCAGCACGCCGATGCGGGCAAACCGGGTGTCCCACGCGCGGAAGCCGAGATCGCCGGGCGTGAAATAGAACTTCTCGTAGTACTGGGGATCATCCGGAATGTGCATCTTCCGGTACTTGCCGAGATAGGAACCGTCCGCGTCAATGATCGCGGCGGTGTTGTGGTACAGCCCCGCGGTGCGCTTCTCGAACAGCGACGCCACGATCACCACGCCGTGCTGCTTCGCGACCTGGCCGAGCCGCTCGGTGCTGGGACCTGGCACTGTCTCCGCCAGCGCAAAGTTGGCGTGGTCCTCGGTCTGGCAGAAATACTGGCTGCGGAAGAGCTCCTGGAGGCAGACGATCTGCGCGCCAAGCTGGACAGCCTGCTCAATTCCGGCAATGGCCTTGGCGAGGTTCTCCTCGGGATCCAGGCTGCACGCCATCTGGACGAGGCCGAGGCGGACGCTGGTGGGCGAGGCGGTCATGGGGGGAAGTTAGTGGCAAAGGAGACGAGGGACGAGGGACGAGAATCGGGGGGAGATCGGATTCCCGCGGCTGAAAGCCGCGGCTCGGCGCCCTGGAGTCGCCCTCCGGGCGACTCTCCCGGGGAAGATCGCTCCCTCAGGCAATGAACCTCACCCGCGCGAATCGCCACAGGCGATTCCAGCGCGCCGAGCCCCGGTGTTCAGCGGGGTGACAGCGACTCTTAGTCGCGCGAATAGTCATTGATCCCTTCCTCGTCCCTCGTCGCTCGTCTGCCCACCTACAGCTTCACCCACCCCTTCCCCCTTCCCAGCGGCCACCGGAGCAGCACGCCGGTGCCCTGGCGCGTGCGGTCGAGCCCACGCTCACTCTTGGCCACCGTCTCGACCGCGAACCGCCATTCTTCGTCGGCGTCGTGTTCCAGGGATACGTCATACGCCAGGGTCAGCTCGACCGTGAAGACGCGGTTTTCCGGGACAGCCGGCGCGGCCCATTCGTACTCCGCATGCAGCGCCCCGTGCGACGAAAACGTAATGCGCTTCACCAGCCCGAGCGGCGCGGAGTCGTTGCGCAGGCCGACCGCTATGCCGTCCGGCAGGTGCTCGAGGGCCCACTCGAACTGCGTGGCCGTCCAGGAGATGAGGGGCGCATACCGGGACTGCTCGTACTCCTCGCGTGACGTCGCACCTTCCATCACTCGCTCGCGCAGCAGCGTGCGCTCATCCAGGTCCACGGGCGGACGGGCGTCAAGCTGCAGCTGGTGTTCGAGTGCATGAATGCTCGGCACGCCGTCAGTCGCCGGCGAGTGCGGCGCGGCGTGACCGGCTTCCTCGTGATACGCCTCCGCCCGCCGGGTGAGCGTGTCGCACAGGTTCCGTCCGGACGCGAAGCGGGTGAGTTCCTCCACGGCGCCGCCACGATCGGGGCTGACGAGCGCCGAGAACGCAGCGCTGTGGACCCAGAGCTCGTCGTGCCCGTCGAAATCGAAGTCCACGCATTCCGCAGTGATCGGTTCGGCCTCTCGCAATTCGGCCTCGGCGGCAGCGAGCTCGCGCCAGATGGCCTCGCGCAGGTGAGGCAGGTAGAGCCCGCCAAAGACGCCATGCCAGTAGGCGTCATTGCATTGCGCGCGCGAGACGGCCTCGCGCACCGCCGGCGGGTTGCCGCGCTGCCGGGCCAGCACCGACAGGTGCTGGGCCTTCTTGTGCATGCGATTCGATTCAGGGTACTTCACCAGGAAGTTGCGCCAGTGTGAGCCGCGCACCAGCGCGCCCCAGTCGCTGGCGAGCCAGGCGTCGCCCAGCTCGCGTTCGAGGATCGCGAGCCTGTTGGCGCCCTTTGCCGGCAGCGCCCACCCTTCCATTTCGCGATACGACGCGGTGGGGAGATAGGCGAGCCCGCCCGCGGGTGTCTGGTGTCGCGCACTGTCAAAGTTGTCCAGCACCATCACGCCGTCACTGCGGAGCGTGTCCAGCTCGTCAAAGAAGCCGCGGAACCAGCCCTTGTCATATACCCACTCGTGAGTGCCGGGCCAGCCGCCGAACTTTTCACCGTCGTCTGCCAGGATGGCGAGCGGCTGCCCGGCCGCGTGCAGTTCACGGATATAGCGACCAGTCGCCTCCGGTGGCTGGAACGGGATCAGGTAACGCAGCTGCTCATCGATGGCGAACACCGCGAGCCGGCGATGCTCGCTCTCGGTGAGCAACGGGCGATGCAGGGCGGCGCGTGGAATGCCGGACGCAAGAAAGTGCCGGTCGTCCACAAGTACGTAGGAGATGCCCGCTTCGCCCAGGTCACCGGGCAGCTCCGGCGACCAGACCCGCTCGGTGAGCCAGAGCCCCCGCGCCTCGACACCAAAGCGCCGGCGCAGTTCCATGCGCATGCGCTCCACCTGCTCGATGCGATCAGGCCGGAGCAGTGCTGACAGGATCGGCTCGGTCCAGCCGGCCGCAAGAAGTTCCACACGTCCGTCGGCGACCAGCCGTCCCAGGCGCTCGAGCCAGGCGGGCGCGTGCCGTTCCAGCCACTCGATGAGTGGCCCGGAGACATGGAACGTGACCGGGAAGCAGCCGCGCTCCTCGAGGGCGTGGAGCAGTGGACCATAGACCTGGTCCACGTGGTCCGCGAACACATGATCAAAGTTGCCGACCGGCTGATGCAGGTGAAATCCCAGCAGGAAGCGAACCGGCGCCACGGGGCCTCGCGGACTCAGGAGAGCGCGCGCGAGCCGTCAAGCGCGGCGCGGATCGCGGGCAGAAGGGAAGGGAAGCAGTCGTCGCGGTGCCGAGCCTCCTCTGCCTGGTGCAGCGCGGCCTCACGCTGATCGGGCTGGCGTGCGGCCAGCGCGGCCACCAGCTGCTCGGCTGAATCACAATGCCCCCGGAACCGGCGCTCGCCGTAGTCCGCCACCATGCCGGTCGAGATGATGAACTGCCAGTCGGAGGCCTGCGCAAGCAGCAGCTCGCGCGCTGCCTGCTCCAGCACGGGGTGCCAGGTCGGGTCAGCGAGGGCGGCGGGAGCGGCATTCCAGAACGCGTCTTCCAGCGGCCAGAGCCGTTGCCAGGTCCAGGCAACCTGGTCGCTGATCCACATGCTGAAGTCGCCGTGCGCGCCCCAGGAACCCTCCGGCAAGCGAATGCCGGCCCTGGGTGGATGCTGCTCGAGGTGCCTTTCCGCGGTGCACGGCGCGACGCGCGTCTTGCCCCGCAGCGCCCGGTAGGCATCGGCCAGGAATTCGGGACCTTCGAACCACCAGTGACCGAACAGCTCGGTGTCGAAGGGCACGGCCAGCACCGGATGCTGCCGACGGCCCAGCTCGCCCGAGATGTCGCCCAGCAGCCAGGCGAAGTGCTCCGCGTGCTCAGCGGCTCGATGCCGGGCGGCACCCGGGTCGTACGGATCCTTCTGGCCCAGGTCGGTGCCGGGTTCGCTCACGCGCCAGAGACGGAGGCCGCCCGGCCAGCGCTGCTTGTGGAATTCGAGGTATGCGCCATCGCCCGGATAGCCGCCATGGCGACTCCAGACCTGGCGGCTTGCGCGCGGATCGCGCACGAGGATGTTCACCCGCGCACGACCCGCTGAGAGCACGCCATAGGCGCGATACGGGGAGCGCGTCGCCGATTCGCCCGTCATGGACCCGGTCGCCGGGGCATCCTCGATCCAGCCATCGCTCGAAATGTCGAGCGGCTCTTCCCCGGTGACGAGGTGCGAGTCCACGAAGAAATAGCGGAAACCCGCGTCGGCGATATGCTCGTCGATGCCGCGCCTCAGTGCGGCGCGCGGGCCGCCGGGCCACGGCGCCCACGGGCCGCGTGGCCGGTAGGCGCACTCCGGCAGCCAGCAGCCACGCGGCGCGCGGCCGAAGAGCCGTTCGTGTTCGCGCATGCCGACGACGAGCTGGAGGCGGATGCTTTCGTCTCGCGCCAGCAACGGCAGGAACCCATGCGTGGCCGCGGAGCCCATGATCTCGATCCGACCCGACCGCTCGAGCGCCCGGAACGCCCCGACGATGTCGCCATCGATGGCGCGCCAGAGTGTCTGCATCTGCTCGAAGCGCTCCCGCCAGAAATCGACCACCGGCTTGAGGTGCGGCGCCGGCGCGTGCGGGCCCTCCTGTGCTTCCGCCGTCGCGGCCCGGCGCTGCTCGAGATAGACCTCCATCTCCGCCTGGAAAGTGGGCGAGGCCAGCTGGTTGGCGAGCACCGGCGTGAACCCGATCGTGATGGGCGCGTCCACGTCCTCGGCCTGCAGCGCCCGCAGTCGCTCGAGCAGCGGCAAGTAGGTCTCCAGCGCCGCCTCGGTCAGCCAGTCGGAGCCGTGGGGCCAGCGCCCGTGGTTGAGGACCCACGGGAGATGGCTATGCAATGCCAGCACGAAATCCATCGGCATCAGGCCGCATCTCCCAGCGCCCGGCGATACACGGCCAGGTATTCGCCGGCCGACTGCTCCCAGCTGAAATCGCGCGCCATGGCGTGTCGCATCATTCGTGTCCACCGCACCGGATCGGCAAAACGTGCCAGGGCACGGAAGGCTGCCGACTCGAAGGCTTCGCTCGTGTAGTGATCAAAGAGGAATCCCGTCTGTTCATCGGTGATGGTGTCGGCGAGCCCGCCGACACGGCGCGCCACCGGCAGCGCACCATAGCGCTGGGCCCGCATCTGGGTGAGCCCGCACGGTTCGTAGAGCGACGGCATGAGGAAGAGATCGGCGCCAGCCATGAGCCGGTGCTCCAGCCGATCGGTGAAATCGAGCTGGACGCCGACGCGGCCCGGATTGCGGGTGGCGAGCTCCACGAGCGCGGATTCGTACACGCGTTCCCCGCCGCCCAGGAAGACGAATTGCGCATCCGTGTCGAACAGATTCCCGGCCTCCAGGATGAGGTCGAGTCCCTTCTGCGTCACCATGCGGCCGGTCATGCCGAAGAGCGGCACCCGCCGCCGCTGGGCCAGCCCGAAGGTGCGTTGCAGCGCGGCCTTGCATCGGCGCTTGCCCTCGAGATCGTGGGCATCATACGGGCGGGTGATCTGGGTGTCCCGATCGGGTGACCAGATCCGCTGGTCAATACCGTTGAGGATGCCGCTCAGCCGTCCGCCGAGCCAGGAGAAGATGCCGTGCAGGCCGAAGCCGCCGCCCGGCGTGCGCAGTTCGCGCGCCTGCGTGGGACTCACCGTCACGACCCGGTCCGCGAAGATGAGTCCGCCCTTCAGCACGTTCAGCTGCCCGTACCATTCGAGCTGGTTCATGTTGAAGAGTGACCAGGGCAGGCCGAGCGACGGCAGGATGCTGGCCGGGTAATGTCCCTGATAACCGGGATTGTGCACCGACAGTACGACCGCAGCCCTTTCCGACGGCCCTTCCACTCCGGGTACGCCACGGAGGTAGACGGGCGCGAGCGCCGTGTGCCAGTCATGGACGTGCAGCAGGTGGGGTGGACGCGCGATCCGGGAGAGCGCAGTCACCGCGGCGCGTGCGAAGAAGGCGAAGCGCAGGGCGTTGTCGGGATAGTCCTGGCTGTGCTCGCCGTAGATGCCGGGCCGGTTGAAGAACTCCCGATGCTCGATGAACACCACTCGCGGCCCGCTCTTGCGGTCGGATGGCCGGAACAACCGAGCTTCCTCGGTCCGGTCACCCAGCGTGACGCCGAACGGCGAGCCGATCGGGTGCAGGTCGGGCGCCTCGTCCCGCACGGTCCGATAGAGGGGGAGGACCACCGCCACGTCCACGCCCGCCGCATGCTGGAATTCGGCGAGTCCGCGCACGGCTTCGCCCAGCCCGCCAGTGCGGGCGTACGGCGTGTACTCGGCGGTGAGGTGCACGACGGACACGGGCCGGTGGTCCGGGGACAGCAGTGGAGAATCCGACCGCTGTAGTCTCGTGTCCGTGGACGGCATTGCTATGCCGTCGGTGGGTCGTTGCCTGCGGAGTCGCCCTTCATTGCTGGAACGTAGTAGGAGCAGGTGTAATCCTGTACCATCCGTCGCGCCGTGAACCGCGAGCCCGTCAGGCAGATGGCGTACCGCATCCGCTCCACCCACGCCGAGGGGAGTCCGGAGGCGTCACGCGAGTAGAAGAGCGGCACGACCTGCTCTTCCAGCAGCCGGTAGAGCTCCTCGGCGTCGTGCGCATCCATGGCGCTGTTGTCGCTGTCGGGCGATGCGGCCGGCACGGCCCAGCCGGCCCGGCCGTCATAGCCCTCATGCCACCAGCCGTCGAGCGTGCCGATCTGCGGCACACCATTGAGTCCCGCCTTCATGCCTGAGGTGCCCGAGGCTTCGAGCGGCACCCGTGGCAGGTTGACCCAGAGATCGACGCCCTGCACCAGCAGATGTGCCAGGTGCATGTCGTAATCCTCCAGGAACGCCACCCGGCCCTCAAAGGCGGGATCGCGCGTGAACTGGTACACCTTCTGGAGCACCGCCTTTCCGGGCTCGTCGGCGGGATGGGCCTTGCCGGCAAAGACGATCTGCATGGGCCGGTCGCGGCTGGTGACCAGGCGCCGCAGGCGTTCGACGTCACGGAACAGCAGGTCGGCGCGCTTGTAGGTCGCGAAGCGGCGCGCAAAGCCGATCGTGAGCGCCTCGGGCTCGAGCAGGGTGCCGGCACCGACCACGTGGGCTGCCTCGCGCCACCGGTCCTTGAATCGCCAGCGAGCGTCCTCGCGGATGAGGCGGAAGAGCGTCTCCTTGAGCTCCATGTGGGCCGCCCAGAGGCGGGCCGGGTCGAGCTGAAGCACCTGACTCCACATGCGCGGGTGGTTCGCGCTCCGGTGCCAGCCGGGGCCCAGGATCTCATCCAGCAGGCTCATCACCTGCGGCGACATCCAGGTGGGCAGGTGCACGCCATTGGTGATGTGGCCGATGGGAACCTGGTCCGCGGTGCGCTCGGGCCAGAGGTCATTCCAGATCTGCCGCGACAGTCGGCCGTGGGTTCGTGCGACTCCGTTGACGTGGGCCGAGAGCCGGATGGCGGCAACGGTCATGTGAAAGATGCCGGGCTCGCCGGGCCGCTCGCCCAGGCGGAGCAGGGCGTCGCGAGGGACGGAGAGGCCGTCCCACAGGCGGCCGGCGCAGGCGTTGACCTCGTCGAATGAAAAGAAGTCGTGGCCGGCCGGCACGGGGGTGTGTGTCGTGAAGATGCTCGCCCGGCGAACGGTATCCACCGCCGCCTCGAGCGAGGCGCCCTGCTGCAGCTGATCGCGCACCCGCTCGACCATCATGAAGGCAGCGTGGCCTTCGTTGGCATGCCATGCGCCCGGCTCGATGCCGAGGGCACGAAGCACGCGCACGCCACCGACGCCGAGAACCCATTCCTGGCGCAGCCGTTCGGTGGGACCGCCGCCATACAGCTTGCTCACCAGCGCGCGATCATCCGGGTGGTTGGCTTCGTAGTCGGTATCGAGGAGATAGACCGGCACCCGGCCCACCATGACCTGCCAGGCACCCACACGCACCACCCGGCCCAGCGCCTCGACGGTGGTGAGCCACGGCGCGCCATCGGCATCCTTGAGCGGGACCAGTGGCGTGGATTCGACCTCGAAGTTGACGTCGCTGCTCTCCTGCCAGCCATCGAGCCGGAGATGCTGGTCGAAGTAGCCCAGCCGATAGAACAGCCCGATGCCGACGAGGGGCACGCTGAGATCGGATGCGGCCTTGCAATGGTCGCCCGCGAGTACGCCGAGGCCGCCCGAGTAGATCGGCACTGAGTTGTGCAGGCCGAACTCGGCGCAGAAGTAGGCGATCGGCCCGCGTGGCCCCTCCGCAAACCGTTCCTGGTACCAGCCGTCGCCATTGGCGAGCTTGCGCTCGAAGCGCTCCATCACGGCGTCATAGCGCGCCAGGTACTCGGAATCGGCCGCGCGGGCACGGAGCACCGACGGATCCACCCGCCGCAGCAGCTCGAGCGGATTGTGGCGCGTCTGGTGCCAGAGCGATTCGTTGAGATCCCCGAACAGTTGCCGGGCATCCCGGCTCCAGCTCCAGGCAAGGTTCATCGCCAGCTCGGCGAGGCCGGAGAGGCGGGGCGGGAGGTCGGGAAATTGAGGCATGGGTGAGGGAGTCGAGAGGTCGACGAGTCGAGGGGTCGAGAGTGAGGAGCTTGATCCCTGACCTCTCGACCTCTCGACCATCAATGAACCAGCTTCTTATACCGGATCCGATGGGGCTGATCCGCGTTGGCGCCCTTTCGGCGCCGGAGATCGGCGGCGTACTCCTGGTAGTTCCCCTCGAACCAGACGACTTCGGAATCGCCCTCGAAGGCCAGGATGTGGGTGGCGATGCGGTCGAGGAACCAGCGATCATGGCTGATTACCACGGCGCAGCCGGGGAAGGCGGTGAGCGCGTCCTCAAGGGCGCGCAGGGTGTCCACGTCGAGATCATTGGTGGGCTCGTCGAGGAGCAGGACGTTGCCGCCGCTCTTGAGCAGCTTGGCGAGATGGACGCGGTTTCGTTCGCCGCCGGAGAGATCCTTGACCAGCTTCTGCTGGTCGGGGCCGCGGAAGTTGAAGCCGGCGCAGTAGGCACGCGCATTCACCCGCCGGCCGCCGAAGTCGAGCTCGTCCTCGCCGCCGGAAATTTCCTCGTAGACCGTGTGGTCGCCGTGCAGGGCTTCGCGGCTCTGGTCCACGTAGGCAAGCTTCACCGTGCGGCCCACGGTCAGGGTGCCGGCGTCGGGGGTTTCCTGGCCCACCATCATGCGAAAGAGGGTCGTCTTGCCGGCGCCGTTGGGTCCGATCACGCCGACGATTCCGCCTCGCGGCAGGGCAAAGTCGAGGTTCTCGAACAGCAGGCGCTCCCCGAAGCCCTTCGACACATTCTTCGCGATGACCACTTCGTCGCCCAGCCGCTCGGGCACGGGGATCTGGATCTCGGTGCTGCCATCGGTCTGGTGCTGCGCGGCTTCTCGCAGCTCCTCATAGCGGGCAATGCGCGCCTTGCCCTTGGCATGGCGCGCCTTGGGCGCCATGCGGATCCACTCGAGCTCGCGCTCCAGCGTCTTCCGCCGGGCGGAAGCCTGCCGCTCCTCGGTGGCGAGGCGCTTCTCCTTCTGCTCCAGCCAGCTGGAGTAGTTGCCCTCCCACGGGATGCCCTCGCCGCGATGCAATTCGAGAATCCACTTGGCGACGTTGTCGAGGAAGTAGCGGTCGTGGGTGATGGCGACGACGGTGCCGGGAAACTGTTCCAGGTGCTTCTCGAGCCACGCCACCGACTCGGCGTCCAGGTGGTTGGTGGGCTCGTCCAGCAGCAGGAGGTCGGGTTCCTCGAGCAGGATGCGGCAGAGCGCCACCCGCCGGCGCTCGCCACCCGAGAGCGTCGTCACGTCGGCATCGCCGGGCGGAAGCCGCAGCGCGTCCATCGCCATGTCCACCTTGTGGTCGATCTCCCAGGCACCGGCGGCGTCGATCCGGTCCTGGACTCGTGCCTGGCGATCGAGCAGGCGCTGCATCTCATCGTCGTCCATTGGCTCGGCGAAGCGGGCGGCGATCTCATTGAACTCGTCGAGCAGCCCGCGCACCTCGGCGAGCCCCTCCTCGACGTTGCCGCGCACGTCGCGCGTGGCATCGAGCGCCGGCTCCTGCGGGAGGTAGCCGATGCGGGTGCCGGCGAGCGGACGCGCGTCGCCCTGGAAGTCGTGATCCACGCCGGCCATGATGCGGAGCAGGGTGGACTTCCCCGCGCCATTGGAGCCGAGGACGCCGATCTTGGCGCCAGGATAGAACGCGAGATGAATCCCCTTGAGGATCTCCCGCGAGGGGGGCACGACCTTCCGGAGGTCGCGCATCGTGTAGATGTATTCGCCAGCCATGGCGCACAAGATAACCGGGGTGCCAACGCAAAGGGCGCCCCAGCGGGGACGCCCTTTCAGCACGCGTGTTGCTCCGACTCAGCTCAGATGCCTGCTCACCAGCTTGGTCATCTCGAACATCGAGACCTGGTCCTTCTTGAAGATGGGCCGCAGCTTGGCATCCGCATTGATCATGCGGCGGTTCTTCTTGTCCTGCAGGCCATTCCGCTTGATGTACGCCCAGAGCTTCTTGGTGACCTGCGTCCGCGGAAGCGGGCTGCTGCCAACCACGGCGGCGAGCGTGGAGCTCGGCGTCATGGCCTTCATGAACGCCGCATTGGGCGTCCGCTTCGTGGCCTTGCGCGCTGACTTCTTCGCCACGCGCTTCTTGGCAGGCCTCTTCGCCGTCTTCTTGGCGGACTTCTTCGCGGCCTTCTTCTTTGCTGCCATCGGGGCTCTCCCTGTGGAGGTGAACGCGATACTGCGCCAGACCACCGGCACCACCGGGAGACAAGGTAAGAAGCAACACCCCCTTGTTGCAATAGGGAAAGGCGGATTTTCCCTCTGGGGCGCCGGACCCACCCACCCGGCTGGCATGGCGAACCGAACGTATCTAGACTCCGGACACACGTCGTTCACGACCAGTCGACGCTCGAACGCGGAGCGTTCCGGAGAGCGGATCCATGATCAATTTCATCCTGGCAGGTTCAGTCGCACTGGCGCTGCAGGCCGCGCCGCCGCCCTGCGCAAATGCGGGCCTGACGCTGCCGCCGGGCTTCTGCGCCGTGCAGGTGGGCACCAGGCTCGGCAGTGTGCGCCAGCTGGCGGTGAGTGCGGAGGGCGTCCTCTACGCCGCGATCCAGGAGAATGGCGATGGCAAGGGCGTGCTGGTGTTCGCGGACACCAATCGCGATGGGGCCATGGACCGGCTGGGAAGCTTCGGCCCCACTGGCCCCAATGACGTGGAGCTGCACGACGGATTCCTGTATGCCGCCTATCCCGATCGCATCGTACGCTGGCGCGTGAACCGCGCGGCGCCGGTCGCCACGGGTGAGGGCGAGGTCGTCATCGCCGGCCTGCCCACCCATGGGCACAGCTCCAAGGCAATGGCCTTCAAGGGCGATTCGCTCTTCGTCACCTTCGGCTCCCGCACCAACAGCTGCCAGGAGCGCGACCGCCAGACGAAATCGCCTGGTATCGATCCCTGCCCCGAACTGGAGCAGCGCGCCGGCATCTGGGTGTTCAATGCCAGTCGTGCGGGGCAGACCGTCTCGGACGGGACCCGCTATGCCACCGGCCTGCGCAACGCGGCCGGGATCACCATCCAGCCCGGAACCGGCACGCTTTACACTGCCATCATGGGCCGCGACCAGCTGGGGCAGAACTGGGGCTTCAGCGACAGCGTGAACGCGGACGACCCGGCGGAAGAATTCGGCATCGTGACCAGGGGCGCCGACTACGGCTGGCCCTATTGCTACTACAGCAACACGGCGCACGCCAAGGTGCTGGCGCCGGAGTACGGCGGCGATGGCAAGCGCACCGACCGCTGTGCCCGGCGCACCATGCCAGCGATCGCGTTCCCCGGTCACTTCGCTCCGCTCGCCGTGGTCTTCTATCCCTCCGATGCTTTTGGCGAGAAGTACCGGAACGGCGCGTTCGTCGCCTTTCACGGATCGTGGAACCGCGCGCCGCTGCCGCAGGCGGGCTATCGGGTGGTCTTCGCCTCGTTTGCCAACGGCAAGGCCACGGGCAGGTACGAGAGCTTCGCCACCGGTTCCGAAGGGCCCACCGGCCTCCGCGCAAGCGGGCTCGCTGTGTCGTCCGACGGCGCACTCTTCATCGCGGACGATCGTGCTGGCAGCATCTGGCGAGTGACGCGCGCGCACTGACGCGATACGCGCTGCGCAGAGTGCCTGATGGCACGCGGCGCCCGACAGCCGTACATTTGGCCATCCTCTCCAGATGGCAAGGAGCTGTCGATGCGCATCGCGGTGCTCAGGGAGACCGGTGCGGGTGAACGTCGCGTGGCGCTGGTTCCGGACAGCGTCGGCCGCCTGGTGCGGGCCGGCCATCAGGTGCAGGTGGAGCAGGGTGCGGGGCAAGGCGCGGGCTTTCCCGACGAGGGCTACGCGGCGCAAGGGGCCGCACTCTGCACCACAGCCACCGATACCACGGCGCACGCCGAGGTGCTCGCCGCGCTTGCCCTCCCGCCGGCGGAAACTCTCGCCTCTCTCGCGCCCGGCACGGCCGTCATCGGCTTCTTCGATCCCGCGAGCGGACGTGCAGCCGCATTGCTATCCCAGTACGGCCTCACCGGTTTCGCCATGGAGCTGGTTCCCCGCACCACGAAGGCGCAGAGCATGGACGCGCTTTCGTCGCAGGCCACCGTCGCCGGCTACAAGGCCGTGCTCATCGGGGCCGACGCCCTCCCCCGCTTTCTCCCCATGCTCACCACCGCCGCCGGCACCATTACTCCCGCACGCGTCTTCGTCATCGGCGCCGGCGTCGCCGGGCTGCAGGCCATCGCGACAGCGCGGCGGCTCGGCGCGGTGGTGTCGGCGTTCGACGTACGGCCGGTGGTGAAGGAGCAGGTCGAAAGTCTCGGCGCGGTCTTCCTGGAAGTCCCGAGCGTGGCGGCCGAGGGGCAGGGTGGCTATGCCCAGGAACTTGCCGCCGACCAGCAGCGCCGGGTGGAAGCCGCCGTGGCCGCTCATATCAAGGGCATGGACCTCGTGATCACAACGGCGCAGATCCCCGGCAAGCCCGCGCCCCGGATCATCAGCGCCGCCATGGTGCGTTCCATGCGCGCGGGAAGCGTGATTGTGGATCTCGCCGCCGAGTCAGGCGGCAACTGCGAGCTGACGCAGGCGGGCGAGGTCGTCTCCGAGCGGGATGTCACCATTCTGGGCCCGGTCGACATCGCCGCTACGCTGCCCTGCCACGCGAGCCAGATGTACAGCCGCAACCTTCAGACGTTCCTGGAGTACGTGGCAAAGGCGGGCGGCTTCAAGAGCACGCTCGATGATCCCATCATCGGGGCGATGTGCATCGTGAAGGACGGCGTCGCGCGGAACGGGAGGCCGGATGCTTGAGGGATTCATCGCGGGTATCGTGATCTTCACGCTCGCCACCTTCCTGGGCGTCGCGCTCATCAACCGGGTGCCGCCCACGCTGCATACTCCGCTCATGTCGGGCGCCAACGCGGTCAGTGGTATCACCGCCGTGGGCGCCATCATTGTTGCCGGGAGCGGGAACGGCTGGATCTCCACGGTGCTCGGATTCCTGGCGGTGGTGTTCGCCATGATGAATGTCGTGGGCGGCTACGCCGTGACCGATCGCATGCTGCAGATGTTCAAGCGGAAGCCGGAGGATCGCTGATGCCGCATGCCCTGGAAGAGATTCTCTACCTCATCGCGGCGGTCTGCTTCATCATCGGCATCAAGCGTCTCTCGAGTCCCGCCACGGCGGTGGGCGGCAACCGGCTTTCGGCGGTCGGGATGCTTGTCGCCATCGTTGTTACCCTGCTTGACCGAAGCATCGTAGGGTACGGCGTGATCGTGGCGGGCCTGGTGGTGGGCTCGGCACTGGGTCTCTGGCTCGCTCGCGCCGTGAAGATGACCGCGATGCCCCAGATGGTGGCGCTGCTCAACGGGCTGGGCGGCGGCGCGTCGCTGATCGTGGGCGGGGCCGAGTTCCTCAAGTCGGAGCTGCTCGGCGCCGCACTGCCGATCGACACATCCATCACCATCCAGCTCAGCCTCCTGATCGGTGCCGTCACGCTCACCGGCAGCCTGGTGGCATACGCCAAGCTGCAGGAGCTGATCTCCGGCCGGCCCATCGTCTTTTTCGGCCTGACCGCGCTCAACGCGGTGCTGCTCGCCGCGATCCTCGCGCTCGGCGCCTGGCAGGTGGTGCATCCGGAGTCACTGCTCTGGCCCTTCTATGCCGTCTGCGTGCTGTCGCTGCTGCTCGGTGTGCTGGTGGTGATGCCGATTGGCGGCGCCGACATGCCGGTCGTCATCTCGCTGCTGAATTCCTACTCCGGCATCGCCGCGGCAATGACCGGGTTCGTCATCCACAACGATGTGCTCATCATCTCAGGTGCGCTGGTCGGCTCCTCCGGCATCATCCTCAGCCAGATCATGTGCAAGGCCATGAACCGGTCGCTCGCCAACGTGCTGTTCGGCGCCTTCGGGAGCGCGGGGGGAACCGTAACGGCGCGTTCGGCCGAGGGAATGTCGGTCCGGCAGGTCTCGGCGGAAGACGCGGCCATCCAGCTGGCCTATGCCAAGCTGGTCATCATCGTGCCTGGCTACGGCCTGGCAGTGGCTCAGGCCCAGCATCTCGTGCGCGAGCTCGCGGACCTGATCGAGAACCGGGGCGGGGAAGTGAAGTACGCCATTCACCCGGTGGCGGGCCGGATGCCGGGCCACATGAACGTGCTGCTGGCCGAAGCCAATGTGCCATACGACAAGCTCTACGACATGGAGCAGATCAACAGCGAGTTCGAGCGCGCCGACGTGGCCCTCGTGATCGGCGCCAATGATGTCGTGAATCCTGCCGCACGCAACGACCCCGGCAGTCCCATCTTTGGCATGCCCATTCTCAACGCCGACCACGCGCGCAGCGTGATCGTGCTCAAGCGGGGCATGGGCTCAGGTTTTGCTGGCATCGAGAACGAGTTGTTCTACAACCCACGGACGGCCATGCTGTTCGGTGATGCCAAGGCGTCGCTGACGACGCTGGTGTCTGAAATCAAGCACGTGTCCTGACCTCGAAGAGAGAGAGAGTTCCATAATGAGACGGAGACTGACCGCCTTGGTCGCGCTTGGGGTCCTGGCCCTTGTGCCAGCGGGCCTCGCGGCGCAGCAGCTGTGCGGCGGCAAGATCACGACGCCGCCAATAGGAGACTACGCCGAGTACCGGCTGACTCAGGGCAAGAGCGGCACGCAGGATGTGCGTTTCGCCATCGTGGGAAGCGAGGACCGGAACGGCGTCCGCAACGTGTGGTTCGAGAACAGGGTCGAGGCGGAAGGCAAGGCGCCGGTGGTCTCGCAGGTGCTGGTGCCGGAGTTCCCGTACGAGCCCTCTGCCGTTGCCGCAGCGGCGCTTCAGCCAGTATCCGGTCCGCCGATCCGGCTCAACCCACAGCAGCTGGCTCGGCTCCAGCGGGGCCTGCCCGGGTTGCTCAAGTCCATTGTGGATGGCTGCCGCAGCAGCAGCCTGGTGGGCACCGAAACGGTGAAAGTGGGCGGCACGGCCATCAAGGCGGAGCACTATCGCAACGCTTTGCGGGGTTCGGACATCTGGGTAAGCAGTGAGGTCCCATTCGGGATCGTGAAGCTCACCGATGGGACGGACCATAGCAGCATGGAGCTGACGGCGACCGGGACCGGGGCCAAGTCATCGTTCCGGAGTGGGACGGGGGCGGGCAGCGGGTCATGACCGGTCGAGCGGTCGAGGAGTCGTGGGGTCAAGGATCGCGCTCTCGACCCCTCGACCCCTCGACCATCAACAGGGAACCATCTCTCATGCCGGGATGTTTGAGCCGCTGGTGACGGCGGGCACAACTTCGGCGGGGCCCAGACTGCAAATTTGACAGCGTCCCGCTGGGGGCGAGCGTACCATCCGGGTCAGTGTCCGGAAACGATGCAACTCGCGTCCGCCGATGGAGTTAGCTAAACCGTTGATTTTCAGCGTTTTAGCTCGTATATTTGCCAAGTTGGACCATGTAGTTCATGAGTATCGGCTTTGGCGCTTGAATGGGGGCATAGGCCCTGAGGAGGCGTTCAGCGTGACAATGAGAGGGCGTACCAAGCGTCGTCCCGTTCGGCCGGCTCAGATCGCGCGCGCGGTGGACGAGGGGCGGGAGAGTCTGGATCTGTATCTCGATGAAATCAGCCGGGTGCCGCTTCTGACGCGAGAGCAGGAAATGGAGCTCGCGCGGAAGGCATTTCGCGGCAGCGTTGCCGCGCAGGAGAAGCTGGCTCGCCATAACGTCCGGTTTGTCGTGTCGGTCGCCAAGAAGTTCCAGAACCGGGGCGTGCCGCTCGTAGACCTGATCGGTGAAGGAAATCTCGGCCTGATGACTGCGGCCCGGAAATTCGATCCGGACCGGGGCGTCAAGTTCATCTCGTACGCGGTCTGGTGGATTCGCCAGGCCGTGCAGGCGGCGATTGCCCGTCATGGCCGTCCTGTTCGAGTGCCGCTCAACCGCACCGCGGACCTGAGCCGGCTGGGCCGGACCACCACGCTGCTCAAGGACCGGATGGGCCGCATGCCCACCACCGAGGAGCTGGCGCGGGCCACTGGACTCACCGTCGAGGCAGTGCGCAGTCTGAGCGCACTCAACGCCGAAGCGGTGCGACTGGATCATCCCACCCGGGATGGCGATGGCAACGAGCGGATGGAACGCTTCGCGGCCACCGAGCAGGAAAGCACGGATACCAGCACGCTGCAGAACAGCCAGACCTCGGATATCGAGGCTGCGCTGGCGACGCTCCCGCCGAGGGATGCCAAGGTCCTGCGGCTCTACTTCGGGCTGGAAGACGGCAATAGCCGCACGCTCGAGGAAATCGGCCGGATGATGGGTGTCACCCGCGAGCGGATCCGCCAGCTGCGCGATCGCGCGCTGCTGCGGCTTCGTGAAGGTGAGACGGGGGATAAGCTGCGGGATCTGGTGGCTTGAAGCTGTGAGCCACGAGCTATGAGCTGAGAGCTGAGAGA
Source organism: Gemmatimonadales bacterium (assembly GCA_035708725.1). GTDB lineage: Bacteria > Gemmatimonadota > Gemmatimonadetes > Gemmatimonadales > GWC2-71-9 > CAMLHP01. Next base: position 14,201 of record DASTFH010000092.1, on the reverse strand, counting down.
TTCAGGTGGAAAGCTGGGTGAAGACTATTTCATCCAGCTTTTTGCTGCCCGGCCACAGCGCACAGCTCACAGCTCACAGCTCCTTCTGGCCCATATCCTGCCTGCTTTCTGTCGTCCCTAATTCTCGAGCATCGATGCATCGCCTGACCGCAGCCCTGCTGGGCCTCGGCTTCGATGACAGCAACCTGGTCACCGGTATCTACCGCCGGCTCCAGCTGCGGAATCAGCCGAGCCGGTGGGCACAGCTGACCTTTCTTCCACTCGAGCCATGGCGCGCGGTGCGCCGATGTGCCGCATACGTGCGACAACACCATGTGGCCCTGCGCGAGGTGCACGGCAAGGGGCCGCTAAGGCAGTTCCTCGCCCTGATCTGGGCTGACGTGCGCTATGGCGTGAGCCCCGGCCCCTTCGTCAGCTGCTTTGCCCTGGGGATGAAGGGCCGGCGGAAGTGGGACGGGTATCTCTGCACCGCGCAGATCAATACCGTGCTCTGGCCGCTGGCGCGCCGCTCCGACGGCTTGCTTCGCGCGGAGCTGGGCGACAAGCGCACCTTTCCGGGGTGGGCGAGCCGGCATGGCATCGCGGCGCCGACGCTGATTGCCGTGTTTGAAGCGGGTCGCATGACGTGGCGCGAGGAGCGCGCCCTGCCGCACTGCGACCTGTTCGCCAAGCCGTCGAATCACTACGGCGGACACGGGGCCCTCTGCCTGCGGCGGACGCCCACCGGCTGGTCCAATGGTCACGACGTGAGGTATGATGCCGAAGGTTTGCTGAGCCTGCTGCGCGATCGCTCGCACGACCGACCTTACGTCCTGCAGCGCCGACTTGCCCCCCATCCAGCGATGCAGCCGTTCACGACGGAGGCAGTGCCGACGGTCCGCGCCGTCACCGGCATCGACGCGGACGGAACGGTCCGGCTGCTGCGTGCCTCGGTGCGGCTGCCAATGGCAGGCTCGGTGGTGGACAACGTGACTGCCGGCGGCATGGTGGCTGCGATCAATCTCGCAACTGGTCAACTCGAAGGTGGCGTCGTCTGGCGCCCCGACGGCATGGTGCAGTACGCCAACGTTCACCCATCGAGCGCCGCGATCGTGCCGGGCTTCCAACTGCCCACCTGGGATGCCGTGACTTGCCTCGCGCAACAGGCGCACCGGGCTGCCCCGACACTGCCGCTCGTGGGCTGGGATGTTGCGCTGACGTCCGAAGGCCCGCTGCTGCTCGAGGCAAACTTTGCGTTCGCCACCGATATTGTCACTGTGCCACAGCGCGCACCACTCGGCGACTCGGGATTCTGCGGGATTCTGGTGAGGGGATGGCTGAAAGCTGAAGACTGAAGGCAGGAAGCGAAGAGCCAAGAGCCTGAGCTTCGTTCAGCTTTCAGCTTCTCCCCCGAGCACCTCACTTGCCTCCACTACCCCGGGACACTCGCCGCCCCGTCGGGTACGAATTTCCAGGATGCTGTCGAGCACGAGATAGTGGCGGCTTTCGTACACGCTTCCTGAGTCACGTTCCTCCGCCCTGAGCCGCACGAAAACGCCTGCGCCGGCCGTGTCGCCGAGTGCCCGGTACCGGCTCTGGAGCGTCGAATCCTGCACGCGCACCATCCGTCCGCCGTTGTCGCACGGGAAGAAGACTCCCCGGCGGCCCTCGCCAACGTAGATCCCCTCCAGCTCGTGCGGAGCGGGCTGACAGCCAACCGCAAGCAGGAGCAGGGTCGAGAGACTGAGACGCATGGCACCCTCCTCGGTTTCCTGAAGGGAAGGCCGAGGAGCGAGTCTGTCAATGGCCTTGCCCCACACGACACTGGACGCGGGACACGGGGCTCGAGCCGTAAGGCCATAGGGCACATGTCGCATGACTCATGACAGAGGACTTATGACTTGCCGGGCGCCGGGGCACATGCGATGCGCCGCAATTCCACCGCATGCATGCCGACCGCGGCTGTCGCTCGTGACCGTGCGAGATTCCACTGTGGCCAGTGTTCTCGTGCAATCCAGTGCTTCAGGAGTCTGTCCGCCGCCTCACAGCGGCCCTCGATGGTGATCCCACTGGAGCCGGGCTGTGGCGTGACAAGCGCATTGACCAGCAGTGGCACCGCGTCTCCACCCAGGGAAGCGACATAGCGCAGGTCTGCGCCGGCGGCGCCGGTGCGGCCTGATTCAGCACGCGCGAGGTTGGCCCGCGCGACCAGGGCATCGGGGTTCAGGATATCGAGCACTGCGAGCACGGCGAACCCGCTCACGATCATTCCCATCGCGAAACGGCGAGGACGCGCGCGCAGCACCGTGAGCGCCAGCCAGGCGAAGACGAACACGAGCCAGGCCATGAACGCCGAGGCAAAGAGCCGGTCGGTGGATATTCCGTAGTAGTGGACGTACAGGCCCATCCGCGCGAACGCCGAGACCATGATGGCGCCGAGGAGTGCGGTGAGCGCGAGGGCGAGCCGCCGATAGAGCCGGTGCGACCGGGCATCCGACTCCGGAATGAGCGCGTGCGCACCGAGCAGCACGGGCAGGAGCAGGCTCGCGACACAGGTCAGCTCGAAGAAACCGCGCCTCGCGTACTCGGCGTAGCTGAGCCCGGTGGTCTTCAGCACCAGTGCCTCGCCACCAAAGAGCCAGCCGACCTGCACCACGACGAACGCGGCGAAGAGCAGGTTGAGCGCCCCCAGTGCCATGGTCAGGTCCGTGCTGCTGAGCGTAATGGGAAGTGGGCCGGCATCTGGGTGCGCGTCCGGCGGGCTTGCGAGCAGCGATCGCCGCAGCCAGCCACCCACAATCCACGCGAAGATGCCGGCGACGATGCTGTGCGAGAAGAGGACTTCAAAGTCCAGGTCGGGCAAGGTGAACAGCGAGCCGAAGATCGGGTCGGCGTTGGCGAGCAGCACGGTGAAAATGAGCAGGACGGGGACCGTGATCACGATCGCTCGGCTCAGCCGCCGGGTACCCGTGGCGGGGGCAGCTACGGTATGGAATTCCGTGTCATTGATCAGGAGCTGCGGCATGCCGAACGCGACGTCCACGCCGGTGCCGAACGCGGCGCGGATCAGGTCGCGTACCCGTGCTGCGACGAGCCGGGGCACCGGGATCGCGTTGAGACTCATGGCGACCAGGACGAGGGCCGCCAGCATCGCCAGGAAATTGAAGCCGTGCAGCATGTCACTGTCGCGCCAGGCCTGTCCTCCGGCAAAGACCATGGCCACGGAGAGCCATGCTCGCGTCTCGGCGGGGATCGGCCGGTCGAGATGCCGGAGGAGCACCAGAAGCACCACGGCGAAGGCGGCCATCCAGACCGGGAGGCCCAGGCCGGCGGGACCGTTCCGGAGCAGGGGATCGGCCAGCACGCCGAGGCCGGCCGCGGCCAGCAGGGCGCGCCGGGCGGTGACCGCACGCGGGGATGCCGCGGCGTCCGCGGGCTGGGTCAGGACATCGGGCGATGAGACGGACATGCGCACTCGGCGTTGGCGACAACGAGGACTTTACAATACAAAGGGCGAGAGCGCAAGGGTGGCGTGGTTATCATCGGTCGAGGGTCGAGGGACCGGGGACAAGGGACGAGTGTCGCGGGGCACTGTCATTGCGAGGCAGCGCAGCTCGCGAAGCAACCTTGCAGCCCGACATCGGAGTCCCGACGGAATTCCGCCCCTGGGATCGCGGTCGGGCTGCAAGGTTGCTTCGTCGCACGCTCTGCGTGCTTCTCGCACTGACATCGCGTGGCGAGCCGGCGAGAGTTATGCAGACATTTCTCCCATTACCTGATTTCGAAGCGTCAGCGAAGGCGCTCGACTGGCGCCGGCTGGGCAAGCAGCGGGTCGAGGCGTGGATGATCCATGACCTGCTGATGAACCCGGAATCGCGGTGGCGGAGCTGGCGGCATCACCCGGTGGTGGGCATGTGGCGGGGCTACGACAAGGCGCTCGCGCGCTACTTCTGGGCGGTGGTCGGAGAATGGCGACGGCGCGGCTATCGCAGCATTATCACCTTGCCCCGGCCCCGCGGCCGGATCCTGCTTCCGCCCTGGCTGGGCGACGAACGCCTGCACACTTCACACCGCAGCAACCTCCTGCGCAAGGCACCGGAGTGGTACGGTCAGTTTGGGTGGACCGAAGCGCCGGACATGGTGTACTGGTGGCCGGGGAGGGAGATGAAGGCTGAAGGATGAAGCGAAGCTGATCGCTTTCAGCTTTCAGCTCCCGACCGACACCCTGACGAGTCGGCGACGACCATTCTGGTCGAGCCGCCGCCGTCGAGGTTGACGGCGTCGCGCGCGCCGAGGGCGAGCATCAGCTCCGCCGTCTGGCGGAGTGTCATGCCGGCGTCCTGCGGCCTGCGGCCGTCATCACGAGAAAGAAGGCGACGATGCTCACCGGCGAGCGCCCTACCCGACGGGTGAAGGCCTCGGCAGCCGCGGCCAGCGCGGCCCCGAATGCGGCGTCGGCTAGCAGGGACGTTAGCGCAAAATCGAGCCAGCTGACCGGTGAGCGGGAGCTGACCAGGAACGCGAGCAGCAGCGCCCAGGGCAGGGCGGCAAGGAAGAAAAGTCGCCCGAACGGAAGTCGCTAGTTGAGGCTCACCGATTGCCCGCCTGTCTTTCGACGGATAAGTTGCTCCCGATGCGCGCCGCCGGCCTCGGAATTCTCGACGGCTCGGCTTCCAGCCGCGTGACAGTCATATTCGCCTCACCCAGGCGGTAAGGGACGGCATGAACGATAGCCACGCCCGTGTCGCGGGTCGCCATCCACGCGACGAGGAGTTCCGCCTGTTCGTCGGGGCGGTCCGGGACTACGCCATCCTGATGCTTGACCCCGAGGGCCGCGTCACCAGCTGGAATGAGGGCGCGGAACGGATCAAGGGGTATACCGCGCACGATATTCTGGGGCAATCCTTTACCCGATTCTATCCCGAGGACGCCGTCGCCTCCGGCTGGCCGCAGCATGAGCTGGAAGTGGCCGCTCGCGAGGGCCGCTTCGAGGACGAGGGCTGGCGTGTCCGGAAAGACGGTTCCCGCTTCTGGGCCAACGTCGTCATCACCGCGCTACGGGATCGCAAGGGCGACTTGCTCGGCTTCGGGAAGGTCACGCGCGATCTCACGAGACGGCGCGAGGCGGAGGAACAGGCTCGGCGACTGGCGGTCGAGGAGGCGGCACACGCGGAGGCCGCGCGCCGAAGTGACGAGCTGGCCCGAGTCAACAAACAGCTGGAGGAGCAGGCCGTCGAGCTGGAGGCGCAGACCGAAGAGGTGACGGCGCAGGCCGAGCTGCTCGAGCGCACGAACGAGGGGCTCCTGGCAGCGCTGGAGGAGACCCAGGCGGCGCGCCAGGCCGCCGAAGCTGCGGTGCGCGACCTCGACCAGTTTGCCTACGTGGCGTCGCACGATCTCAAGGCGCCGCTACGCGGGATCGCGAACCTGGCCCAGTGGGTTCAGGATGACCTCGGCGACCAGCTGCCTGCGGAGTCGGCCGAGCACCTGCGCCTGCTGCAGCTTCGTGTGCACCGGATGGAAGCGCTGATCGAAGGCATCCTCGCGTACTCACGTGCGGGCCGCGTCGTGCGGCCCGCGGAGGCCGTCGACACCGGCGAGCTGGTGCAGGAAGTCCTTGAACTCATGGCGCCGCCGGCCCACGTGCGGATCCGGGTGGCGCCGGACATGCCCACCGTTCCCGCCGAGCGAATACCCTTGCAGCAAGTCTTCATGAACCTGATCGGCAACGCCGTGAAGTATGCGGGCGCTGGCCGCGCGGAAGCTTCGGTCGAGGTGAGCTGGCGCGACGGCGCCAACGCCATCGAATTCAGTGTTCGCGATGACGGGCCCGGCATCGCGCCCGAGTTTCACGAACGGATCTGGACCATTTTCCAGACACTTGCGCCCCGCGACAAGGTCGAAGGCGCCGGGGTCGGACTGTCGCTGGTGAAGAAGATCGTCGAGTCCCGCGGAGGGAATGTGTCGCTCGACTCGGCACCGGGCCGGGGCGCGACCTTTCGCTTTACGTGGCCCGGCACACATCAAGAGGACACGCCTGAATGAATCCCCCGGTGCTGAATATTCTGCTCGTCGAGGACGACGAAGTAGACGTCATGAATGTGCGGCGCGCGTTCGCCAAGAGCCACATCACGAACCCGCTGTTCGTGGCCGTGGACGGGCGGGACGCGCTGGAGAAGCTGCGCAGCGGCGAAGTTCCCAGCGAACGGCGGCTCGTGCTGCTCGACCTCAACATGCCGAGGATGAACGGCATCGAGTTCCTGCGGCAGCTGCGCCGCTCTCCCGACCTGGCGCCGACCACGGTCGTCGTGCTCACCACGTCGAACGATGAACGCGACAAGATCGAGGCCTACAACCTCAACGTGGCAGGCTACCTCATCAAGCCGGTGACTTTTGAAAGTTTTCGCGAACTGATGGTGGCCCTGAACAAGTACTGGTCGCTGGTGGAATTGCCGTGAGGTCCCGGTGCTGATGCAGCTCCCGTCGCCGCTGAGTATCCTGGTCGTTGACGATGATGAGCTCGACCGGCTCGCCGCGCGCCGAAGCGTGCAGCAATCCCGGCTCGAGGCGCGGGTGGACGAGGCCGCCTCGGGACAGGATGCGCTGCGCCGGCTTCGTGAGGCGTCCTATGATTGCGTGCTGCTCGACTGGCACATTCCGGGGGACGACGGCACGACGCTCCTCCGTGACCTTCGTGCGGCAGCACCGCGGACGCCGATCGTGATCTTCACCGGCAGGGGCGATGAGGAGATCGCCGTCGAGCTGATGAAATCGGGCGTCGCCGATTATCTCCCCAAGTCGTCACTGACGCCCGAGCGCATCGAGGCCGCGATTCGTCACGCGTTGATGGTGACGCGGGCGGCGGCCGCGCGCCAGCGCGCCGAGGAGGAGCTGCGGGCGGAGGAGGAGCGCTTCCGCACCCTCGCCAATGCCATTCCACAGCTTGCCTGGATGGCCGACGCTGGGGGCCGGCGCCAGTGGGTCAACCAGCGCTGGCTTGATTACACCGGTGCGAGGCCGGAGGACGCGCCCGACCTGCTCCAGTTCGAGCACCCGGAGCATGTCGAACGCGTGGGCGCGGGGCTGCGCGCCAGCCTGGAGTCGGGGACGCCGTGGGAGGACACCCATCCGCTCCGGGGGCGGGATGGCAGCTACCGGTGGTTCCTCTCGCGAGCCCTGCCCATCAAGGCAGCGGATGGCGCCATCACCGGCTGGCTCGGCACCAGCACGGACATTACCGACCGGCTGCGGGCCGAGGAGCACCATGCCCAGGCGGAAAAGCTGGGCATGGTGCGGAGGCTCGCGGGCGGCGTGGCACACGAAGTCAACAACGCAATGACGGTCGTGCTGGGGTTCAGCCATTTCCTGCTGCAGGACCCGGGGCTGTCCGGGGATCACCTGCCCGATGTGATGCAGATTCAGCGCGCCGCCGATCGCGCGGCATCGGTGGCTCGGCAGCTGCTTTCCTACAGCCGTCAGGTCACGCCGAAACCCGAACCCGTAGTCCTCGATGTTGCCGTTGCTGCCATGACGCCCATGATCGAGCGACTCCTCGGCGCCGACCATCTTCTGGTGACGCGTTACGGCTGTACGGAGAGCATCGAGGCCGATGTGCAGTACCTCGAGCAGATAGTGACGAACCTGGTGCTCAACGCCCGGGATGCCATGCCTGCGGGCGGGACACTGACCGTGGCCACCCGTGCGGAGGTCGTTGGCGAGGGTCTCCGGGACCAGGTGGGCGGCCAGCCCGTTCCTCCTGGCCGGTACGGGCTGCTGTCCCTGGCCGACACTGGGACAGGCATGGACCCGGAGACGGCGGCGCACATCTTCGAGCCGTTCTACACAACCAAGCCGGTCGGGCAGGGAACCGGCTTGGGATTGCCGACCGTCGCCGGCCTTCTCGAGGAAAGCCGGGGTTACGTCGCCTGGGACACGACGCCGGGGGCTGGTACCAGGTTCACCCTCTACTTTCCCCTGCTTGAGGCCGTGGGTCCCCGCGCGCCGGCGAGCCTCCCCACGGAGAACGGCTCCGGCATGCTGGCGGGAGGGACGGTGCTCGTGGTGGACGACGAGCCCGCCGTTCGGGAGCTTGCGCGCCGGACGCTCGAGACCAGTGGCTGCCGGGTGCTGGAAGCGGCGGATGGATCCGAGGCCATGCATCTGGTGAGCCGGCACGGGCCTCCAGGCCTGGTGCTGACGGACCTCGTGATGCGGGGGCTGGATGGCGCGACGTTGGCCCGGCAGCTGAGGGCCCGATGGCCAGAGCTGCCCATCCTGGTCATGACCGGGCGGCTCGAGGAGCACGAGCGTATCGAAGCCGCCGCGCCAGATGTCGACCTGATCGAAAAGCCGTTCTCGCCTGAGCGGCTCCTTCGCGGCGTCTACGCGGCGATGGGCCACCGACGCGCCTGACCGCCCAGGTCAGTACCCGCCGTGCGGCGCATGCCGCACCGAAATCTCTTCGCCTATCACGATCGTGAGCAGATCCTCCGGTCCCTCCAGGGGCCCGGTGTATGTCGTCCGTGTCTTTGCGAGCACCTGTTCGGTGTCGGGTGCATGCGAGTAGACGGCGAGCCGGGGCGCCACACGACGGAACACCTCGCCGGCCTGTTCCGGCGTGGTATGGTGCGCGACGATCGCCGCGACCACGTCGGCGCTGGGGCGGTCGGGCCGCGCGCGAAGCGCGTCCGGGTCAATGACCTCGTGAATGAGTACGTCGGTGCCCTTCGCGTGCCGGATCAGGTTTTCTGACACGCGCGTATCACCGGACAGCACGACTGAGCGATCGCCATAATCGACGCGGTAGCCGAGCGCGGGACGCACCGGGCCGTGGTCAACAAGGAACGCGGTGATCGTCACGCCATGTTCATTGAATACCGTGTCTTCCCCGACGTCGTGACTCACCACCCTGATGCCGGCCGCCGGGAGATGCTCGTCGACGTCGCGGCGCATGTGGATGTCGAAGTCGAACGCCTGCAGCATGTGCTCCATCATGGCGCGCGTGCCGGCCGGCCCCCACACCTCGAGTGGCGTCGCGCGGCGGAGCGGCCACCCGGCCAGCAGGAGATCGGGGAGCTGGATGATGTGGTCGGAATGCAGGTGCGTCAGGAAGACGCGCGTGATCGTCCCCACCGGGACGCCCGCCTGCGCAAGCCGGATCGTGGCCCCTCGTCCGCAATCGAAGAGAAAGCGCTGCCCGGCCGCCTCGACCAGCGTGCTCGGCCCGTATTGCCGAAGGTTGATGGGCGGACCAAGGCCGGTGCCGAGGAGTATCACCTTGATGCTGTCGGAGGGCGCGGTGGGGTCAGCGATGGGGGAGGGGTGGGAACCGAAAGGCGTGACCGGCAGCAGCAGGCCACAACATGCCAGCCACACGGCACTGAACGCGCGCTTGATCATCAGGATGCTCTCCCCAGGGTGACGACAGGCACATGGCGCGGCTCAAATAATGAGCCTGGAATCGGCGCGCGCAACACCGAGCCGCGGCCCTCGACCCGCTTCCCCTTGCGCACACGGCGTCACAATCATATACTGAACCATATGGTTCAGTTAAGACACGCCCACCTGGATGCCTCGTTCGCCGCGCTCTCGGACCCCACCCGACGCGGCATCCTGGAGCGGCTCGGGCGTGCGGACGCGTCCATCACGGAGCTCGCCGAGACCTTCGGGATGACCCTCACGGGCATGAAGAAGCACGTTGGTGTCCTGGAGCAGGCGGGGCTTGTCGCCACGGAAAAGGTCGGGCGGGTGCGGACGTGCACGCTCGGCGGGCGCCGGCTGGAGCAGGAGGCGGCATGGATCAAGCGGTACCACCAGCTCTGGGACGCGCGTTTCGACGAGCTGGACAGGGTTGTCGAGGAACTCACACGACAGGAGCGGCGCGATGAACGCAAGAAGCGGACGTGAGCCCGGGCCCGTGAAGCATCGCACCACGGTGGAACGGAAGTCGGACCGTGAAGTGGTTGTCACGCGGATCATCAATGGCCAGGCGCGCATTGTATTCGAGGCATTCACGAAGGCGGACCTGTTCCGGCGCTGGTGGGTGCCCAGATCAATGGGGATGACCCTGCTATCCTGCGAGCTGGATGCCCGGGTCGGGGGCAAGTACCGGCTCGTATTCGACGCCGTTCCCGAGCCGGTCGCGTTCTTCGGCACGTATGTCGAGGTGAAGCCGCATTCGCGTCTGGCATGGACCAATGAGGAAGGCGGCGACGGCGGCTCCCTCACCACCGTGACCTTTGCGGACAAGGAAGGCAAGACGCTGGTGACGCTGGTGGAGAGCTATCCGACGAAGGAAGCGCTCGAAGCTGCTGGCACTGGCGCAGCCGAGGCCCTCATCGAGACGTTTGATCAACTGGACGAGCTGCTCATCACCCTGGGCAGCCCATGAAAACGTCCCCACGATTGCTGATCCTCGTTGCCGCGGCCGTCGCCCTGTCCGCGCGCACGACCACGGCGGGAGCCCAAGCCATGCGCACACCAGAATCCAGGGGATATGCCCGGGTTAACGGGGTGGAGCTGTACTACGAGGTACACGGGGACGGCCCGCCGCTGATCATGCTGCACGGGGGCGTCACCCCGTCGGAGATGTACGGTGCGCCGCTCGCGGAAATGGCCAAGGCGCACAAGGTCATCGCGGTCCATTTCCAGGGCCATGGCTTGAGCAAGGATAGCAGCCGGCCGTGGTCGTTCGAGGTGTTTGCCGATGATGTCGCCGAATTGATGGGTCAGCTCGGCATCACGAAGGCCAGCGTGATGGGGTACTCGAGCGGCGGACTCGTCGCGCTGCAGGTGGCGATCCGGCATCCCCAGCTGGTCGACAGGCTGATCGTGATCGCGGCCGCGTTTGGAACAGATGGCTACTACCCGGAAGTCCTCCAGGCGTTCGCGCAGATGCCATCGGTGGCGCCGATGATCGCGGCCGACGTGCGCCAAACACCACTCGCATCGCTGTATCCCGCCGTGAACTGGGAAACCGTGTTCAGGAAGACTGGAGAGCTCGCCAATCGGCGCTATGACTGGTCGGCCTCGGTGGCGGGGATCAAGGCGCCGACACTGCTCATCTTTGCGGATGCCGACGCGATTCGTCCGGAGCACATCGTGGAGTTTTACAGGTTCCTGGGCGGCGGGCAACGTGACGCCGGCCTGGACGGATCGCTGCGATCGCCAAGCCGCCTCGCGATCATCCCGAACACGACCCACCTCTCCATTCTCGGTTCTGCGGCGCTGATACAATTTGCGTCCGAATTCCTGGAGTCGCGGTAGTGGAGGGTGCCGCCCGCCAGCTGCGAACGCGGGTCAGGCCGTCGGCTGACGCCAGTACAATAGATCTCCGCTTCGGGGCTTGGCAGTCTGCTCCGTGTTCGCCGATCCGGCGACGGGATTCGCGGGGATCGGAGCGATCCTCTTGCCGATCTCCGGGCGCGCGCTCGGACGTGACCGTCGTCTTCGCGGCCAGGCGGCGCCAGCCTCAAGCGCTGGTTGGGCGGCTGTGCGGTCACGGATCCTGGCTGGTGACAGTCAGTGCGCGGCCGGTAGCCAGGCGCAGGGACACCGTATACCGGTAGACGGGGTGATGACCGGAGTACACCGGAACTGCAGCCATCATGCGGCGTCGTTCCTCGACCCGAGCTTGATCCGGGGCAAACTCCGCCTCAATCACAAGGCTGGTAATCTGGTCGAGAGACGTCGGCGAGTGTGCACCCGGAATCTGTGCGAATTTGTCGCGCAACGCCTGGACATGTGACCTGACGTCGTGGTCGGCGGCAAACGGCTGGGGAACCTCGATGTCGGTCAGCAATCGGACCGCCAGGGCCGTCGCCCGTGCCTGCTCGCACGCCTCGTAGGCGGCAGTGATGAAACGAGAGAGGCTGCTTGTGACATGGTGGGCAAAATCGCTGAAGATGCCCCAATCGTGGCCATCCCGATTCTTCAGCTGCCTCGTCGGCCGCAAGTGCGTGTCAGGCCGGCCGCACGCACCCATTCCCCCGCTCGAGATGCGTCACCAGCACGTCTCGCACATCGTCAATGACCTCGGCGACCCAGCGGGCATCGGGGCGGACGGGATCGTAACGCTGGAGAGTGAGATCGATCCATGCTGGCATGGATAACTCACCAGCTTGTCTCCAGCTGCGAGGACAAACCACGGCTCCTTCATCTCTCCCTGAAATCATCGTCGTCCCTGGCTCACGGCAAGCGCTTCAGCGGCGAACGCGCCTCGCCAGCAGTGGGTCCGAGCGGCGACGAGGTCAAGCGGGCCCCGCTGGATGCCCCGGAGCGCCAGGCCATTGCCTGTCACGAAGCCCAGTTGGCCGGCTCCATGCCGGTGGATCGCGGGCGCGACGCCCGTCCGCGGAGGGCCGACTCGCCCCGGCCTGACGGCCGCATGCGCGGCTCAGGCGTCACTCAGCGACGCGAAGTCCAGTAGGCGTCTGCCTCGGCTTCGAGCTTGTCCAAGCGGGTATAGTAGTCCGGAAACTCCTTGAGATGCGCCCAGGCAATCTTTCCCGTGAGGCTGAGATCGTCATTCGTCACATTAGTCTCTGGATCCCGCGCACCATGCTCCAACTCAACTTCAAGGCCGCGGCGGAACTGCTCCAGGTCGACCTTCTTCCAATCGACACCTAGTGTCCCGCCAACCTTCCGGGCTTCATCCGAACCAACTTTGTGTTCACTGGCCACACGAGCACCTCGTCCCTCATTGGTCTGCTGCCAACGCTCCAGTGAGATGAATGCCGTGTTTCCGTCTGACGTTCCGCGCTCAAGGTGCCGCGCGAACGGCGCAGGGGCTCACGGACACGCAACTCAGCGGCGGGCCCGGTGCCCGACGCAAATCAATGTTCCGCTTCGGCCGGACGGGCGCAAGCAGAGCAGGGAGTTCTGGCCCGCGGCCGGCCCGTCCGCTGCAAGCGCGGGTTAGACCTCAGCGCCGCGATTGCCAACGTCGCGGATGACGCCGGGTATGCGCCACTGCGATGACCGCTATCTGTTCCGGTTCTATGACAAAATAGACGGCAAATGGGAAGCGCCGCACATGTGCTCGCCGAATCTCTTCGTGGGCGCGCGCATAGCTCTCCGGCTGCCGCTGAATGGCGGCAAACGTCGCCCGCACGGCCCGGGTGAACTCGCTCCCGAGGGGCCGGGAGGCGACGCTCATACCAAGTGAAGGCGTCGTCGAGGTCGGTGGCGGCTTCCAGCTCAACGAGAAAGCGCGGCGTCATCGGCCGCGCTGCTCGATCTCTCGCAGGACGTCTTCGGCGGGTCGCCCCCGGCCAGGGTCCTGCCGATGGAGCTCCAGGCGCCGTTCCAACTCCGCCTTGAGTTCGGGGTCCAGCGCCTCTTCCCGAGGCTCGAGACTGTTCCACAGATCCTCGGCGAGCTGAATCCGCTCCTCCGGGGTCAGATGGGAAAAGTCAAAGATGGGCGAAGTCATGGATCCAATCTGGTGTCCGGCCGGGGCGAGCGCAAGCAATCCCGGCTGAGGTCTAACGCCAGGCGCTTCAGCGGCGGGGCGGCGGCCGCAGCCAATCGATCAGTTCAACGGAGGACGCCGCCCCGGCTGCTGCATTTGCATGTTAGGTGGTTTCATTCACCAAGAAGCCGACCCCGGAGCACGTTGGGCACCACACACCTGGGAAGGTGCCGCCATCGCGCGTCAATTCGCCCGAGCCCTTACAGCTGGGGCAGGCCGTGCCGCTGGGGTTCGACGGAATCAACGCGAGGAGCCTTGGGTGCCGTGCAGCGCCGTCCTTCAACGCACCGGCCGCCTCCTGAGCTGTGGCCAGGCGCCAGACGTATTCGTCTGAGTGCTCCCAATCGACCGCCTCGTACCACCAGACACTGCCATCCAGCCGAAGGATGGCCTCACGGCCGATCGTGCCGAACAGGGTCATCCCGGCCTTCTCTTGCAGCCAAGCCGTGTCACCGCGCATGAGGCGTTCGCGCTCCGTCATCTCGTGCACGAATTCCGGAAGCCAGTCTGGCATCTGGGCCATATGGAAACCACCTAACGACAGGCGCTTCAGCTGCAGGGCGGCAGCCGCAGCAAATTGATCATTCCAACGGAGGCTGCCGCCCTGTCTGCTGCAAGCGCTGGTTAGGCGCCATTCTGGAGAAACCTGCGAATCACATCAACTTCTCGCTGCCGGAGATTCACCTCGGCGCTCTCTCTCCGCAACATAACCATTTCGACCACGAACGAGCCGGCAAGCCAAATGGTTAGC
>DASTFH010000091.1:0-46634 GCA_035708725.1 Gemmatimonadales bacterium | reverse complement strand
CACCTTCGCCGCCTCGACTTCTCGACCCCTCGACCCCTCGACCCCTCGACCTACCGCTTCCTCGCCACCACCACTCCCAACCCCGCAAGCGCCAGTGCCAGCGCCGCAATCCGGCCGTCGGTGGGCGCGTCCTCATCTGCCACCGCCAGCGCCCGAAGCGCCTGTTCGACGTCCCCCTGCGTGACTTTCCGGCCGGTGGTGAATCCATCCTTCGTTTGGGTCGGCACGTCCACCTTCTGCACCACGCCGTTCGCGATGCTCACGAGCGCCGTGGGCCCGCTGTCGCCTCCGGCATTGATCGCGAGCACCCACGATCCCTCGGCCGGCCAGGATTGGCGGAGCGCAGAGACACCGGTGACATCGGTTCGGTCAAAGGTGAGCGTGATGACCTGGCGCTTGCCGTTCACGACGCCAGTGGCTGTCCCCGTGAGCGGGATGGGCGCCATCTGGCCCACGTGATAGCTGTGCACCAGCAGGAAGGCGCCGTGCATGCTCCGGTTCATCGGGTTTGCGGGGAGTTCGATGGAGACCCAGGGAGGCTTGGCGGAGGCCGTGGTGGCGACCAGGGCGAGCATCAGGGTGGCCAGCAGGGCAGGGTGCGGTGTGCGTGACATGGTGTCCTCCGGTGAAGGGGCGCGAATGGGTTCACATGCCCATTCGACGCCGTCCATTCACGGAGCGTTTGAACTCGCCCGGTCGAGTCGCCGGACGGTGATGCCGCCCTTCAGCGAACGCACCGTCATGCGTGCTCCACCATCGCGCAGGACGTAGCGCACCGGCTGTCCTGGGGACGCCGTGCGTCTCGCATCCGGAAATCCGTTCATCACCTTGCCGCTGAAGGCAACGATGTCGAGCGTGGCGCCCTGGTTGCCGGGCAACGCCAGCGTGATGGGAGCCTCGTGGGTCTGGATATCGACGTTACCCTCCTGGCTCACAGGGCCTTCCAAGGTGACGCGGCCCGTGACGCTCTCGATGCGGGCCGAGATGATGTCGCGCGATGCCCGGACCAGGATGGCACCGCTCACGCTGGATACGGTCAGGTCGCCGCCGGGCCCGCTGATGCGGATCGGGCCATCGGCGGTCTTGACCCGCGTGATGGCGACGTCGCCCTGCACCTCGATGGTTCCATCCATGGATTCCGCGGTAATGACGCGCGGCGCGCCGGACACACGGATATCGCCGCTCACGCTGGCCAGATCGAGCTCGCCGGTCACGCCTTCCACCGTGATGCGTGCCGACGCCGCCTTCACCCACACCCGTGCCCGCCGAGGCACCGCGATCTCCAGCTGGGCGCCCGGGGCGTCGAGCCGCTCCTCCGCCTCCACGCCCAGCTTGATCCCCGCGTGCGCCCCGCCGATGAAGAAGCGCCCGGCCCCCTTGGGAAGCGTGGCGCGGACGCGCACGCTGTCGCCGTCCCAGCCCATGATGTGGGTGCTGCCGGCCAGGTTGAAGATCCGGAGCGACACATCGGGGTCTGCCGGCACGACCCGCGTCACCGTTTCCTGAGCCGCGAGCGGTGTCGCGGAGACTATGGCGAGGAGGGCCACCCAGCGGACGCCCATTCTCACAGCTCCCGCGCGATGCGGGTTGCCTGCTCGAGCAGGGCGACCCGCTGCGCCTGGCTGGTGCGGAAGAGCGCGCGCAGGTCGGGATCAGATGGATCCCTTGCCAGCGCCTCGCGTGACTCGGTGATGGCGCGGTCGATCACCGCGAGGTTGCGCTCGATGGTGGCCACCGTGGCAGGGTCCAGTGCGGCGCGCTCACGCGCGAGCAGGGCATTCAGGGCCTCGATCCGCGGTGCATACTGCGCCTCGATGATTTCCGCGACGGCCTGGCCGCTCCTGCCGGCCGAGGGTGCGCTCCTGCGCTCGAGCAGGACGGCGGTGACTGCAGAGGAGCCCGCCATGAGGAGCAGCACCGCTGCGATGGCAATTGCGCGACGCCGCCACGGCGCCGGGTGGATGCGGCGCGCCACGCCGGGCCACAGGTTGGTGGGCGGCTCGATCTCACGCCTGAGCGCGGCCACGGGAGAAGCCAGCGTCCGGGCGGCCCCGACATCGGCCCGGCAGGTGTCACAGGTGCGGGCGTGCTCCTCGACTGCGTCGCGCTCGGCCGGCGAGAGCCGGCCTGCGACGTAGTCGTCGAGATGATCCCGGCAGGCATCACAGTTCATGCGCTCAACATCTCCCTCAGAAGCCGACGGGCCCGGAAGAGCTGCGCCTTGGACGTACCAACGGCAATGCCGGCATGGCTCGCGATTTCATCATGGGTGTAGCCCTCGACATCGTGCAGGACGAAGATGGTGCGAGCACCGGCCGGCAGCCGTGCGATCGCTGCGTCGAGGTCCATTGAGCCGGACGGTTCGGGCGCATCGGCGCGCTCATAGCGTTCCAGCGCGTCCGTACTGAGCAGGCGCCGAGCGCGGCGGAAGGCGGAGCGTCGGTCGCTCAGCACCACGTTCACGGCGAGACGATGCAGCCATGTGCTGAAACTGCTCTCGCCCCGGAAGGTGCGAAGCCGCTCCCAGGCTCGCACGAAGACGTCCTGGGTCAGCTCGCCGGCCCGCACGCTGTCGCCCTCGAGCCGGAGGCAGAGCCCGTAAACGCGCGCCACGTGGGCGCGATAGAGCAGCGCGAACGCATCATGATCGCCAGCCTGCGCCCGGCGCAGCGGCAGGTCCGCCACGCCCGAGGGCTGGACGCCGGGCGCGGCGAATTCGAGACGGGCGGCGAGGGCGTGCACGTTGATTGGATGCCGGCTGGTGGCTGTTGGTTTGAATCGGGTCGCAGGTCGCAGGTCGCAGGTGGTGTGACTTGCGACCCCCTCCGCTGGCGGCCAGCCCCCAATCCGCCTACACTCATGCCTCATGGCGTTCTTCGATACGGACAAGCAGCGGGCCGCGGGCCTGATCGTGATCCTGGGGGTGGCCCTGGCCGTTGCGCTGTGGCCCTTCGCCGTGGGGCTGATCGGCGCGCCAGTGCTTTACGTGACGTTCGCCCCCCTGTACCGACTCCTGACACGGCGACTGCCGGCGCCGCTGGCCACGTGGCTCATCATCATCGTGGCGCTGCTGGTCATTGCCGGCCCCGTGGCATCCATCGTCTCGCTGGTGGCCACCCAGGGCCCGGAGATGCTTCGCAGTGTGGTGAACAGCCCGCTGCTGGACCGTCTCACCAGCATTCGCATCGGCCCATATGATGTGGGCGAGCAGCTCAGCCAGCAATTCCGGAACATCGGCTCGCAACTCCTGAGCCGAGCCGGCCCGGCGGCGCTCGCTATCCTGGGCTCGGCCACGCGGCTCACGCTGCAGCTCACGATCGCGTTCTTCGGCTTCTACTACCTGCTGCGCTCGCCGGAGCGTTCCTGGGCCCGCATCCGGCCCTTTGTCCCGTTCAGCGCCGAGAATGCCGATTCGCTGCGCAAGCGGTTCAAGGACGTCACCATCTCCACCTTGATCGGGACCTTCCTTACGGCGGCGGTGCAGGGCGCCCTGCTGGGCCTGGCGTTCAAGCTGGCGGGGCTGGCCAATCCGCTGTTCTGGGGAGTGATGACGACGCTCTTCGCCATCCTGCCGGTGGTGGGCAGCGGGCTCATCTGGGTGCCGGCGGTGGTCGTGCTCTACCTGCAGGGGCGGCTGCTCGCGGCCATTCTCCTGACAGTCTGGGGCATCTTCGGGGTCGGCGGCGTGGACAACCTGATCCGGCCCTGGGTCTATCGCCGCTACGCCCGGATCCATCCGTTCATCACGGTGATCGGTGCCTTTGCGGGCATCGCCTACTTCGGGCTGCTGGGGCTGCTCATCGGCCCGCTGGCCATCTCCTACTTCTTCGAGCTGATCCGGATGTACCAGGAGGAGTACCTCGCGCACGTGCTGCCGCCCGCGCCGGAGCCACTCTCTCCACCGAGGCGGCGCTTCTCGATACCGGGATTTCGAAGAGCGGATGATCCCAAGCCGGACGAGCCGTAAGTCGTACGTTAAGCGCCGAACGCCGAACGCCGAACGACTTACGATTTGCGACTCACGACCCTCCAATACGCATACACCGGCACCCCCAACGCCAGAATCGCCCCGCCCCGCAATGCATTGGCCGGGTTCGATGCCACCGAGCCCACCACCACATAGGCTGCCGCCAGGATGAAGAGCAGCGGAAGCACCGGGACGCCGGGCATTCGGTACCCGGCGTCGCCCGAGGGCAGCCCTGCACGCTCGCGGCCGCGATAGACAAGCAGCGCCGCTGCCGCGAGGCCGAAGAAGATCCAGTCCGCGAACACGACGTAATCGAGCAGCTGGCCATAGCGGTTGGTCTGGACGAGCAGGAGTGCCAAGACCGCCTGCACGACGATGGCCGCGGCCGGTGTGCGATAGCGCGGATGCAGCCGGGCGAAGCGCGCGAAGAAGAGGCCGTCTGCCGCGACGGCCTGGTAGACGCGCGGACTCACGAGGATCACCAGGTTGAGGAAGCCAAAGGTGGAGAGCACGATGCCGAGCGCCACGATGGTTCCTCCCACCGGGCCCACCAGCGCCAGCATCGCATCCGATGCCGGCGCCTCGGACGCCGCCAGGCCGGCGGCCCCGAGGCCATGCAGGTAGGTGACATTGGCCAGGGTATACACCAGCACCACGCCGGCCACGCCGATGATCAGTGCCCTGGGCAGGTTCCGCTCCGGCGCAATCATCTCCTCCGCGACGAAGTTGGTCTGCTGCCAGCCGCCATAGGAAAACAGCACGGGCACCAGGGCCGCTCCGATCGCCAGGACGAGCGAGGGGGGCGCCGCGGGCTCGGGCAGCGCGGCGGCGGGTGCGGGCAGCAGTCCCAGGATCGAGCCCGCGCCCACGGCAATGATGATGGCGAGCGCCAGCAGCTTCAGCACCGTGAAGACGTTCTGCGTCACCGCTCCCCAGCGCACCCCGACATAGTTGATGACGGAAAGCAGGACGATGGCGCCGCCCGCGACCGGGACCCTCCAGCTCACCGGTGCATGCAGCAGCGAGAGCAGGTAATCCGAGAAGGTGACGGCCACGGCGGCGATCGCGCCGGTGCCGATGATGAGCAGCAGCGCCCACGCGTAGAGAAAGGCGGGCAACCCGCCGAACGCATCGCGGATGTACACGTAGTGCCCGCCGGCGCGTGGCGCCCGGGCACCCAGCTCGGCGAAGACCAGCGCCCCGATCATCGCGATGGCGCCGCCCAGGATCCAGGCGCCGAGCGTGAGTGGTGCCGTCAGGACCCGCTGTGCCACCACCTGCGGATTCCGGAAGATGCCCGCGCCGATGATGCCGCCCATCACCAGCATGACGCCGGAGAAAAGCCCGACACGGCGGGCGTAGGAGACCGGCTCGTCAGCCACTCGCGTCACCATCCACTCGCATTCGCACTTCCTCGAGTTCCTGGAGAAATTGCCGGCAGCGCATGACGAGCTCCGCGGCATCGACACCAAGGGTGTCCCACTGTCCTGCCGGCGCCGCGAGCTCGATGCGGCGTGCCAGCTCCGAAACCTGGAACGCACCGAAGTTACCGGTGGTCGAGATGAGGCTGTGGGCCGCCGGCGCCAGCTCGGCGGCATCGCGCGCCGTGACAGCGGCCTCGACGCGCGCGAGGCGGGAGGGCAGTTCTTCCAGGACCAGCCGCACGAGCGTGCGCACCAGGGCTGGCCCTCCGATTTCCTGTAGCCGCGTGACCGCAGCCGGATCCATG
Source organism: Gemmatimonadales bacterium (assembly GCA_035708725.1). Taxonomy (GTDB): domain Bacteria; phylum Gemmatimonadota; class Gemmatimonadetes; order Gemmatimonadales; family GWC2-71-9; genus CAMLHP01. Next base: position 40,938 of record DASTFH010000091.1, on the reverse strand, counting down.
ATCATGCGTGTCCTTGTCGTTGCGGCGCACCTGCGTAGCACAGGCGGCCCGCCGTCGCTATCATCCGCGGCGTATGCATCGCTCCGACCCCTCCCGCACGCTGCTCTTCGGTGCCTTCGGGATCGTCTATGTTGTCTGGGGCTCCACGTACCTTGCCATTCGCATTGCCATCGAGACCATTCCGCCACTGCTCATGGCCGGGACACGGTTTCTCGTGGCAGGCGCGATCCTCTACGCCTGGGCGCGCGCGCGTGGAGCACCACGCCCCGGCGCGCGCGCAATGCGCGACGCTGCCCTCCTCGGCGCGCTGTTCCTCTTTATCGGTAACGGCGGCCTGGTCTGGGCCGAGACTCGCGTCCCGTCCGGGCTCGCGGCGGTCCTGGCTGCGACTACACCTTTCTGGACGGTGCTGATCGAGCGACTCCGCGGGAGCCAAGCTGCCGTGCGTCCCGCCGTCTATGCCGGCCTGGCCCTCGGCCTGATCGGCGTCGTCCTGCTGATGCTCCCGGGTGGCCATGAAGAGGCCGTGGACCTGCTGGGCGCCGGAGTCATTCTGGTGGCGGCGCTCGTCTGGGCTTACGCCATGGTCATGACGCGTTCGCTCACCCTGCCCGAATCCGGTGCCGTTTCCGCCGCCGTCCAGATGCTCGCCGGCGGGGTCCTGCTGATCGCGGCAGGAAGCCTGGGTGGCGAGTGGTCCGGCTTCGTTCCCAGCGGCGCGAGCCTTCGCTCCCTGCTCGGCCTCGGCTATCTCATCGTCTTTGGTTCGCTGGTGGCCTACAGCGCGTTCACGTGGCTGCTGCGCGTTGCTCCCGCCGGCCGCGTCTCCACGTATGCGTACGTCAATCCCGTCGTGGCGGTGCTGCTCGGCTGGCTGCTGGCCTCGGAGCCCTTCGGCGGCCGCGAACTCGCGGCTTCCGCGGTCATCATCGCCGGCGTGGTACTGATCATTTCCGGTCGGACGCGCTCGCCGGGCACCCGCTCGCATTGACCCGGGCGCCGGCTGGCGTATCGGGACAGGCGTCGTTGATGTCAATCACGCCGTCCTTGTCCGTGTCGCTCCGCGCGACGCAACCAGTGGCGTCCACCAGCGAGCCAGGCGGCGAACCCGGGCAGGCATCGTCGGCGTTGCGCACGCCATCCGCATCTTCATCGCCCCCGGCGGCCGGTCCGCCGGATCGTCCGGGAAAGAATGAAATGCCCAGCGTGGCGCCGAGGTTGGCGTAGGTGGGCGCGTCCGCTTCGGTAATGGTCATCCAGTCCCAGGTGCCGCTTGCCCGGATCATGAGTTGTGACGTGATGCCGAACCGCGCGCCGACCGTAGTGCCCAGCCCCGCATTCGTTGCCGAAAGGTCCTTGCCGTAAATCTCCAGCACCGGCCCGGTTCCGGCAAAGAGTGAAATCGCATTGTCAAAGGGGAGATTGAGCAGGATGCGCAGGTGCATGGGCAGGAGCGAGCCCTCGAGCGCTCCAAGATTGCTGCTGGAGTAGGAGGCATCGGCATCGACGGACAGCACCGGGGACAAGTAGTAGCCCGCGGTCGCCCCGATGCCGGCGGCATCATCCAGGCCGATGTCGTCAGAGTAGTGGCTGACGCGGCCAAAGAGACCTACCTCGATGGCATGTGGCTGCTGGGCCGCGAGAGGAATGGCGGTGATGCCCAGCGTCATGAGAGCCTGGGCGCACTTTGCGAACATGGAATCGCTCCAGCGCAGGTACCAACGCAAAGGTAGCCAAGCACGGACCGGAAAAGCGAACCGCCCTCCGGCATCAGCCGAAGGGCGGTTCGAGTCCCGCGGTGCGGGGAGGACGAACTACTGGAGGCGCACCAGCTCGGTACGGCGGTTCCGGGCCCGGCCAGCCTTGGTCGAGTTGGACGCCACCGGACGATCCCAGGCGTAGCCGTTGGCCGTCATGCGGTCAGCGGAGATGCCCTTGCTGATGAGGTAGTTCCGCACCGACTCGGCGCGCTGGAGCGAGAGACGCTCGTTGAGCGCACGGGGGCCGGTGTTATCGGTGTGGCCCGCGACCTCGACCCGGACGTCCGGATTCTCGGCCAGGGTGGCCGCCACTTCATCGAGGATGTAGCGCGAGCTCTGGGTCAGCGTCGCCGTGCCGGTGGCGAAGTTGACGCCCGGCAGGGTGACGTTGGCGTTGGCGCTGGCGGTCAGCTTGTTGAGGCTGTCGCGCAGGGCCTGGATCTGTGCCTCGCTGATGCCGGCAGCCATGGCGGCGCTGTCGCGCGCAGCCTGGGCCGCAGCCCGCTCGGCGGCAGCGATGGAATCAGCGCGGGCACGCTCGGCGGCGGCGATGGAGTCGGCGCGGGCACGCTCAGCGGCCGCGATCGAATCTTCGCGGGCCTTGGCAGCCGCAGCCTGGGCCGCAGCAGCCTGCGCCGCATTGATGGAATCCTGGTTGACCGGCGGGCAACCCGACGCGTTCACCGCGCTGCCACGCGGCGAGTCGGGGCACTGGTCGATGTCATCCTTGACACCGTCCTTGTCGGCATCACCGACGCGCCCGACGCCGGCATTGTTGCCGAAGAGCCAGGAGAGACCAGCGGTGAAGCCCCAGTGCTGGTCGGTGGTGTCCGGCGCGGAATTGAGGGCGAAGTTGGGGTCGCCCATCAGGCCCATGAAGTCGAGGGTGCCGTCCAGGCGGAGCGAGAGGCGGCTGCCCAGCCCGAAGCGGAAGCCGGCGATGGCGCCCGGCCCGGACTCATCACCCTCGGCGCTGATGCCAGGGATGTCGTTGCCACGGTCCCAGTACTTGTTGAACACGTAACGCCCGCCGAGGAACATGGCGGCGTGCTGTCCCATGGGAATGTGCCCCAGCAGTTCGGCCGCCGCATTCAACGCATCCACACGGCCGTCGCGATGGGCATACCGCGTCGGAGTGTAGGCGGCGCTGATGTCGAGCTCGATCTGATTGATGGGGAAGATACCGAGGCGCAGGCCACCGCCGGTACGGTTTGCCAGACCATAGCTGTCACCGAACCAGTTCTTGCGGGCAAAGAGCCCGAACTCCACCGTGCCCGACCCCTGGGCACTGGCCGCGGGCGCGAACAGCACCGCCAGCAGCCCCGACAGTACAAGGCCTCGAAGCTTCATCATGCACTCCGCTGGAAAAGTTGAAAACCGTGGCGGACACGCCCGCCCTTGATCAGTGCTTCCGCAATCTGCGCCGCCCACTGATGCTTCGCGGTGAGGAGTCTCACGTTCGTGAGCCACACCGCCCTGCCATGCCGCCAAGGAACGCCGGGGGAACGGTCAGCTTGGAATCACGCAAAGGGCATGACGACAAGGGTTTCCCCGCCGGGTAATAAGATACACGTCCCGTGCAGAATGTCGAGATTTCGCGGCCCTTCGGTTTTTCTTCTCTGACGTTTCCAGCGCGAGTGCCCAATATGGTGGTGGCGGCACCGGGCGGGGTCGTGGCCCGCACCGGTAGTGGCGCCGACCATTATCCAATCAGTCGCCGGCGTCCTGCCACACGCCGGCCCGGCCGCATGAGGGACTATGTGATGACCACCATTGCCCTCGAGCAGGAGCGCCTGCTGGTTGCCGAGCGCATCCTGCACGAAACTGAACGGCGACACGGCCTTCCCTTCTCCGACCACCCCGACCTTCAACCTGCTGTCATCGACCGCTTCCTCGTTGCCTATCTTCCGGAGACGCGAGACGGCGAACCGGCCCCCGTGACCGTCGAGTACGCCTTCACCAATTCCATCAGCGACGCCATCGAGCTGCTGCGGCGCGTCGTGGACGAAACGCCCGATGGCTGGGGCAGCGCCGCGTACGTGCACGATCTCGATACCGGCGCGTGAGGGGTCAAGGGGGGTCAAGGGGTCGAGGAGTTCAAGCTCGACCCCCTCGACTCCCTCGACTCCCTCGACTCGCTCGACTCTCTCGATTCCTTGACCCCCTCGACCCCTCGACTCTTGAGCAACATGCGACAGTCCCTCATCGCCGTGGCACTCCTGTGTGTCGCGGGCGGACGCCTTGCAGCCCAGGCCGCACCGTCCGACCCGCTCATCCGGCTGGCCCGTATTCCCGCGCCCATTGGCCACGAACAGGCGCTCGCGGACACGCTGCTCTCGATGCTTCCGGGCGCGGTGCGCGACCGCGCCGGCAATGTCCTGCTCACGCTCGGCCGCGGCACGCCGCGACGTCTCGTGGCATGTCCCATGGACGAACCGGGCTGGATCGTGGGTGGCATCAGGAGCGATGGCTATCTCACGGTGCGCCGGCTTCCTGGCCGCACGCCGCCACTGTTCGACCAGCATGCCGAAGGCCAGCGCATCGTGCTGATGGGTGACAAGGGGCCTGTGCCCGGGGTCGTGGGCGTGCGCTCGGTACACCTGACGCGCGGCCGGTCGAACAGCGATGAGCCATTCACGTTCGACGATGCCTTCGTCGATGTCGGTGCCACCAGCGCCGATGAAGTCGCGGCGCTCGGCATCCGCATCACGACACCGTTCGTGCTGGCAAGAACGCCCCAGGCCTACGGGAAGGATCTGGTCGCCGCGCCCTCGGTCGGCGGGCGCGCCGCATGCGCCGCGCTGGTCCGTGCGGCGTCGGCAAAGCCGCGCGGCACCGTGGTGATTGCGTTCGTGGTGGAGCAGGGCCTGGCCGCACGCGGCCTGCTCACGGCGGGAAACGTGTCTGGGCCGTTCGAGGAGACCGTCGTGCTGGATGCTGGAGACGCGCCGCGAGCCGTCGAGGCGGATTCGATGCGGCGGCCGCGGCACGGCGAAGCCCTGGGCAAGCTGACCCGCTGGCGCCTCCGCGACCGATTTGATGGATGGCCGGTCGAGACGATTTCGCTCGATGACGTGGCCGCCCTGGAAACGCGCCTGCGCGACTGGATCGGAGGAAAGCCATGAGCCGCGCCATCCTGGCCGCTCTCCTGACCGGATCGTTCCTGCTCGCGCCGCCGCTTGCTGCGCAAGGGATTCCGGTTGATGAAGCGCAGTCGGTGCTGCGCACGCTGGTGGAAACCTACGGTCCATCGGGTGCGGAGGGGCCGGTGCGCGACGCAGTGAAGCAGCTGCTGCCGAAGGGTCTCCACACCGAAACGGACAGCGCCGGCAGTCTCTGGGTCCGGTTCGGGGGCGACGGCCCTGCCTCCGTCTTCGTGGCCCACATGGATGAAATCGGGTGGCAGGTGAAGGAAGTCAGGGATGATGGCACCCTCAGCCTCGAGCGCCTGGGCGGATTCTTTCCGTCGCTCTATGAGGGACAGCTCGCGCTGGTGCACACGGCCAAGGGCCCGGTGCCGGCGGTGTTCATGCCGCGAGACTCTGTGGGACGCAGTCCTGACCGCACACCAGGTGCGCTCCGGGTCGATCCCGGCACCGGCTCGGCGGCGGGCACGCGGGCGCTCGGCATCGCCGCGGGAAATACCATCACCATGCCCAAGTCATATCAGCGCCTGGCCGGCACCCGCGCCACCGGGCGGTCATTTGATGACCGGGTGGGCTGCACGGCGCTCATTCTCGCTGCACGCCGCCTGGCGCAGAGCCCACCCGGTCATCCGGTGATTCTCATCTGGAGCGTGCGGGAAGAGACCGGTCTCGAGGGTGCCGCGGTGGCGGCTGACGCGCTGGGCACCCGGGCGGCTCGCGTGCACGCCGTGGATACCTTCGTCTCAGCGGATGCGCCGCTCGAGCATACGGCGTACGGCGTGGCGCCTCTCGGTGCGGGCGCCGTGATCCGGGCAGTGGATAACAGCAACGTGGCGCCCTCGGCGCTGGTGGATTCGGTCATCGCACTCGCCAGGCGGAAAGACATCGCCCTGCAGTATGGCGCGACCAGCGGTGGCAATGACGGCTCTGTCTTTGCGCCGTGGGGGGTGCCGGACGTGCCGCTGGCCTGGCCGCTGCGTTATTCACATTCACCCGCCGAGGTGACGGATCTCAAGGACGTGGCGGCGCTGGGAGAACTGGTGGAGGCGATAGCGCGGGCATGGTGACGTCGCGCTGGTTGCTTGCAGTCGTCGCGCTCAGTGCCTGCCATTCCGCACCAGCCGGCGTGCCTGCGCCGAGCTCGCATCGAGCCATCCTGGCGAGCTTCGACGCACTGAACGAACGCCGGATGCTCGAGACCGTGCCGGCGTGGGCCACACCGCATTTCCGTCGCCTCTTCGCGGGAGGAGCGTGCGCTGACCGCGCCCTGCCGGCGTGGCCCAGCAAGACGGCGGCCTCGCACGCTTCGCTCTGGACCGGCGTCTATGGCGACTCGAACGGCATCACCGCCAACCGGGTACCGCTCCTGCCGTCACCGCTGTACCGCATTACGGAAGGCACGTCCGGCTATCGCGCCACCCAGCTCCGTGCCGAGCCGATCTGGATCACCGCTGCGCTGGCGGGGCGCCGGGTGGTGGCGCACCAGACCACCCAGTCGCCGGAAGCGCCGGGCTATCCGGCCTCGGACACCAGTGCGCCGGCATCAGCGGCGGCGAGCGCACGGGCGCGTCGCGCTCTCTCGCTCCCGACGCTGTCGGTCATCAATGGCTATGACGAGCACCTCCTGCCGGACCGGGTGCTGACGGCCGACAGCGCGCGTCCGCATGCCATGGGCGCGTGGACCCACCTCGAGCAATTGGTCAGCGAAGTCCCGCCGCGCGAGATCGCGTGGCAGGTGGGCGAGGATTCGCTCTTCGGGCTCTTTATCGGCAACTCGGGCTACACCCGCCTCGCGGTGGCGCCGGCGCGCGACGGTGCGCGCGCCGTCGTGGTGGATGCCATGCCCGCTGATCGCAGCTCGCCCACGGATCGCCCACTGGCGCGCTACTATTCGCGCGGCATCCCGGTACGGGTGCGCGGCCATACGGTGCGGGTACGGATTCGCCTGTTTGCGCTGAGCGCCGATGCCGGCCACTACCTCCTCTTCATGCCCGCGCTCAGCGCGCTCCACGCCAACCACGAAGACATGCGTGCGGCCTACGACGCCGCGACCGATGGCTGGGTCGGCAATGGGCCGGATGAGCTCTACGATCGCGGCGCGTTCGGCCCCACGCTCGCTGACGGCGGGTCCGGCGAGGCCGAATGGCGCTACCTGGATGGGCTGGAGAACATGACCCGCGCGTTCATGGCCGGCAGCGCGTGGGGATGGAATGCCCGCCGCCCAGGGCTGCAGGCCGACTACTACCCCGGCATCGACGAGGCCGACCACCGGTGGCTCGGCTTTGCCAGCGAGGGAGTGCCTGGCGTCAGCGATGAGATGCGCCAGGCTATCCAGCCCTTCCGCGCACGCGCGTGGCAGTTGGCCGACCTGCGCCTCGGCGCGCTGATGGATCTTGTCGCGCGTGATGCCGGCGCCCGCCTGTGGCTTGCCGGCGACCACGGCATGCGGCCGCTCTGGCGGGTGTTTCATCCCAATGTCGCGCTGCGCGAGGCAGGACTCCTCGCGGCAGATGACAGTGGCCGGGTGGATGCGCGCGGCACTCGCGCGCTGGCGTGGGATGGACTTTTCATCATGCTCAACCGCACTCGCTGGCGTGACGGCATGGTGAAGCCGGAGGATGCCGCTGCCGTGCTCGACTCGGTGGAACGAGTCCTGCGCGCGGTGCGCGGGCTCGATGGTGAGCCGGTCGTGACCCGGACCTGGCGGGTGGCCCGGGGCGATTCCCTGGGACGAGGCGGACCGGCGGGTGGCGACCTCTACTTCAGCGTGGCGCCGGGCTACGATCTCGACAGCCGAGCATCGGGCCCGGTGGTCGAGGCGTCCAGCGTGCACGGCAACCATGGATTCCCGTCAATCGATCCGGACATGGCGACGGTGCTGTGCGCCTGGGGCACCGGCGTCACGGCTGGGCGGATTGGCGTGCGCCGGACGGTCGATGCGCGGGCGGCAGTGCTGGGGTGGCTGGGCGTGGGCTCCAGCGCTGAGCGCTAAGCTTGGCGTTCGATGCCACGCATTCGGCGTTGGGCGCCTGGCGTCGGGCCCGCCCTTGCGCGACAGGCCAGCGTTTCGCATAATTATGCATTATGCACACGAACCGCTCCACCGTCGCCCTGGCCTTCTCGGGCGGGCTCGATACCTCCTACTGCGTGCCCGTCCTCCGCGACGCGGGCCACGAGGTCCACACCGTCTTCGTCAACACCGGCGGCTCGTCGGCCGCTGAGCGCGAGGCCATCCGCCGCCAGGCCATGGCCGTCGGCGCCGCGGAGCATCATGAGGCAGACGCCCGTGCTGCGGTGTTCGACCGCTTCGTGCGCTTCCTGATCCAGGGCAACGTGCTGCGGGGCGAGGTCTATCCGCTCTCGGTCGCCGCCGAGCGCACCCAGCAGGCCATCTCGGTCATTGACGTCGCGCGCCAGATCGGCGCGGCGGCGGTGGCGCATGGATCCACCGGCGCGGGCAATGACCAGATCCGCTTCGATATCGCCCTGCGCGTGCTGGCGCCCGAGCTCGGCATCATCACGCCCATCCGCGAGAAGGGCGTGACGCGTGACCAGTCGATCGCCTATCTCCAGGCCCGCAATCTTCCGGTTCCCGCCAAGGCGTCGGCCTATTCCATCAATCGCGGCCTCTGGGGCACCACCTGGGGCGGCGGCTGGACCCACGACACCTGGGCCGGCCCGCCCGCCGAGCTGATCGAGCCGCCGGCCGACGCTCCCGCGCCGGCGGAGCTGGTGCTTGGGTGGGAGACGGGCACGCCGGTTTCCCTCGACGGCACCGCGCTCACCGGCGCCGATCTCGTGGACCGGCTGGGCGAGATCGCCGAATCCTATGGAATTGGCCGCGCCATCCACGTGGGCGAAACGGCGCTCGGCATCAAGGGACGAATCGGCTTCGAGGCGGGTGCCGCGCTCATGCTCATCGGCGCGCACCGCGAGCTCGAGAAGCTGGTGCTCACCCGCTGGCAGACGTTCTGGAAGGATCAGCTCGGCCGCTTCTACGGTGATCGCCTGCACGAAGGGCACTACTTCGACCCCACGCTCCGTGACATCGAGGCGATGGTCACCAGCTCGCAGCAGCGGGTGAGCGGTGAAACGCGCGTGCGGCTCTGGCCCGGGCGCTTCCAGGTGGTGGGCGCGCGGAGTCCGTTCTCGATGATGGATCCGACCGTCGCCACCTATGGCGAGGAGAACCGGCTCTGGACCGGTGAGGAAGCCCGCGACTTTGCGCGGGTGGCCGCCATTCCATCGCTGCTCGCGGTCCGCGCGGCGGAACATGCCGAAGGAGAAGGATCATGGTCGTGACCACGCGCGTCCGGCTGGACCGGATCGCCTCCAGCACGCGGAACGCAGAGCTCACGCCCGAGGTGATCGTGGGCGACGGGATCGTGGCGCAGGAGGGCTACGTGCTGGCCGTCCGCATCCTCACCGACAAGTCGAGCTACAACACGGTGGAGGACCTGGCCGGACGCATGGTGTCGCTGCGCGCGGGTGACGTGCTGGCCGGCGTGCTGGGCGCGCGGCGCGCGCTCCGCGGCTATGCGGGCGAAGTGCCGAGGCACATCGCCGTGGGCGACGTGATCCAGGTGCTCAACCTGGGCGGCATCCTGGGCCGCTGCACCTCGGAGAACCCCGACATCGGTCCGCCATTCGACGCCGAAGTGCTGGGCGCCGTACTCACCTTTCCGGCGCTGGGCGACCGGGTCGGCCGTCCCGCGCACATTCGTGATCATGCCGTGCCTCCTGCCGATCGCCTGGAGAGCCGCGTGCCCGTTGTGTACGTGGCCGGCACCTGCATGAACGCGGGCAAGACGGTGGCCGCCACCGAGCTGGTGCGCGGCCTCGCGCGGAGCGGGCTCAGGGTGGGTGCCGCCAAGCTCACCGGCGTCTCGCTCATGCGCGATGCGCTCTCCATGCAGGATGCCGGCGCCGCGGCGGCGCTCACCTTCAATGACGTCGGCATCGCCAGCACGCATCCGGGCATTACCGTCGCTACCGCCAAGGGCCTGTTCAACCGGCTTGCCGCCGGCCGACCCGACGTGATCGTGGCCGAACTGGGCGACGGGATCCTGGGCGAATACGGCGTCCAGGATATCCTGGCCGATGCCGAACTCGCCGGCGCTGGCGCGGCGTGGGTCATGGCCGCGCCCGATCCGGTGGCCTGCTGGGGAGCGGTGGAGCTGATGCGCTCGCAGTTCGGGTTGCCGGTCACGGTCATCACCGGCCCGGCAACCGACAACGACGTGGGTCGCAGTTATATCCGGGCCTCGCTGGGGCTGCCGGCCCACAACGCCCGGCGCGACGCCGATGGCCTCCTCGGCGCAGTGCGCGAGAGCCTCGATGCGTGGATGGCTGTGCGCGAGCCTGCGGCAGCAGGTGCCGAAGCGTGACCCAGGGCCTTCGTGTGGCGGTCGTAGGAGCCGCCGGCTATGCCGGCGGCGAGCTCTTGCGGCTGCTGCTGCAGCATCCGCACGTGAGCGAGGTGATCGCCACCAGCCGGAGCCAGGCGGGGAAACCGATTGCCGAGGTGCATCCGGGCCTCGCGCCGCTCACTGATGCGCGCTTTGCCGGCCTCACGCCGGGCGAAGCGGCGGCGGGACGGGACGTGCTGTTCCTGGCGCTGGAGCATGGCGAGTCGTCCAGGATGATCGGCGAGATCTTTGCCGCCGGCCCCGGGCTGATCGTGGATCTCGCCGCGGATTTCCGGATCCAGTCGCCCCGGCTCTACGAGCAGTTCTATGGCGCGCATCCGTCGCCGGACTATGTGCACCGGTTTGCCTACGGACTCGCTGACGTGGTGGGCAAGCGCCTCAAGGGCGCCACCGCGATCGCGGCGCCGGGCTGCTTTGCCACCGCGGCGCAGCTGGCGCTCTGGCCCATCGCCAAGGCGGGCATGACCTGCGAGCCCACGCTCTTTGCCATCACCGGCTCCAGCGGCGCAGGCGTGCATCCGCGTCCCACCACGCATCATCCCGCGCGCGCCAACAACGTGTTCGCGTACTCGGTGCTGGGCCATCGCCATGAGGCCGAGGTGCTGGCCAGCTGGCGCGCATGGACTGGACGGGAAGAGGCCCACGCCCGGCTGATGGTGCATGGCGGGCCGTTTGTGCGGGGGATCTATCTCACGATGCACGTGCGGCTCTCCGAGCCGGAAGCGGCGCTTGCGAATGGGGCCGCGGCGCTCTATCGCGATGCCTACGCCGGGCGTCCCTTCGTCCGCATCATGGATCACGCGCCCGACCTGACCCAGGCGGTGGGCACCAACTACGCCTTCATCCATGCGGCGATGACCGACGACGGCCGGGAGCTGCAGGTCATCGTGGCGGAGGACAACCTGGTCAAGGGTGCCGGCGGCCAGGCGATCCAGGCCATGAACATCGCGCTGGGACTCGACGAGACGGCGGGACTCGAGGCGGTAGGAATCCATCCATGCTGAACAGCACTGCTGATGCGCTGCTGCCGGTCTATGCGCAGATGCCGGTGAAGCCGGTCTCGGGGCGCGGATCATGGATCGTGGATGACGACGGCAACCGCTGGCTCGATGCCTACGGCGGCCACGCCGTGGCGGCCACCGGGCACAGCCACCCGGCCGTGGTGCGTGCCATCAGCGAGCAGGCGGCGGCGCTCCTCTTCTACTCCACCGTCCTGCCGCATCCCAATCGCGAGCGCCTGGCCGTGGAGCTGGTCCGGCGGATGCCGGCGCCACTCTCCCGCGTCTTCTTCGCCAATTCGGGCGCGGAGGCGAACGAGAATGCGATGCTGCTGGCGCGGAAGGTGACCGGGCGGCAGCGGATGGTCTCGGTGGCCGGCGGCTGGCATGGGCGCACCGTCGCCTGCCTGTCGGTCACTGACGGCGAGAAATACGAAGCTGGCGCCCGCCGCGCGGGCATGCCCCTGTCCACGAAGGTGCCGTTCAACAATGCGGCCGCGCTCGAGCAGCTGGTGGATGACACCGTGGCGGCGCTCATCGTGGAACCGGTGCAGGGCATGATGGGCGCGCGTGACTGCTCAGTCGAGTTCCTGCAGGCCGCCCGTCGCGTCACGGCGGCGCATGGCGCCATGCTGATCTTCGATGAGATCCAGTGCGGCGTGGGCCGCAGCGGCCGCTTCACCGCGGCAGAAGCCTGCGGCGTCGTTCCCGACCTGCTCACCATGGCCAAGGGACTGGGGTCGGGCCTGCCGATCAGCGCCACCGTCGCCAGCGATGCCATCGCCGCGCAGGTGAAAGTCGGAGACCTCGGCAGCACCTTTGGCGGGGGACCGGTGCCGTGCGCTGCCGCGCTCGCCACGCTGCAGGTCATGGACGATGAATCGCTGCTGCACAACGTGCGCGTCGTGAGCCAGCGCCTGCGCGATGGTGCGTGGCGCGCCGGCGTGCAGGATGTGCAGGGGCGAGGGCTCCTGCTTGGCCTTCGACTGGACCGGCCGGCCGCCGACGTGCAGCGCGCGCTCTTTGAGCGGCGCATCCTCACCGGCACCTCGAGTGACCCGGAAGTGCTCCGGCTCATGCCGCCGCTCTCGTTTTCCGTTGCCGAAGCTGATCAGCTCATTGCCGCGCTGGTGGAGGTGATCGCGTGAGTGGTCGCGACTTCCTGGCCATGGAGGACTGGGGTCAGGAGGGGGTCGAGCAACTGCTGGCGCTTGCCGCCCGGATCAAGCGCGGTGAGGTGCAGGGTGGGCTCGAGCGGAAGGTGCTCGCCGCAATCTTCATGGACCCGAGTCTCCGCACCCGGTCGAGCTTCGAGACCGGGATGTTCCTGCACGGTGGTCACGCCCTCATACTCGAGCCCGGCAAGGGCAGCTGGACGCTTGAGACCGAGCATGGCGTGGTCATGGATGGGACATCGGTGGAGCACGTGATCGAGGCCGCGCGGGTCCTGTCACGCTATGCTGACGTGCTGGCGGTCAGGGCATTTCCCAAGGGCGGCACCTGGGAGGTAGCGCGTCAGGACCGGATCATTCGCGATTTCGCGCGCTACTCGTCCAGGCCGGTCATCAACATGGAAAGTACCCGGCGGCATCCCTGCCAGGGCCTGGCCGACGCCCTGACGCTTCGCGAAAAGCTGGGCGAGACCCGGCGCAGGAAGTTCGTGCTCGCCTGGGCCTGGCACCCGAAGCCGCTGCCGACCGCCGTACCCGCGAGTGCTGCGGTCGCCGGCGCGATGATGGGCATGGATGTGGTGATCGCGCGGCCACCTGGTTATGCACTCGATCCCGATGACATGGCCACGATCGCACGCTGTGCCGCGGACGCTGGCGGCTCCGTGACGGAGATGGAAGACCTGGACGGCGCAGTCGCGGACGCCGACGCAGTGTACGTGAAATCGTGGGGTGCGCTGGGCGCGTTCGGCCGGCCCGACGCCGAGGCGGTGCTGCGCGGGCCCTATCGCGACTGGCGCATGACAGCCAGGCGCCAGCAGGCTACTCGTGCCGGCGCCGGTATTGTGATGCACTGCCTGCCAGTCCGCCGCAACGTGGAGATCGATGACGCGGTGCTGGACGGTCCGCACTCGGCGGTGGTGGATGAAGCGGAAAACCGGTTGCATGCGCAGCGGGCGTTGTTGCTGGAGATGATGGCGTAGGGGCCCGGCTTGCCGGGCTCGGCAAGCCGGGCCCCCACGCCGCGGCTTCTGACCATACGGAGATCACCTTGTCTCTCGATCCATCCCTCACCGGCCTCAAGGGTGCGCTGCGCTATGTGCGGGCGTATCGCGACCAGGTCTTTGTCGTCAAGCTGGGCGGCGAGGTGCTGCAGGACGCCGACGTCCTTGACCAGGTCGCCACCCAGCTGGCGCTCTTGCACTCGCTGAGCATCCGCCTGGTCGTGGTACACGGCGGCGGGCCCCAGGCTTCGGCGCTCACCCGGCGCATGGGGCAGGAACCGGTCATGGTAGGCGGGCGGCGGGTGACCGACGACACCGCGCTCGAGGTGGCCAAGATGGTGTACGCCGGCCTGCTGAACACTGACCTCATCGCGGCCCTGCGCGAGCACCGGGTGCAGCCGGTGGGCCTCACCGGGGTGGACGCGGACCTGCTCACGGCGCACAAGCGCCCGCCGGTTGACATGGTGGGTGATGACGGCAAGTCCCGGCGCGTGGATTTTGGCCACGTGGGCGACGTGGACCGGGTGGACGCCCGCGTGCTCACGACGCTCATGGACGCGCGGTTCGTGCCGGTGGTGGCAAGCCTCGCCGGCGACGATGAGGGAAACGTCTACAACGTGAACGCCGATACCGTGGCCGAGGCGATCGCGACGGCACTGCGGGCGCAGAAGCTCATCTTTCTCACTGGTGCGCCGGGCGTTCTCCGCGACCGCAACGATCCATCGACACTCGTCGCCTTTGCCGATCCCGATGACCTCGCCGAGCTGATGCAGAGCGGAGCCCTGTCGGGGGGAATGCGGCCCAAGGTGGAAGCGTGCATCCGCGCCGCGACCGGCGGTGTCGAGCGCACCCACATTGTGGGTGGCCGGCAACCCGATGCGTTGCTTACCGAAGTGTTCACCGGCGCCGGCTGTGGCACGATGATCGTCGGGCGGAAGGAGAAGGCGACCTACCTTGGCGTTGACCTGGCCTCCCGAGATTGAGCTGCTGCGCGAACTCGTGTCCACGCCCTCGGTCAGCGGCACCGAGGAGGCGGTGGGGCGGCTCGTGGAAGCGCGCGCCCGCGAGTGGGGCCTCGATGTCACGCGCGACGATGCCGGTGTGCGGATCGAGGTGCGTGGCCGGGCACCAGGGGGCACGCTGGCGCTCGTCTCCCATCTCGACACGGTTCCGGCGGGCGAGGGATGGACGCGTGACCCATTCCGTGCCTCGATCGAAGAGGGCCGGCTCTACGGCCGGGGCGCGGGCGACGCCAAGGGCCCCGTGGCCGCCATGCTGGCGGCGGCATGGGACCTGTCGCGAGAGGCACGGCTGGCGCGCGGGCGGCTGCTCGTGGTTCTCGGCTACGGCGAAGAGACGCGTCATACCACCATGCCCGAAGCGGTGCGGCGCGCGGGCTCCATTGACGCCGCCATCATCGGCGAGCCAACCAATCTGGAGCTCGCCGTCGCCCAGCGCGGGCTCATGATGGTGGATCTCGTCGCGGCCGGCGACCAGCGCCACGCGGGCTATGCATCCACCGACGGCGAGTTCACCAACGCAGCCGTCGTGCTGGCAGGCGACCTGCTCAAGCTGGGAACGCTCTTTCCCGATCGCCCTCATCCCGTACTTGGAGCGCCAACGGTGACGCCCACCATGCTTGAGGCGGGCGTGAGCCGGAACGTGACGCCGCCATCGGCGCGCGCGGTGCTGGACATCCGCAGCACGCCGTCCTGGCCGCACGATCAGATCGCCGAGCGGCTGCGACGGATGCTGACGTCGGAAGTGGCGGTCACGTCGGACCGCCTGGTGCCCTGCGAGACGCCCAGCACCTCGCGACTATTGCCAGTCATGCAGGCCACGCGCCCCGCGTCCAGGTGCTACGGCAGCCCGACCTGTTCTGACTGGGTCTTCCTGCGCGATCGTGACGCAGTGAAGTGCGGGCCCGGCACCAGCCGCCGCTCGCACACGCCGGACGAGTACGTGGACCTCCATGAGGTGTCGGCGGCGCGAGAGTTCTATGCGCGCGTCGCGCAGGAGTATCTCGCATGGGCATGAAGGGGCGCACCCTCTGGTCGCCGGGCGCGGAGCCCGATGCGGCCATGCTCGCGTACACCATTGCGGATGATCCGGTCTGGGATGCCCGACTGCTCCGATGGGACGTGCTCGGCAGCCTGGGGCAAGCGGAAGGGCTGCGCGCCGCGCGCCTGCTCACTGAAGTCGAATATCGGCGGCTGCGCGCAGGGCTCCGCGCCGCGTTGCGCGCGGTTGATGCGGGGCGACTTGGGATCGAACCCGGACAGGAAGATGCCCACACCGCCATCGAGACCTGGCTCACGCAGCGAAACAGGGATGCGGGCGAGCGGTTGCACACCGGGCGCTCTCGCAACGATCAGGTGGCCGTGGACCTGCGGCTCTACCTCAAGGATGCCTTGCTCGTTCTGCATGGCGCGGGCACGGCGCTGGCCGCGGCGCTCCTGCAGTTTGGCGGTCGCTACCGCGGCATTCTCTGGCCTGGCTACACGCACCAGCGTCGCGCCATGCCATCGTCAGTTGCGTTGTGGGCTGGGGCGCTGGCCGAGGGGTTGCTCGACACACTGGAGGAACTCCCCGCGCTCTGGCAGCGGGTGGACCGCTGCCCCCTGGGCAGCGCGGCTGGATACGGCGTTCCCTTGCCGCTCAAGCGTGAGGCGACCGCACAGGCTCTCGGCTTCGGCGGCCTGGATCGCAACGTGGCCACGGTGCAGAACGGTCGTGGAAAGCTGGAAGCGGCCGTACTTGGCTGGTGCGGCCAGCTGGCGCACGAACTCTCCAGGCTTGCTGTCGATGCGATTCTCTATAGCGCGGAAGAATTCGGCTATCTCGTCCTGCCGGCTGAGCTCGCCACCGGGTCCAGCATCATGCCGCACAAGCGGAATCCCGATCTCTTCGAGCTGACACGGGCGCGCGCGGCGGCGCTGGATGGGGACCTGGTGTCGCTGCTGGTGCTCAAGGGGAAGCTGGGGAGCGGTTATCACCGCGATTTCCAGTTGCTCAAGGAGCCGCTCTTCCGCGGCCTCGACCGGACCGCTGAGATGCTCTCGATGATGGCGACGGCGGTGCCGATGCTGTCCGTGAATCGCGAGCGTTGCCAGGCGGCGCTGGCAGGTGGTGCGCTTGCCACGGATGAGGTCATGCGCCGAGTGGAGAATGGGGTGCCGTTCCGGCGCGCCTATCGCGACGTGGCGGCCGCGATCAAGCGAGGCGAAGGATTCGAACAGCCAACCAGCAGCCAGCTGATCGCTCGGCGGCGCTCCACCGGTGGGGTGGGCAACGTGGGCCTGGTGGACGCCAGGCGGCGCGCGCGCCAGGTGGCACGGTGGCAGCGTGCCGAGCGGCGGCGGTTCGACGCAGCCATGCGCCGGCTGGCCGGGAGGTGATCCCATGACGAATGACCGCCGGAAGCGCCAGCTCAAGATCCTCGAGATGATCGAGACGCGCGCGCTCAGGACGCAGGAAGATGTCGCCGAAGCGCTCGCATCGGAGGGGTGGGATGTCACGCAATCCAGCGTCAGCCGGGACATCGCGGCGCTGGGGCTGGTGAAAGTGAGCGGGGCGTACCGGCGTCCGGAGGCAGGCGCCATCAATGCGGATGATCCAGACGAACGGCGGATTGCCGAAGGGGTATTCGCGGTCGAGCCCGCCGGCGACGCGCTGGTGGTGCTTCACACTCCGCCCGGCGAGGCGAGCCGAGTGGGTGCCGCGCTCGATCGGCTGGCGTGGGGCGAAATTGTCGGCACCATCGCGGGTGACGACACAATCTTCCTGGCGACCCACGGCCGTGCCGCTCAGCGGCGGCTGTTGCGGTTGCTGGGGAGGTTCGTGAGGAGGACGTAGGGCATGGGGCAGAGGGCGTAGGGCATAGGGCTTAGGGCATAGCGGTAGGGCGTGGGGCCTTACGCTCTACGCCTTAAGCCTTGGGCGTCAAGCCTCAAGCCTTCCACCCCGGTCCCCGCACAAACCGCCCCGGCTTCGCTCCCGTGTGCTCGCCCTCTCTCAGTACCTGCACCCCGTTCACGAACACGTCACGTACGCCGGTGGAGTACTGGTGCGGTCTCTCGAACGTGGCGTGGTCGATGATCGTGTTCGGGTTGAAAATGACGACATCGGCGAAGTAGCCGGCTGCGAGCCGGCCGCGCCGGTTGAGCTTGAGGTTGCTGGCCGGCAGTGACGTCAGCTTCCTGATCGCCTCTTCCAGCGGGATGACGTGTTCCTCGCGGACGTACCTGCCCAGCAGGCGGGCTACGTTGCCATAGGCGCGGGGATGCGTGCCGGTCTTCAGAAAGACACCTTCCGTGGCGTAGCTCCCGGCGTCCGATCCGAAGCTTATCCACGGGAGCGCAATCTTCTTCCTCACATTGTCCTCTGACATCGTGAAGAAGACGCAGCCCACTCGACTGTCGTCCTGCACCACCAGGTCCATCACCGTTTCCTCGGGCGAGGTCCCGCGCATGCGGGCCACCTCGCCCAGCGTCTTGCCGATGAGATAGCGCAGGGAGTCCTGGCGGAAGCTCACCAGCAGGATGCCGTCAGGCCCGCCGGCGTTGGCAAAGGAATTGTCGTAGCCATCGGCACCGCCCCGCATCTCCTTCGCGAGCCGTGCTCGGACGGCCGGATTCCTGAGCCGTTCGACCCACGCCTTGTGCCCGCCCTCCTGTACCCATGTCGGCATCGTGGCATCGAGTCCGGTGGAGCTCGCGGGGTAGGTATACATGTCGGCGGTAATGTGGAGTCCCGCGTCTCGTGCCGAGTCCACCTTGGCGATCACCGAATCGAGCCTGGCCCAGTTGGCGCGCCCTGATGCCTTGAGGTGATAGATCTCGGCGGGCACGTGCGCGGCGTCGGCAATGTGTATCAGCTCATCGAGCGCGTCGAGCACATGGGCGCCTTCGTCGCGCATGTGCGAGATATACATGCCATGGTACTCGCCAGCCGCCCTGGCGAGCGCGATCAGCTCGTCGGTGGACGCGTAGTTGTCGGGAGCGTAGATCAGTGAGGAACCGACGCCCAGCGCGCCCTCGCGCATCGCCTCGCGGACCAGGTCCTGCATCCGGGCCAGCTCCTCCGGCGTGGCCGCGCGATTGGTGTAACCCACTTCATGCTCGCGCACCGTGCCCGCGCCAATGAAGGACGCGATATTGGTCGAAATGCCGCGCTGCTCCATGTACTCGAGATACTGCCCCAGCGTGGTCCAGGGGACGTCGTACTTGATATCTTCCTGGCGAGAGATCATCTCGGCGCGCATCGAGTCGGTGAGCGGCCCCATGGAGCTGCCTTCACCCATGACCTCGAGCGTCACGCCCTGGCGGATGCCGCCTTGCGAGCGGCCATCCTGGATGAGCGAAACATTTGCCCAGCTCAGCATGTTGATGAATCCAGGGGCAACGGCGAGGCCGGTCGCATCGATTTCGCGATCACCGCTGCCGCCGGGCACTGCTCCCACCATCACGATGCTATCGCCATCGATGGCGACGTCGGCTGCGACCCCGGGTGAGCCGGTCCCGTCGTAGACCGTGCCGCCACGGATCACGACATCGTAGGGCCGGTCGCGGCAGCCGGACAGCAGTAGCGGCGCCAGCAGCGCGGCCACAAGCCACCCTTCACATTTCACCGAGGAACGGATCGTCATGGCCATGAATGAAGGGCTCCTGAAGGAGTTCGACCACGAAATGCAGAACACCCGCCGAACGCTGGAACGGGTGCCCTTCGACAAGGCAGCCTGGAAGCCGCACGCCAAGTCGACTTCACTCGGTGCCCTGGCGAATCACGTTGCCGTCATCCCGGCGCTGGCCGTTCCCGTGCTGACCGCCACCGAGCTGGATGTTGTCGGTGAACGTGGACACCATGGCCCCGTTGACTCCACGAAAGCGCTGCTCGGGAACTTTGACCGGAACGTGGCGGCCGCGCGCTCGGCGCTGGCCAGCCTTCCGGATGCCGAAGGTGCCACGCCCTGGACGCTCAAGGCCGGCGACCGGACGCTGTGGACCCTGCCCAGGCTGGCCGCATTCCGTGGCTTCATCATGAACCACATGGTGCACCACCGTGCCCAGCTCGGTGTGTACCTGCGGCTGAACGACCTGCCAGTGCCGGGAATTTACGGTCCGTCGGCGGATGAGGGGTTCTAGGGCATAGGGCAAGGGCATGGGGCGTGGGAGGACACGAGACTCGTGACTCGCGACCCCTCATGCCCCACGCCCCACGCCCCTACGCCTTACTCCCCACGCCCTGCTCTCTCAGCAAAATCATTCCAGAAATCTTCCGTAAACGAACGCACCACGCCTTCGAGGAGCCGGGCGCCGAGGCCGGCGAGGGCACCCTGTACCTCGCCCTCGGCTTCCCAGTCGAGCCGTTGGCGGTCGGGCGCGAGCGGCTCGATATGGATGCGCGAACGGACTTCCACCTCGGTGCCGGGCGCCGATCCAGTGGCCGTGAGCCTGGCATTCTCCCGTGGCTGGAGGTCATGCATCCGCACGTGCATGACGATGTGGAGCTTGAAGAAGGCGACGCCAATGCCAAGATGGAGATCGTACCGATCGGGCGACAGCACCTCGACGTCTTCGACTCCTGGTGCGGAGGCGGCCACGAAGTGGGGATCGAGCAGGGCGTTCCAGACGCGCTCCTGCGTGGCGGTCACCTCGGGGGATCCCGAGAAGTGGAGCTTCATGGGCGGGCCATCCGGCCCATGGTCGCGGCGAGGTGCGTCATGACGGTAACTTATGGTGGATGCGCATAGCCATCTTCTCCGAAGTGTACTGGCCCATGGTGAGCGGCGTGGGCGTGACCCTGCGGCGGCTGGCCGACAGCCTCCTCGACCGGGGCCACGCAGTGCGCGTGTATTCGGCGTCCTACGCATTACCGTCATCGGGCGACCGGCCCGAAGTCTGCCGCTCACCAAGCCGGCCCTTCTTCCTCTATCCTGACGTGCAGTGGGCCTTTCCCCGGCCTCGCGTGCTGGCGGATGACGCCGCCCGGTTCCAACCCGACATCGTGCACCTGGCCACGGAATTTGCCATGGGCTACGCCGGCACTCGCGTGGCGCGTCAGCTGGGGCTTCCGATCGTGGCCTCGGCGCACACCGACTACGAGCAGTATGCGTCGCGCTACCGGGTCGACTGGGCCGTGCGCGCAGGGTGGCGCTACCTGCGATGGTTCTATGGCCAGGCCGAGACCGTACTTTGCCCCACCAGGATCTATGAGCAGCACTTGCAGTCGCGGGGCGTGCGTCACACCGGCATCTGGTCGCGCGGGGTGGACACGGTGGCCTTCCATCCCGAGTTCCGCTCCAACGCCTTCCGCGCCGCGCTCGGTGCGCGTCAAGGCGACTTCGTGGTAACCTACATCGGCCGGATGGCGCGGGAAAAGAATCTCGAGTTGCTGCTGGAAAGCTGGGCCACGATCCGCGGCCGATACCCGTCGGCGCAGCTGGTGCTGGTGGGGCAGGGGCCGCTGGAAGCGGACATCGCCGAGCGAGGGCTGCCGGGTGTCCACCTGACCGGGCTGCTCACGGGGCGCGACCTCGCCGAGGCCTACGCCTCGGCGGATCTCTTTGCATTCCCGAGCGTCACGGAAACGTTCGGCAACGTGCTGCTCGAGGCCATGGCGTCGGGGCTGCCATCGGTGGTCGCTGCCGCGGGCGGCATGCTGGAATTCGCGCGACACGGCCGGAACAGCTGGCTGGTGGAGCCCAACTCGGTGGATGCCATGGCGGACGGGATCCTGCGGCTGCTCGACGATGCCGAACTCCGCCGCAGCATTTCGGACGGAGCCCTCACGACGGCGCGAAGCCGGCGCTGGGACGTGGTGGACGACCGGCTGGTGGAGGATTACGGACGCGCCATCGAACGGCATGGCGCCAAGCGCTTAGCGCTTAGCGCTTAGCGCATCACCCAAGCTCGAACTTCTCCTTCAGCACCCACACCTTCAGCGCGAAGAAGATCCGGATCATCGTGAGGTGGTCGCCCTCGTTCACCAGCAGGACAAGCGATCTGGCGTCGGTGCCCCGCGTGCGGTTCACCGTCTCCTTGGCGCGCATGCGAGTGCGCAGCTGGTCGAACCAGGCGGGCAGCTCGTTCCGCTGGTCGGCGCGCACGATGACCCGGCTCCTGCCGCCGGACGGATCGGCCAGCGCCACCTGGCAGTAGCGCTTGCCCCGCGCGGCGCCGAGCGAGGCGCGCATGAATGTGATGGAGCGATCGGGCAGTTCGGCCCAGACCTTGACGTTGGGCGTGGTGCGCGGCCGCACCTCGATCCGCTCCCGGCTGCGCTTCGGCAGGCGGATCATGAATTCCCATTGATTGCGCGCGCTGAAGTTGCCGTCAGTGACGAGAAAGGTCTGCTCGGTGCCCTGCTGCGCCGTGCCGCCGAAGGTCCAGCTGGCGGGACGTGCGTCTCCGCTTTCTACCGTAACCTTGTCGAGCTGGTACTTCGCGCGTCTGGGCATGGCAGCTCCTTTGAGCTGTGCGCTGTGCGCTGTGCGCTGTGCGCTGGATTTTCGCACAGCTCTCAGCTCTCAGCTCTCAGCCATCTGACCGTCTCAATGACATCCCCCTCCACCACCCCATCCACCACGTCCATCCCTTCCACGACCTCGCCAAACACGGTGTAATTCTGGTCCAGACGCAGGTTGTCGCGCAGGTTGACGAACCACTGTGCGTCGCCCGTGTCGTGCGCGCGCGTGCTCATGCCCACCGTCCCGCGCACGTGATGCACCGTGCTGAGCTCGTCGCGGAAGTAGCGCCTGTAGCCGGAATATTCGTTGTTGAGCGGGCCGCCGCCCTGAATGACGAAGTCGGGCTCCACCCGGTGCCAGGCCATGCCATCGTAATAATGCTCCTCCACCAGCTCGAGAACGCGGGCGGCGGTCATCGGGGCCGCGTCGCCCCGGAGCCGGACGACGAAGCTGCCGCCGCCGCTGGACGGTGCCAGGGTCACACGGAGGCGCACGTCCTTGCCCAGCGCGAGCGCAACCGCCTCGGCTGGCAGGGTTGCGACGGGCGGCGGAGGCTGATCATCGCCGGCTGGCCGCCCCGCAGCCTGGAGCAGGGCAACTCGAACGTCGCGCTCAGAGGCGTTGGCGCGTTTGACCCAGCGCGCAAAGACGGCATCGGCCCGCTCCCGCATCCGCTGGTCAGGCGAGCCCACGAGCGCCAGCGCCGCAGCCCGCACCACCTGCGGCGCGCCGGCGTCCAGCGCCGCCGAGTAGAGCGAATCGTCAGCATGGCCGGTCAGGTGGGAGAGCGCCTCGATCACGGCTTCGCGCACGTTGGGGTCACGGTCGCGGGCCAGCTCGAACAGTGTCATGGCGTCGCCCATGGCGGATGCGGCGCGTGCAGCGTACAGGCGCAGGTGCGGATTCCGGTGCTCGACAAACGTCGTGAGCCGCTGGCCGGCCAAGGTCGGCTTGATCCGGCTCAGTGCCAGCAGCGCATGCGCGGCCGGCTGCCAGGACACGCCGTCAGGTGCCCGCCGGGCCAGGTCCTGATTCGCCTGGTCGGCCCACTTGGAGAGCACGGCAATCACCGCTGGGTTGCCCGCGCACGTCGAGTCCATCAGGTCGGCGGCGCGGAGCCGGACCGGCCATGCGCTGTCCACCAACGCCGCGCCAAGTGCGGTGCAATCATGCCGCTGGGCAGCGAGCGCGCGATACCGCAGGCGCCACGCCGGCTCAGGCCAGTGAGGTGGCGCGGGAAGGGGCGTGAAGCTGCTGCGCCCCGCAAACGCTGAATCGGTGATGCGGTCGATGGCCCGTTCGCCGAGGCGCCGGATCCGCGGGTCAGCATTCTTGAGCGCTTCGGCGAGAGCGGGATCCCCGGTATCACGGCGGTCTTCGGCGAGGAGCACACGCCCCACCAGCGCCGAGTCGGCGGGTGTAAGCGTGCGATGCTGGGCGGAAAGTGTCAGTGGGCCGAGTAGAAGCAGGACGCTCAGGTGGAGTGTGCGCATGATGTCCTGGCGGCTCGTCAATGAGGAGTCGGACGCGCCCGGTTACAATCGGCCGCTCGATCGAATCTGTGCCCAGGCACTTCCATCCGCAAGCAATTGCACCGATGGCAGTTGTTCCCCGCTGTTGTTACACTGGACTTTCATTCCCCGGATTCCTCACCTTCCCGGCAAGGAGGCCATGTGCTCTACACGATGTGGAGGGGGGCATCGTTGCGCGCCTGGGTCGGCTTCGGCATGGCCCTGGCCATCATTCCGCTCGCCGCATCGGCCATTGCCGGCTACCTGATCCTCAAGGGCGGCGTGATGGAGGAGCTGCAGGACATCGCCTCGCGGCAGCGCAATGAAATCGATCCCGTCCAGCGGCTCCGCCTGCTCATCTGGGAAGCGAGTCCACCCCTTGACGAATACATGGATGAGGGCGATCCGCGACGTCCAGCGGAATACCGCGCAGCTCGGCAACGCGTGGAATCCACCTTTGCCACGGTGCACGCCCAGATGGCGCATGACCCGGAAATGCAGCAGCTGGTGGAGCGCGCTCGCGACGACTGGACCGCCGCCGATCGCCTGGCGACCGAGGCGCTTTCCGTCCGCCGCGCGCCGGGCGATCCACGCGGAGAGGAGTTGATGGATGCGTTCGACGGCCTGATCGGCTCATCGGTGGACAAGCTGGGCGCCGTGTACGACAACCTCGATGCCGTCCTCCGGGCGGACCACGATGCCGCGCTCGCTGCCTACGAGCGCGCGGAGTGGCTCGCGGCCGCCGCAGCCGTCATCTCGCTGATGGCCATCCTGGCCGGCATAACGGCGATCGGCCGGGTCATGTCAGGCAGCGTGGAGCGGCTGGTGGAGGGCGCACAACGCTTTGCGGCGGGTGATCGTGAGCATCGGATCGAGGTGCGCGTGCCGCCCGAGCTGAACCAGGTGGCGCAGGAATTCAACCGCATGATCGGTCGCATCCATGAGTCGGAGGATGCGCTTGCCGACCTGGCCCAGCGCGACGGCCTCACCCGGCTGCTCAATCGCCGCGCGTTCGATATGGCCATCGTCGAGGTGTTTGCGCGGCGGCAGCGCATGGGTGAAACGTTTGCGCTTGCCCTCTTCGACCTCGATCATTTCAAGCGGCTCAACGACACCCATGGGCATGCGGCTGGTGACGAAGCCCTGCGTGCAGCGTCCCAGGCAATCGGCTCGGAAATGCGGCCCTTTGACCGGTTGTTCCGCGTCGGTGGCGAGGAGTTCGCGGTCATTCTGTTCGGCGTGGACGCCGAGGCCGCGTTTTCGACGGCCGAACGCCTTCGGGCCAGGGTGGCGGCGCGACCCGCGGCGATCGACGGCACGACTATCATGACGACGGCAAGCGTGGGAGTGGCCTTGCCAGGTGCCGACTCCACGCCCGCAACGCTCTACCAGGCCGCCGACGCGGCGCTCTATCGGGCCAAGGCGGAGGGGCGCAACCGGGTGGTGATGGGAGGTGGAGCAGGATGAGCGCCGAGCGTCGGTCGTTTCGACGCCGGACGCCGGGCGTTCAGCCTGCAGCGTTCAGCCTTCGGCGCTCGACTCTAATCCGGAATCCAATCATAGACTCGCGTCTCGCCCATCAACCGCCAACGGGTGGGCCACGTCGTGTGCTGCCAGTCGAGCGGCTCGCCCAGCGGCTGCGGTGCGGCTGCGATGGCGAGCGCCGAACGGAGGTCACGCCGCTGTTCCTCTCCGAGCGCGTCGGGCGCGAGCGATACGAAGAGCATTGTCCCGCTTCGGGCGGCGAGATCGAGCCATTGCCGGTTCTGTGACCAGGGAATGTCGTTGGTGACGCCCACGCAATCGGGGTCTACGCCATAGAGCGCTCCATGCTGGGCTCCCCGGAAGGCCAGCGTGTTGACCCCCATCTTCCGGGTGCGTGACCAGTCGGTGCCGCTGGTATCGTCGCCCGCCCGGCAGAGCTCAAACTGGCCCGCCGAGAGATGGCTCACCGTGTTGCAGCCGATGATGAGCGCGTCGTCCGCGGCCTTTCTGATTGTCGCGTAAAGTTCGTTGATCACTTCGGCCGTCGTGCGCGCAGGGCCAGCCGCAAAGGTCCACCCACCCTTGGTGAGATCCGATCCCATCTCGAAACCCCAGCGCCCGAGAATGTCCACCGTCGAGTAGTCGTGCTTGATGAGGTCGAAGCCCCACTGATGGAGCCTGGCGATATCCTCGGCCACCTTCTGGCGCACGTCCGGAATGGTGGGGTCAAGGATCTTCTGGTCACGCGGCAGTCGCCAGGTCTGCGGCGTGTCGTCCGGTGCCAGCAGTGGCCGGATCCAGATGCCGGGGCGCGCGCCTTTCGCGCGAATGCTTTCCGTGAGTCCGGAAAGATCGGGAAACTTCTCGTTTCCACGGTCCCAGCGGCCGACGTTCCCACCCTTGGCACTGCGCTCCGGCTGCCAGCCGTCGTCTACCACGACGAAGGGCCGGTTGCCGCCCTGGGGTGAAAGCTCCACGATGTGCCCGGCGTCGGTGATCACACTGGCCGCGCTGTTGTTGCCGTATGCCCAGTACCAGTCGTTGCTGCCGTATACCGGTTGGGAAGCGAGGCGAGGGTTGGGACACATCGCCCGGCAGAAGGCGTGGATGGCGGCGAACGACGATTCATCCTGCCTGCCGGCACGACACAGCACCTGGCAGACGCCCAGGGTGCGCGCACCCAGCTCGACACCGGTTCCGCCACTCCGGACATCGGCTGAGAGCGTGATCCCCTGCGGATCCAGCTGCCAGAAGCAGAACGCGCCGGCGCCGGTGCGTACGCCCCACGCATGGGTCAGCTCACCGTCAAACGCGGCCACATACCATGGCATGACCCGGTCGGGAACAAAGCCGCGCCATTCGAGGTCACCGTAGCCGCGCTCCCACGCGTCACCGAGGATGAGACGGAGCCCATCGAGCCGGCCGTTCCAACGTAGCTCAATCCGCTCGACCGCGACGGAAGGAGCGGCGAGCTGGACGGCGAGCGCGTCGTCAGCCGTCCTGGTGACGACCCTGACACCGCCGTTCTCCCAGCGCTCGCCACCGGTCCGGCGGAGCTGCTGACGGCCGGTTGCGAGCTGGACACTGACGCGGTCCGGTGCACGCCGGATATCGAGGAAAGTGCCCGGCCTTTCACCCGGCTCGCTCGGGTTACGCGAGTGATCGCGCGAGGCGAGCGTTCCAGCCGGCAGCGACAGGGCCAGCGCTGAAGCAGCGGAATTCTGGAGAAAGTCTCGGCGTGAGGGCATGGGCGGTGTGAGAAACGATGCCTACTTCAGCGCCTGGCTGATCGCCTGATCGGCCAGCGGCGCCATGATGTGATAGCCCGCCTCGTTGGGATGCACGCCATCGCTCGAGAGATCCTGCCGCATGCCCTGGCGCTCATCCGCCATGGCGGAGTGGTAATCGAGATAGACCGCGTGACGGGTGGATGCATACTGCTGAATCCAGTGATTGAGCGTCACGATCTTCGGTGCCGGCTCGAGGCCGGGCTTCCAGGGATAGTCATACACCGGCAGGACCGACGCGAGCACGACCCTGATCCCGTTGGCCTGCGCCAACTCGGCCATGGAGGCCAGGTTGTCCTCGATCATTTCCAGCGTGGACGGGCCGGTGTTTCCCGCGATGTCATTGGTACCGGCCAGGATCACCACCACCGCCGGTTTCAGGGCGATGACATCCTGCCGGAAACGCACCAGCATCTGCGGGGTGGTCTGCCCGCTGATGCCCCGGCCCACGTACGGCTTGCCCGGAAACATGGCCGGGAAGTACTGCGCCCACGCGTCGGTGATCGAGTTGCCCATGAAGACGACGCGCTGCTCACCGGGCTTCGGCGGGCCGAGCTCCGCATTGGCTTCGCGATAGCGGGCGAGGTCGGCCCAGTCACTGCGCAGGTGGTCGGAGTTCTGGCAGGCGAGCGGGGCGGCAGTGCAGAGCATCGCCGCGACGACAACGACGAGCTGCCGCGATGAATGCAGTCGCGCGCGTGCGGATCGTGAGTGTTGACGCATGGCGCTCTTCCATGTGATAGGTTGCCCCGGCGATCGCGGTCGGGCCGCAAGGTTGCTTCGCCGCCTGTGGCGGCTCGCAATGACAGCGCCGCGCGAGCTTCGGACCGCCGAGCCGCCGAGCCGCCGAGCCGCTATAATCCTAACTCCGAAGTCGCCCTATCCCCCAACCGGTCCGCATCAATGCCCACTGCCGCCTACGCCGCCTTCGACGCCACCTCACCGCTCAGCGGCACGACCATCGAACGCCGCGAGCCTGGTGCGCACGATGTCGCCATCGATATCCTCTTCTGTGGTGTCTGTCACTCCGACCTTCACTTTGCACGAAGCGAGTGGTTTCCCGCCAATTATCCTGTTATCCCTGGCCACGAGATCGTTGGCCGCGTGACGGCGGTGGGCTCTGATGTCACGCGGTTCAAGACCGGGCAGCTGGTGGGCGTCGGTTGCCTGGTGGATTCCTGCCGCACCTGCCCCAGTTGCCGGGAACATCTTGAGAATTACTGCACCGGCGGAATGGTGATGACGTATGGCTCACCCGATCCGGTGATGGGCGGCATGACCGCCGGCGGCTACTCGACCGACATCGTGGTCACCGAGGATTTCGTGCTCTCGATCCCGGAGAATCTTGACCCGGCCGCCGCCGCGCCGCTGCTGTGCGCCGGCATTACCACCTTCTCGCCGTTGCGCCACTGGAATGTCGGACCCGGTTCCAGGGTTGGCGTCGTTGGCCTGGGCGGACTGGGACACATGGCGGTGCAGCTTGCCGCGGCGATGAACGCCGAGGTGACGGTCTTCACCACGTCGCCGGCCAAGGCCGCCGACGCGGCGAGCCTGGGCGCCGCCCACACGGTGGTTTCAACGGATGCAGCCGCAATGCAGAGGGCGGCGGGGACCCTGGACTTCATCGTCAATACCGTCGCTGCACGGCACGAACTCGATCCGCTGCTTTCGGTGCTCAAGCGGGATGGTGTGCTCTGCCTCGTCGGCGCACCGCCCACGCCGCACCCGCCACACTCGGCCATGGACCTGATTTTTCATCGCAAGTCCATCGCCGGGTCACTGATCGGCGGGATTCAGGAGACGCAGGAGATGCTCGACTTCTGCGGCAAGCACGGCATCACGGCACACACCGAGACCATTCGCATGGACGAGATCAACACCGCCTGGGAGCGGATGCTCAAGGGCGACGTGAAGTACCGGTTCGTGATTGATATGGCGTCGTTGAAGGGGAGCTGAGAGCTGGGAGCTGTGCGCCAGGCGCAACTGGTCTCGCGCCCGGCGCCCTCGCTAATGACTTCTCTCCGCTGGCCTCGACGGAAATATGACCAGCAGTGCGACGATGAATCCGAGCAGTACGGCTGACGCCGAAGAGCGGCTCAGCGCCATGCCGCCCTGGCCGAGCGGCTTGTCGAGAAGGTCGCCCACGACGGCGCCGAGCGGCCGGGTAATGACGAAGGCGGCCCAGAAGAGCAGGGTGTGAGAGATGCTGGTCCGGTAGTACGCCACGGCGATTATCAGGAGCAGAAGTCCGAACAGCAGTGCGGCGCCGCCGTATCCCATGCCGGCCGAGTCCGCGGTCCAGTCGCCCAGAGCGGTGCCGAGTGTCTGGGAAAACATGATTGTAATCCAGTAGAACATTTCCGTTCGGGGAGACCGCACCGTTTCGATCGCCACCGATCCCATGGTGAAGTACCACGTCGCCAATGACGCGAGCAGGAGGATCAACAGCACGGAGGAGCCACCGGCGTAGCCGATGCCGAGCGAGCGGTCGGCAAAATCAGCGAGGGTCGTGCCGACCGTCGTGGTGGCGATGATGGTGAGCCAGTAGAGAAAGGGCCGGAAGCGGCGTGCCGCGATCTGTGCGCTCACCGCGGCGAGGAAGATGACGGTGAAGATGCCGGTCGCGGCGAGATAGCCGAGGCCCATGGACATGGACACCGCGTCGCCACCGGTCTCGCCCAATGTTGTTGCCGCGATCTTGATGATCCAGAAGAGCAGGGTCGCTGCGGGAACCTTGCTTATTGCCCCTGGCGCCCGAAGTCCGAGGTCTGACGCCTCCCTCGCCCCTCGTCCCTCCTCCCCCGTCACCTCAAGCTCAAGTAGCACAGCGCCGCGATCACCGCCGCGAGCGGGATGGTGAGCACCCAGGCCCAGACGATGCGCGTGGCCACGTTCCAGCGCACCGCCGTGGGCCGCTTTGCCGCGCCCACGCCCACGATGGCGCCTGTAATCGTGTGCGTCGTGCTCACGGGCACACCCAGCGCCGATGCGATCAGCACCGAGATGCCGCCGGACACCTCGGCGCAGAAACCCCCGAATGGGCGCAGCCGGGTGATGCGGGTGCCCATCGTCTTCACGATTCGCCACCCGCCCATGGCCGTGCCGAGCGCGATGGCGGTGTAGGCGCCCATCTCGATCCAGAGCGGGACGTGGTCGGCGTTCGGCAGGTAGAGGTGGTGCATCCAGCCGGTGGAATCCTTGAACAGCGCCTGGGTGGACACGAGCAATCCCACCATGATGCCCATGGTCTTCTGGGCGTCATTGGCGCCGTGGCTCAGCGAATAGAGGCCCGCCGACACGAGTTGCAGTTTCCGGAACGCGCGATCCACCGGCCCGGGCCGGGCGAAGCGCAGCAGCCAGCTCAGCCCCACGGTGATCGAGAGCGCGAGGATGAGGCCGAGGACGGGCGAAATCACGATGAAGAGGATCGGCTTCACCCAGCCGGACAGGATCAGCGCGTCGAAGCCGCCCTTGGCGATGGCCGCCCCGCCGTAGCCGCCCAGCAGCGCGTGGCTCGACGACGTCGGCAGTCCCAGCCACCATGTAATGAGGTCCCAGGCAATCGCACCCAGAAGTCCGGCGAGTACCACGACAGGATCCACCACGGCGGGATCGACGAGCCCGGCCCCGATCGTCCTGGCGACGGCGGTGCCGACGATGAACGCCGCGGCAAAGTTGAAGAATGCCGCCCAGAACACCGCCACGCCGGGTGAGAGGACCCGGGTCGAGACGACCGTCGCGATCGAGTTGGCGCTGTCGTGAAAACCGTTGATGAAATCGAAGAAGAGCGCGACCGCGATGATGCCGAGCACCAGCCCGATGGTCGGCTCCATGCTCAGGCGTGCTTGATGAAGATGGACTCGAGCACGTTGGAGACGTCCTCCGCCTGGTCCAGCGTGCGCTCCAGGTTGTCGTAGATGCCCTTCCACTTGATGACCTGCAGCGCGTCGGGCGAGCCCTCGAAGAGCTGGCCCACCCATTCGTGATAGAGCGAGTCGCCCTCCTCCTCCAGCGTCTTCACCTGCTTGCACGCTTCCAGCACCGCGCCGTTGCGATCCTTTTCGAGCGACGTGACGGCGATGAGCAGCTGCTCGCAGGCCCGGCGGATGACGTCCGCCATCTGCCCTGCGCCGGCCGGCGCGTGGCCGGCATGGAACATCTGGATGCGCCGCGCGGTCCCGTCCATCAGGTCCATCACGTCGTCAAGGCGCGAGGCGAGCATGTGGATGTCCTCGCGGTCGAGTGGGGTAATGAACGTCCGGTCCAGCCGCCCGACGACGTCATGGGTCACCTCGTCGGCTTCATGCTCCTTCCGCTTGATCGCGTCCACGATGGGACGCCGCCGGCCGGGTTCGGCGGCGATGAGATCCTCCAGCAGCCGGGCCGCGTCCACGTTGAGCTGGGCGACGGTGCGGAAGAGGTCAAAGAACTTCTCGTCACGGGGCAGGAGACGCATCGATCAGGTCCTGGCAGTCGCGGGGGTCAGTTGGCGAGGGCAGCGGGCGCAAGGGCGCGCGCCAGCTGGAGCAGTTCGTCGGGGCGCTCGAGCCAGTGGTCGGGCAGGGCGGGCTCGAGCTGCGGGCGCGCGAAGGGGCCCCACAGGACCGCCGCCGTGCGGACGCCGGCGTCACGTCCCGCCTGCATGTCATGGATGCTGTCACCGACGTAGATCGTCTCGTCGGCGCTGACGCCCAGGTGGTCCAGCGCGCGGAACACCGGTTCAGGATGGGGCTTGGGATGCTCCACGTCATCCGCGCCGATGATGACTTCCATCGTGCCCGCGAGCCCGGCCACCCGAAGCCCGCGCTCCGCGCCCGACCGGTTCTTGCTGGTGACGAGGCCGGTCCGCAGGCCCATGGCGCGGATTCCCCGCACCATGTCCGCGACCCCGGGATAGGCCAGCACCCGGCTGTCATGATGGGTCAGGTTGAAGTCGCGATAAGTCGCGATCATCGCGTCGATGCCGGGATGCTCCGCCCATTCCGCAAACTGTACCCGCAGGGGCGTGCCGATCCCCGCCAGCCATTCCTCGTCGGTGCGCGCCGGAAGGCCGTGCGTGCGCAACGTGTGATGGTAGCTGTCAATGATGAGACGAACCGAATCGATGATGGTGCCGTCGAGGTCAAACAGGACGGTGGATAGTCGGGGCATGGGAGAAATATAGGCGGTCAGGCGGTTAGACGGTTGGACGGTTAGTTCGCACCTTCGGGATCCAGCCGTCCAGCCGTCCAGCCGACCAGCCGTCCAGCCGTCCAGCCGTCCAGCCGTCCAGCCGTCCAGCCGTCTAGCCGACTAACCGTCTAACCGTCTAACCGTCTAACCTTCTAACCGTCTCCAAACACAACCACTCCCGCCACGCGCACCTCGAACCGCTGAACGGGGCGGGCGCGGGGGAGCAGGGCCATGGCCCGGAGCGCCGAGCGGCCCGACGTGCGGGCCAGCTCCTTGAGCAGGAGCGTCTCGCCGGCGGTGCGGCCCGAGGCCGCGAGGCGCAGCACGTTGGACACGAGTCCCGCCGTGGCCGCATCGCGCTGCTCCACCGACCGGCGCCGCACGTGACGGAGCCGCTCGATCAGCGCGGGCAGCTCCGGCCGATGTCTCATCTCCCAGACGGTGCCGTTGAGCGTCGCGAGCAGGCGATTGACCGCCGCCTCCGTCCGGGCTCGGCCAACGCGGAGGATCTGCTCGTCGGGCGGCTCGCCGTCCTGCCTTCCTGCCAGGGCCTCGAGCAGCGGGCCGGTGAGATCTGCCACCCGATCGTTCCAGCCGCTGCCGTCAAGCCACAGCAACCTCCCGCCTGATACCAGCCGGCCCTGCTCGTCAAAGCCGGTGATGTCGAGGCCCGCCAGCACACCTTGGCGCGCCGATTCCGGAATCCAGGCGAACCCGCCCGTTGAGGCATCGCTCGCGCCTCCGGCAATGACCGCCACGGGCCATCCACCAAGTCCGGCATTCACCAGCCGGGCACGCTGTGGCAGGTCCGCCTTCTGCCGCAGCACCCGCACCGAATGAATGGCTCGCTCGATCATGCGGGGCGGGTCAAAGCGCACCACTTCCACGTCACGCACCGCCGCACCCAGTCGGGCTGCCCGCCCGACCCGCTGCTCCAGCCGCGCGGGGTTCCACGGCAGGTCGTAGTGCACGACGCGCTCGGCGCGCTGGAGATCGAGCCCTTCTGACGCAATGTCGGTACTGATGAGGATGGTGGGCGCTTCCTGCCGCGCATCGGGCCCGAACAGCCGCAGTACTTCATTCCGAGGCCAGCGCGCCATTCCGATGCCGGCACCCTCACCAGTACACCACGCGGTGCGGTGATAGCCAACCGCGCGGCGAAGCCATGCCACCGTTTCGCGGGATGTGACGAAGATGAGCGTCCGCCGGCCGTCACCCAGCACATCGGCGAGTAGGCCCGCCTTGGGATCATCCTGCGGGGTCACGTCGGCCAGCATCGCAAGCAGCGTCCGGACGCGCTCCGCATCATCGGGACAGAGCTCCGCACGTTCGGTGCTGTCGTGCATCACCGCCCACATCACGGTCTGCTCGCCCCCGGCACCCGCCCAGCGTCGCAAGTCGTCCCGGCTCACCGAGCACCCCGACTGCACGGCGTCAGCGTGATTTGCCAGCAGGAAAGCGTACCGCCTGAGCGCGCCGGCCAGCGCGGCCGGACTCGATGCCGCGGCCCGCATCAGCACGCCGCGCGCCAGGGTGCGAATTCCAGTGTCCTCGCTGATATCGAGCGCACGGATGCCGCGCAGCACGTGGCCCACCCGCAGGCCCAGGCGAAAATTCACGATTCGCTTCTGCTGACCTGGCAGGGCCGAGCAGGTCGCCGATCGCACGACGATCCGCGCCATTGCCTCCGGGAACTCCCGCCGTTCGCCGAGGGCGCGGAGCGACGGCACGCCGTGCAGCGCCAGCGCGTCGTCACGGATCGCCAGTGCCAGCTGATGAAGGAGATCATCGAGGCGATTGATGACGGGCGTGCCGGAAAGCAGGATGGCTCTCCGGCCAGCGAGCCACCGTGCCACATGCGCGTACCGCCTGATGTGGGCATTCCGGTAATTGTGGCTCTCGTCCACGATCACCAGCTCGCTGGGCGGGGGAAGGCGGCCGCGACTCGCCTGCTCGTGCGTTCCAAGCGCGATGCTCACGCCGGTCCTCGCCGCCACTGCACGCCACTGCGCCTGCACCAGCGCGGGTGCCAGACATGTGACCGGCCGACGTGTCAGGGCCAGCGCCGCCGCCACTGCGATCCAGGTCTTGCCGCTGCCGGGCGGCTCTGCCAGCAACGCTCCCCGAAAGTCGCGCACCGCCCCCACCACCCTGCGCCATGGCTCAACCTGCGCTGGACGCAGCCAGGCCGGTGGGAGGTCGGGCGCCACGCGAGGGCATGCGAGCCGCGCCAGCGACGCGGCAACTTCCCGGAGCGGCGCGGGCGATAGCCCCAGCACGGGCGCCGGGGGCTCTGCGGCCACCTGCAGCGATTCGGCGACGATCAGCGGCGATGTTTCAGGCCAGTGCATGCAATGCCCGCCGATCGCGCTGGTCGAGTCCCAGGAGGTCGGCCGCGACCGCGTCGAGATCGTCCCCGCACGGTGCCCCGCGAATGCCCGCGGTCGCCAGTTCCACCAGCGCTGGATGGGCACGTGCCGCGAGCGGGAAGGGAATCCGGCCGACCACCGTGGCGTTGAAGCGGCGGAATCCCCCCGACGCCTCGGTCGTGCCGGCGCGGGCAATCGCCCGGATGAGTGGCGCATTGAGCCAGCCGGTGACGGCGAGGAGCTCTTCCAGTTCCGCCATGCTGGCGACATAGCAGCTGTTGAGCGGAATGACACGACGGAGGCTCCCGATCAGCGGCGCTGCCACCAGCGTGCGCGACAGATCGGGCCATACCACGCGAAAGCGTTCGGTGGCGCCGCGGGTCCGGAAGAGCTGCCAAGCTGGCCCGTCCTGGTAATCCCGCCGGGCAACCAGCAGCCGGCGGTGCGAGGAGATCCACTCTGCCGCGCGCGGAGGGAGCTCGGCGAGGGGCGTGCCATCGTTGTCGCAAGTCCAGAGCAGCGTGTGCCGAGGTGAGGCATGGAAGGCACGCACGTCGCGCCCGCGCAGGAGCGGCCGCAGCAGTGCCGGTTCCACGTCCGATGGATCGATGAACACGCGATCCGCACCGGTCTTGACGCCCAATCGGCAGCGGTACAGTTGGCCGAAGAGCGGATGCGCCGTGCTGAGCGACTCGACGACCGCCGGTGCGCGGCCTCCTCGCATGATCCACGGACCCTCACCGTAGAACGCGAGCGGTGTGCCGCCCGGCGCGGGCTCGAGTGTGGAGCGCACCAGCCGTCCTGGCGGAGCCTGCCGGCGCGTGGCGATCAGTGCCATCGGGTACACCGTCGCCGCGAAGCGCGCGTCCTCCGCCGTGTCGAGCGGTACGACGGCGTGGATCGTCGCGCGATCGGCGAGGAGGCCGCGAATGCCCGCGCCGTATCCTGCCGTCGCCACCTTGGATGGGAGCACCAGCGCCAGCGCGCCTGCGGGTGCGCTGAGCTCGATGGCTCGCTCAAGGAATGCGACGGCCAGGTCGGGCTGGTGGCGATAGCCGGTGGTGCCGCCGCCGCGCCACGATCGATACCGCCGTGTCAGCATCGCGCGCCGCGCCGGCGCCAGCGTCTCGGCCCGCACCCATGGCGGGTTGCCGACGACCAGGTCGAACCCGCCATCCGCGATTACGTCGGCGAACTGGCTGGCAAAACTGAACCAGGGCAGCTGGCCTTCGCGCACCGCGCGCCGTCGGCTGGCGCGCAAGCGGTGCAGCTCCCGCCGCAGCTGCCGGAGGTCATTGCGGTGCTCACGCGTGAGCCGGCCGGCCACCTCGAACAGCGCCGGTGCGCGAGCGGCGTCGAGCAGGTCCCGAATGCGCCGGGTAACACGCTGTTCCGAGATGACGAGCGAGGCCACTGCCGCCTCCAGCTCGAGGCGGCGCAGGTCCCGCGTGGCCGAGCGCTTGGCATCTCCGCTTGCATGCACCAGGGTCTCGCGCACCATGCGAAGGCGGGACGCGAGCGGCGACGGCGGAAGTCCCAGTTCCGGAGGCTCAAGGAGCGAGTCGCCCTGCCGAATGAGACAATCGAGATTCGGCAGCGGCTGAACGGCCAGCGGCGTGGTATCGCGCTCCTCCGCCACGACCGCGAGCCAGAGCCGGAGCTCAGCCAGCCGCACGGCCATCGGATCGAGATCCACGCCATAAAGATTCCGGGCCAGGACGGCGCGACGTGCCGCAGCCGTCGCTTCGCCGTTCAGTGATCGAAGCGCTGAGAGCCGTTCGAGCGCGCCCAGGAGGAAGGCGCCGGAGCCGCACGCCGGATCCAGCACCCGCAGCGACAACGCCCGCCGCACGAGCGCCGGGTCCCGCGCATCCAGGCGAACCGACGCTTCCTCATCGGACACGCCGACGGCAGCCCCGAGTGCCGCGGCCATCCCTGCATCAACCATGCGGCGCACCAGCGCTGCCGGCGTGTAGTAAGTACCGGAACTCTTGCGGGTGTCGGGTGCCATGATCCCCTCGAACACCCGCCCCAGCATGTCGGGCGCTATGGAGGCGGCGTCGTCCTGGCTTTCCCGGACCGTGAAGTGGTAACGCTCAAAGAGCTGATCCAGCGCGTCCCGCCACACCGCGTTGGGAAGGAGGACGCGATGGGTGTGTTCCAGTGGGTGAGGCTCGAAGAGCCCCCCATTGAGAAACGGAATGCCGCCAAACTCCCGTACGGAATTGGCGCGCGCGTGCGGCGGGCGATTGAGCGTGCCAAAGAACAAGGGCTGGATAAGGTGGCGATGCACATTGCGACCACGCGCCAGGCTCTGATCCAGTTGTTCGCGCAGGAAGGCGGGATGGCCGTCGAGCCAACCCTTGCTTTCGACGAAGTAGAGGAAGAGCATGCGGGTGAGCTGCACGAGTGCCAGGGTACGCCGGTCGTCCGGCGGCATGCGGGCGGGCAGCGCCGCGGCAAACCGGTCCACCGCCTGGCGAAAATCGCGGAAGAAGGCGGCGCCAGCCTCGGTCCCCGACAGCGCGGCCTGGACCCGGTCGGGGTACCAGAGGTCGGCGGGCGTGTCGGCAAGTCGGGCGAGGCATGCCACATGCACGGGAGCCGGCTGGTCCAGCGCAACCACCAGATGCCGGTCTCCCGAGGCAATCGCAAGTCGCCGGGCTTCCGGGTAGAATCCAAGGACGCCAGCCATCCGTCCTTCGGATGCGAGCCGCCGGGCCAGGCGCCTCACGGCGATCGGCGGCGGCCCCTCGGCTTCCGCCGCCAGCCAGGTGAAGTCGGCGGCATGTCCGGCAACCGCCAGCCGGGCGCATCCGGGCGCCGGCGGAAGCTCGACCCAGCAGGGTTTGGCCCCGAACTCCGCCGTCAGCGGCGCGAGATCGGCCGACGATACGACACGCTTGAGCAATTCCGGCAACCGTCCCACAAGGCGCTCCGTGAGGTGACGGAACGACAGTGGGGCCGGATCGCGATTTCACTGTCACCTTCAGAACGCGGGAGGTAGCCGAACGATGCAGGTCGAGCCGGATCAGGCGGGCCGGGACCGGCGCGCGCTCCATCTGGTGCTCACACCCGGCCGCATCGCGGTCGGCTACCTGCTCGCGGCCGTACTCTGGATCCTCTTCAGCGACCGGACCGCCGAGGTGATCTCCCGCGGCAACTCCGTCCTGCTCGCCAACCTGCAGACCGTCAAAGGCATGTTCTTCATCGCGGGTACGGCCCTCATGCTGTACCTGCTCATGCGCGCCGCCCGCCGCGCGCTGCTGGCCAGCGAGGCACGGCACCGGCAGATGTTCGAGCTCTCGAGCGCCGCCTGCATGCTCATCGACAGCTCGACCGGCCGAATCGTCGACGCCAACCAGGCGGCCGTGCAATTCTATGGCTGGTCACGCGAGGAGCTGCTCTCGCGCCGGATCCAGGACATCAACACGCTGCCGCCTGAACGCGTCGCGGACCTGATCAGCGCCGCGCAGCGCGACGGCGGCGAGTACTTCATCTTCCAGCACCGCACAGCCAGCGGCGCGATCCGGGACGTGGAGGTGCATGCGGGGCCGGTCCAGATGGATGGCCGGCCCATGCTGTTCTCCATCATTCACGACATGACCGCGCGCGTTGCCGCCGAGCGCGCGCTCGAGGAAAGCGAAGAGCGCTACCGGACCCTGCTGGGCGAGGCACCCGACGGCTTTTTCGTGGCGCGCGAGGATGGGACCCTGGTGGACGTGAACCCGGCCGCCTGCGCCATGCTGGGCTACGGTCGCGCGGAATTGCTCAGCATGCGGATGGAAGCGCTGGTCGATCCCGGTGACCTGGAGCGGCACGCCGGGCACTGGCCCAACATGCAGGACGATCGCCATGTGATCGAGGAACGGGTCCTGCGGCGCAAGGACGGGACACTCATTCCCGTTGAGGTCTCCGCCCGCCGCCGCGATGATGGATTGCTGCAGACTCTCGCGCGCGACATCAGTACCCGCCGCACCCTGGAAGAGCAGCTGCGGCAGGCGCAGAAGATGGAAGCGGTGGGCCAGCTCACCGGCGGTATCGCCCACGACCTCAACAATGTGCTGGGCGTGGTGATCGCCAACGCCGACCTGATCCGGCACGCGCTCAAGCCGGGCCAGGATGAGGCGCGGAGCGATCTCGACGAGATCCGCCGCGCGGCCCATCGCGGCGCGGACATGATCCGCAAGCTGCTCGGCTTCAGCCGGCAGTCATCGTTGGAGGTCGCGCCACTCGATCTCGGCTCCAGCGTTTCCGACATCATGAATTCACTGCGCCGGCTCCTGCCGAGTGACATCGCGGTGGAGCTGGAAGG
The DNA here is from genome assembly GCA_035708725.1 of Gemmatimonadales bacterium. Lineage (GTDB taxonomy): Bacteria > Gemmatimonadota > Gemmatimonadetes > Gemmatimonadales > GWC2-71-9 > CAMLHP01. The sequence continues at coordinate 2,326 of DASTFH010000091.1, read as the reverse complement.
CGCCGATCCGGGCCTCACCGTGCGTGCCGACCGCGGCGCGCTGGAGCAGATCCTGATGAACCTCGCCACCAACGCGCGCGATGCCATGCCCGAAGGCGGTCAGCTTGCCATCACGATCTCGCGCGAGCTTCGCGGCACCGACGGAGAGGTGGCGTGCCTGACGGTCGCCGATACCGGTCATGGCATGAGCCGGGAGGTGCGGAACCGCGTCTTCGAGCCGTTCTTCACCACCAAGCCGCCGGAGCGCGGCTCCGGTCTTGGCATGGCGATGGTCTATGGGCTCGTGCGACAGATGTCGGGCTCGATCCAGCTGGACAGCACAGTGGGGAAGGGGACTACGATTCAGCTTTCATTTCCGGCCCTGCCTGCCGCGGCACCCCTTGCGGAGGCGCGTTCCGGTGCCGAGGCGCTGCCGCGCGGGAACGAGTTGATCCTGGTGGTGGAAGACGAGGTATCACTGCGCGCAGCGACGGCGCGGATCCTCCGCCGGCTGGGCTACACCGTGCTCACTGCGGGTGACGGTGACGAGGCCCTCGACATTTTCCGGCTCCAGCACGAGCACATCAAGCTGATAATCTCGGATATCGTGATGCCAAGACGGAGCGGCCTGGCCCTGTATGAAGCCCTGCGGTCCGGCGGCTCGAATGTGCCGTTCTTGCTGTCCAGCGGCTATGCCGGCCGGATGAGTGCCCGTACCGAGGACCCCAACGCGCCGCCCCTGCTCAAGAAACCCTGGCTCACGGAAGAGCTCGCCGCCAAGGTGCGTGAGATGCTGGATCAGGCCCGCGAAACCGAGCCCACCGAGGTTCAGCCCGCCGCGCCGTAAGTTCGCCCTTTCCATTCGATCCGCCGGCCACCGCGCCACGTGGATCGCAGCACGATCACCAGCGCCATCACTGCGCCGAGCGGGTAGAGCAGGCCGTACCAGGCCGGGATGCGCATGTTGAGGGCAATTACCGCCCAGAACAGGACGCTGAGCGTCGTGGCGAGAACCGCGGGAAGGAACCAGCGGGTCTCACCTCCCGCCAGCATCGCGAGGAGCACCAGCGGCGGGACCAGCCAGAAGCCGATGGCCGCGAGCAATGCAAACGGCACCAGCGCGCGCCGCACTGGCTCATCAGGGAATGACTGCCGCCCGCCGACGTAGATGTTCTTCGACCACCCCTCGATCATGTGACCGAGACCGTGATACATGCGAGTCTCCATGAGCGAGAGCGCGAAGCCGAACCAGACCCGCCGGCCGGACGCGTGCACCGTCTGCGCCAGCTCCAGGTCCTCCGCCACGGCGTGCCGCACGGCCTCGTGCGTACCGATGGCTTCGTAATCCTGCCGCCGCATGAAGATGAATTGCCCGTTGGCAATGACGTCGCGGACGCGCGTTGCCCGGTTGACCGCACCCGGATGAAACCGGAAGCCGAGCAGGGCCCAGAACTGCGGCATCACGGTGCGTTCCCAGAAGGTGATGCAGCGCTGGTGCGGCATCACCGTCACCAGCTCGCCACGCCCCGCGAGCAGCGCCGCGACCGCGTGCGGCAGGAGCATTGGTTGGTGCCGGGTGTCGGCATCGGTGAAGAGCAGCAGCTCTCCCCGCGCGGCGCGATACCCCTGGAGGCAGGCCCATGGCTTGCCGTACCAGCCGGCGGGAAGGGGAGCGCCGTGGATGAGGCGCGGGTCGCGAGTCTCGGGTCGCGAGACCCGTGACCCCAGACTCGTGACCACGGCGGCGGTCCCATCGTCCGACCGATCATCCACCACAATCACTTCAAGGTTGCGATACGCTGATGTGAGGAGCGAGCTGACGACCGTGGCGATGGTGCGGGATTCATTGCGGGCCGGGATGATGACGCTGACCAGCGGGCCATCCAGGAGTGGCGGGATGTCCTCGAGCCGAGGCCGCACCCGGAGGATGCGTGTGAGCAGGACCCACGCCAGCGCCCATGGGAGGGCGTACAGCAGGGCCACGCTCACACGAGTGTCAGGTCAGCGCGCGCCGCTGAGCGACGCGAGTTCACCCTCGAGCGAGCTGAGCCAGCGTTCCCAGTCGTCCGGTTCGCCGGCACCGTTGTGCTCAGGCACGCCGTTGCGTCCGAGCAGCGTGGCTACCAGCGCATCGGTGTAACCCACCACCGCCGAGGCGATGCCATGATCCAGCACCCGGTTGAGCCGGAGCAGGATTGCCATGCCCTGGCGGGCACGCATGGCGGCAACGACAGGGGCCAGCCGGCGGGTGAGGAGGTCGCGCAGATGGAGCAGTTCCTCGACCACTTCGCCTGCGGAGAGCCCGCGGGTCGAGGCATTGCGCCCATATTGTTCACAGGCCCGGCGC
>DASTFH010000090.1:0-14525 GCA_035708725.1 Gemmatimonadales bacterium | reverse complement strand
GCGCGCGAGGAGGCGTGTGCCGCGGAGGCGCGGCCGGCGGCGGAAATCGCCGGAATTCCGTTCTCACTGGATCAGACTGAACCTGCGGATGCCGCCGAACGCTCAGCGCTGAGCGCTCAGCGCTCGGCGCATGGCGGTGAGCCGAGCAGCCGAGCCGCCGAGCACGACCTCTTCCAAGGCTTTGACGGCGCACGCGATGGCCTCCTGCTGCTCGACCAGAACGGCCTTCGCCTGGGGGGCGGCATCCGCAACGCCGACAATCGTGATGTCAGCGACGCGGTGGCTGCCCACCTCGCGGGTGTGTCGCGTGAGGCGGTGCGGACCGCCCGCCTGCTGGACCTCGGCGCCTGGCAGAGCGTGGTCGCCGAGTGCAGCACGGGCAACCTGCACCTCAGCGCACCCTCCGACGACACGGTGCTCCTCACCACGCGAGACGCGAGTGTGCCGGCCGGCCGCCTGGCGGTGATCGCCGAACGGGCTGGCGCAGCGGCACGCCGGTGGCTGGAGCGCGTCTCGTGACCGATGTGCGCACCACGCTTGACCGGGTGAGCGCCATCCGTGGCGTACGCGGCGCCATGCTCGTCTCGGCGGTCGACGGACTCGTGATTGCGGACTCGTTGATGGATGGCGTGGACGGGCAGGCCGTGGCGGCGCTTGCCTCGAGCCTCGTGGGGCGCCTCAGTCGTGCCACCAGCGCCGCCGGCATGGCGGCGCCGGCCATCGTTCATCTCCGGGCCGAGCAGGGATCGGTGATGGCGGTGCCGGCTGGCGCAGACGTGCTCGTCGTAGCCGTTACGGCAGCGGATGCCAATCTCGGACTCGCCCGGCTCGAGATGCTCGACGTGGCGCGGGGGCTCGCCTGATGCGGACGCTCGAGCCGTGGGTGGGTCCGCCGCTCGACGCATTTCTCGCCGAGTCATCCGCGCGGCTGGTGCTGCTGATGACGTCGGCAGGCCAGGTGGTGGCGCAGCACGGATTCGCGCGCTCGCTCGACGTGATGGCCGCGTCGGCGCTCGGCGCGGGCATCGTGGCATCAACGGCAGAAGTGGCCCGGCTCATGGGCGAGCCGGAATTCGGGGCGCTGGTCCATCAGGGCGCGGGGCATGGCCTGTTCATCTCGTCGTTCGAGACGTCGCGCGGACGATGGATCGCGCTTGTCGTCTTCGGTGAAGAGACGACCGTGGGCCTGGTGCAGCTCTTTTTCGGCCGGCTCTGCGCCGACCTCCGGGCGGCGGCGCCGCCTGACCAGCCGCGCGGTCCCGTGCTCGCCGAGAATTTCGAACATGACCTCAACGCCAGCCTGCACGCGCTGTTCGGACGCTGACCATGTCGCTCGTCAACTTCACGACCCGCGAGATCACCTGCAAGATCGTCTACTACGGTCCAGGCCGGTCCGGCAAGACGACCAACCTGCAGTATGTCTTCGGCCGGGTGCCGGAGTCACGGCGCGGGCGGATGGTGTCGCTGGCTACCCACGGCGATCGCACCCTCTTCTTCGACTTCCTGCCGATTGATCTCGGGTCCATCAGCGGCTTCACCACCCGGTTCCAGCTCTACACCGTGCCGGGCCAGAGCTACTACAACTCGACGCGGAAGCTCGTGCTGCAGGGATCGGACGGCGTCGTCTTCGTGGCGGACAGCCAGGCCGCCCGGTTCGACGAAAACCTGGAGAGTCTCCAGAACCTCCAGGAAAACCTGCTGGAACAGGGCGTGGATATCCGGCAGTTGCCCGTGGTGATGCAGTACAACAAGCAGGACCTGCCTGCGGACCTGGTGCTGTCCCGCGAGGCCCTCGACGATGCGTTGAACTTCCGCGAGGTGCAGAGCTTCGCGGCCGATGCGCTCCACGGTAGCGGCGTGTTCGAGACGCTCAAGGGCATTTCCGAGCAGGTACTGCGGCGACTGGCTGCGGGGAGCGCGGTCGGATGACCGCGGAGCTGCCGCCGCAGTTTCGCTTCGAGGAGCTGGTCGTTGGCGCGTCCAACCGGCTCGCGGTCACGGCTGCCCGTGCGGTCGCGGAGTCGCCCGGCACGGTGTACAACCCCTTGTTTCTGTACTCGCGCCCGGGCCTCGGCAAGACCCACCTGCTCGCGGCGGTCGGGCATGCGGCGCGCGCCATCGACGCCAGGCTCACGGTCGAGTACCTCACCCTCGACGAGTTCGTGGAGTCGGTGCACGCGGCAATTGCCGCGGGACAGGGCGACGCGCACCGCCGCCGCTTCCTCGACGTGAACCTGCTGCTGCTCGACGATGTGCAGTTCCTGGCGGGGCGACGGGAGATGCAGGCGGAGCTCCTTCGGGTGAGCGACGCCATGCAGGCGGCGGGACGCCAGATCGTGCTGGCGAGCGACCGGCCGCCTGGCGACATCCCGTCGCTCGATGAGCGGCTCGCTCGCCGCCTGGGCGGCGGCCTTGTGGTGGACATCGGGATTCCCGATTTCGAGACCCGCGCCGCCATTCTCCGCCGGCGTGCCGACCAGCGCCAGCTCGATCTCGCACCCGGCGTCATTGAAGCCATCGCCGAGCCGGAGGTGGAAAGCGTCCGCGAGCTCCTCGGTGTGCTCAACCGGGTCATCGCGCTGCAGGCAGTGAGCGACGCGCCGGTCACGCCCGATGAGGCGCGCGCGGCGGCGGCGCAGGCCGGCGCAACCGTTCGCGCGATCACCATTCCCGCCACAGTTCCCCAGCCGGCCGCGGCGCCAGCCGTTGGCGCCGTGGACGAGTTCACCGATTTTCTCCAGGACGTCATGGCCACCGTCAGCGAACAGGTGGAATCGTGGCGAAGCCGGATCGCGGAAGCGATGCTGCACTGGCAGGGCGAGGGCTACGAAGTCGGCCGACTGGCTGCCCTCCTCGAAGAGGAACCGGCGCACGACCCCGCCGTCGAGCTGGCGGCCTTCGAGCATGACGTGCTCCGGCTCACGCAGCTTCGGGCGGAGATTGAAGCGCTCGACCCGGACCTGGCGGACGCCGCCGTGCTCTGCGATCCGGACCAGCTGGCTGCGGCCGAGGCACTGCGTGAGCAGGCCGAAGCAGGCAGCGAGCCGCTGCCCGGCCCGTCGCCGCACTGGAGCATGGACACGTTTATCGAGGGGCAGGGCAACCGGGTGGCGGTGCGCGCGGCGCGCGCGGTCATCGAGGAACCCGGCACGCGCTACAATCCACTTGTCATGGTCGGTGCCACCGGCAATGGGAAGACACACTTCCTGCACGCCATTGGCAACCTGCTTTCGGCTGGCGGGCACCGGGTCGCTTGCGCCAGCGCGCACGCTTTCGTGGATGAACTCATCGCCGCCATCGAGCAGGACCGCGTGCCGCGCTGGCGCGCGCGCTGGCGCCGCCCCGACATGCTGCTGCTCGATGACATCCAGCTGCTCGCGGGCAAGGAGCGCTCCCAGGAGGAACTGTTCCTGCTCTTCAATGAATTCCAGGAACAGCAGCGGCAGATGGTCTTCACCAGTGCCGTTCCGCTCGCCAAGCTCGAGGGAATTGAATCCCGGCTGCTCACCCGGTTCGAGGGCGGCCTGGTAGTGGAGCTTCCGCCGCCAGACCGCGAGCTGCGACAGCGCACCATCGAGCGGCTGTTGGCCGCCCGCCTCGAGGTGGTGGACCCCGAGCTCGCGAATTACGTCGCGTCGCGCCCGTCGGAATCCATGCGCGCGACACTGGGGTTGGTGCAGCGCGTGCTTCATGACGCGGAGGCCCGGAACTCGCCGCCCACCGCCATGGCCGCGCGCGACGCGCTTGAGGGAAGCAACGGCCGGCCTGCGGCGCGACGCACCTCGCAAGTCCGGGCCAGCGGCGTGGTGCCGAGTGGTGCCGGTGCCATGCGGAACCACGAGAAGATGATCTGGACGTGGCCGGACCTGTCGTCACGTCTTATCGAGGAGTGGCGCTGATGGCCATCAAGGGCAGCCTCTCCGAAGCGAGTCTTCCGGACGTCATCCAGCTCCTGGCCCTGGGGCGGCGCTCCGGCTGCCTCGCCGTCGCCGACCGCCAGAACTTCGGCTACATCTACTTCGAAGACGGCCGCATCATCTTCGCCTCCATCGTGAATCGTCGCGATCGCCTCGGCGACCTCCTGGTCCGCAACGGCAAGCTCTCGCCCGACCTGCTGGCCAAGGCGGTGGACATGCAGGCGGCGAGTCCGGAGCGACGCATCGGCCAGATCCTGCTGGAGCTCGATGCCATCACGCCCGATGCCTTGCGTGAGTTCGTGGGCCTGCAGATCGAGGAGGCGGTGTACTTCCTGTTCACGTGGACCAGCGGGACCTTCAACTTCGAAGCCGGTGTCAAGCCGGAAGAACAGGACCTGCTCGTCTCCATCAATCCGGAAAGCCTGCTCCTCGAAGGCGCCCGCCGGGTGGATGAGTGGAGCCTGATCGCCAAGAAGATCCCGTCGTTCGACCTCATCTTCACGGCGGACCCGTCGCGCATCGCCGGCAGCGACGTGACGCTGAGCCCGGTGCAGGAGCGCATCCTGCCGCTGCTCGATGGCACGCGCGATGTCCAGCAGGTGATGGAAGAGTCCGGGATGGTGGAGTTCCAGGTCGGCCAGGCCATCTTCGGCCTCCTGTCGGCGGGCTTCGCCCATCGCACCGGCTCGTCCAAGGCTTCCTCGGCCCCGCGGGCCAGCGACTCGCGCGTCGAGGAACATCGTAACCTGGGCATCGCCTTTTTCCGGACCGGCATGCTGGACGAGGCCGAGCGGGAATTCCGCCGGGTCGCCGACCTGCGCCCGAGTGAAGCGGCGGCACCGTTTCATCTGGGGCTCATCGCCTCGCGGCAAGCGCGCTGGAGTGAAGCGGCAGATGCCTTCCGCACCTGCCTCGAGAAGGGCGGGCCGCGCCCCGTGGTGCTGCACAACCTCGGTGTCGCGCTGGAGCAGCTTGGCAAGCTCGATGAGGCGGAGCGCGCGATGGCGGACGCCGCGAGCCGGGCGCGCGACGACGCGCGCATCCAGCTGGGCTGGGGACTGGTCGCCCTCCGGCGCGGTGATGACAGCGCGGCCGGCAGCCGGCTCGCGCGTGCGCGGGAGTTGTTCGGCGACCGGCAGCCACCGGCAATCTGGTACTGGGCCAGCGCGCTCGCGTCCGCCGCAGCGGACCGGCCTGACATTGCGCGCGGGGTAGCATCCGAAGGAGTGACGGTGCATCCGGCGAGCGCCACGCTGCGCAACAACCTCGCCGTGCTCCTCGAACACGATGGCGATGCCGCCGGTGCCGAGCAGCTGCTGCGCGCGGCGCTGGCCGATGAGCCGGGCGTGCCCCAGGTCTCCAAGAACCTCGGTGATCTCTGCTACCGGAGCGGCCGGTACGATGAGGCCGCCAGCATGTTCGAGCGCGCGGCCAAGCTCGACCCGGCGCTGGGCGACGATCTCTACTTCAAGCTCGGCAATATCGCGTTCAAGCGGCGCGACACCGCGCAGGCACGCCGGTGCTGGGAGCGGGCAACGGAGCTGAATCCGGCCCATCAGCTCGCCCGTGCCAATCTCGACATGCTCGACGCCGCCTCATGACCGTGGACGACGCGGCCTTTGCCCGGCTGATCGGCAGCGTGTCCGGCGCCGTGGGCATGACGCTCGCTGCCTACAAGGACAAGTGCATCCGGCGGCGCGTCGCGGTGCGGATGCGCGCCTGCGGCGCGCGCAGCTACGACGAATACCGGGACATGGTGGAGCGGACCCCGGGCGAACTGGAGCGCCTGCGCGACGCGTTGACTATCAACGTGACCCGGTTCTACCGGAATCCTGAAACCTGGAACGCGCTCGCCGCGCGCTTCCTGCCTGGCCTCTGGGAGCGGAACGAGGGCCGCCTGCTGGCGTGGAGCGCGGGCTGCGCGTCCGGCGACGAGCCTTACACCATGGCCATGCTCATCGCCGAGCAGTGCCGCACCGCAAGGCATCCGGACTGGCTGGACCGGGCGACGATCCATGCGACCGACGTGGACCGCGTGTCACTCGAGCGCGCCAGAAGTGGAGCGTACCGGGAAGATGCATTCCAGGACCTTCCGCTGCCGCTGCGCGAGCGATACACCGAAGCCACCGACACGGGCCGGGCCGTGGTGCCGGCCATACGTGACCGGGTCCAGGTCTCGGAGCTCGACCTCAGTGGCGGCCGGCCGCACGCCGCACGCTACCAGCTCATCGTCTGCCGCAATGTCGTGATCTACTTCGATCGGCCGCTGCAGGAGCGCCTGTTTTCGATCTTTGCCGGGCACCTGGCCGACGACGGCGTGCTGGTGCTTGGCAAGGTGGAAACCTTGCTGGGCCCGGCGCGTGAGCTCATGGACCTGGTGGACGTCCGCGAACGGATCTACCGGAGGCGCGCGTGAGCGATGTGATTGTGCGCGTCGCCGACCTGCGCGTCGGACGCCGTGATGATGAGCTGGTGACCATCGGGCTGGGGAGCTGCGTCGCGATCATCCTGCATGACGCTGAAGCCCGCGTCGGTGGGCTGGCGCACGTCCTGCTGCCCTCGCCCGCGCTCAGCCGCCCCAGCGACGCCCGGCCGGGCAAGGTGCCCCAGACTGCCGTCCCCGAGCTCCTGAGCCAGATGCGAGCCCTCGGTGCCCGCACCAACCGCGTGACCGCCCGGCTGGCGGGCGGGGCAAGCATGTTCGCGGCCCTCAATGCCCCGGGCACCATCCAGATGGGCGAACGAAACGTGGTCGCCTCGCGGCAGGTGCTGGCGCAGCATGGCCTCGCCATCACCGGCGAAGCGGTGGGCGGGGATTACGGTCGCACGGTGCGGCTGCGCATATCGGATGGTCGGGTCGAAATCTCCTCGGTGTCGCATGGGATCGCCGAGCTCTGAGCGCGCAACGGTCCTCGTGGCCGACGACAGCCCGTTTTTCCGCCGGCTGCTCTCCGACGTCGTGAACGGCTCGGGCGACTTCCGGGTGTGCGCCACTGCGCGCAACGGCGTGGATGCGCTGGAGAAAGTCCATGGCCTGGCACCCGACTTCGTGCTCATGGATCTGGAGATGCCCGAGCTGGATGGTCTCGCGGCCATCGGTTACATCATGTCCGAGTCACCGCGGCCGGTGGTGGTAGTGAGCGCATACGCGGGCTCCGGAACGGCAGCAGCGATCCGCGCGCTGGAGCTGGGCGCGGTGGACCTCGTGGCCAAGGACGACGATCGTTCGGCCGAAGCCATTGCCCGGTTCCGGCAGCGGGTGCTCACCGCGCTGCGTGCTGCCCGCGAAGCCGACATCCACCGGCTGCCAGTGCTCGCGCGCCCATTGCGCGGCGCGCCGCCGCCCTCGGCGTTCGTCGCGCTCCCTGGACGTGCCCGGTTCGCGGTGGGCATCGCGGCGTCGACGGGCGGGCCTCGCACGCTCGCGGAAATCGTTCCGCGACTGGCGACTGGACGGCAGGCCGCAGTCCTGATCGTCCAGCACATGCCTCCCAGGTTCACGCGAAGTCTCGCTGAGCGACTCGCGGTGCAGAGCCGCTACGCGGTCGTGGAGGCGGAGCAGGGAACGCCTGTGCTGGAGAACACCGCTTACGTCGCGCCGGGTGATTACCATATGCTCGTGAAGCCGGGCGAAGGCGGGGCGACGATTGCGCTCGAGCAGGGCCCGTCGGTCTGGGGCGTGCGTCCGGCTGCCGATCCGCTCTTCCGCTCGCTGGCCCAGCTCTTCGGACCCGCCGCCATCGGCATCGTGCTCACGGGCCTTGGCCGTGATGGGGCCGCCGGACTCCGCGCCATTCACGATGGCGGTGGCCTGGGCATCGCGCAGGACCAGGAAAGCGCGGTGATCTACGGCATGCCGAACGCGGCCCGGCTCGCCGGCGGCGCCGATCAGGTGCTGCCCGCGGACCGGATCGCGGCAGTGGTGGATGCCGCGCTGGCGAGGATGGCGGCGTGACGGCCCGCTTTCTGGTGGTGCACGCGGCGGGGCGCGCAGTCGGGTTGCCGGTGGAGCACCTGGAGGCGGTCACGAGTCCGGGCGAGGTGGTGCCCGTGCCCAGCCAGGAGCCCGCGATGCGGGGCGTCACGACGTTGCGTGGCGCCGTGCTGCCGGTGGTTCACCTCGGCGCGTTCCTCGCCGGAGGCCAGTGTCCGGCGGCGCACGCCGCGTCAGCGGTGGTGGTCATGGTGGACTCGCAGCGGTACTGCCTGGAAGTGGATGACGCGGAGGTGGTCCAGAGCGGTGAGATGCTTCCGCTGCCGCGGGAGCGAGCCTTGCCCTGGGCCGGCGCGCTGGTTCGCCGTGGAGAGGAGCTGCTGCCCCTGCTCGACCTCGCCGCGCTGACTGCGCGGCTCAACGAAACGGGACGACTATGAACACGGGCGACGACGTCCAGCTGGTCACCTTTCGCATCGGCGAACAGGAGTTCGCCTTTGACATCCTGCAGGTCGAGCGGATCCTGCGCTACGCGCGGCCTTCGAGCGTGCCCAAGGCGCCGGCATTCCTGGAGGGTGTACTGCCATTCGAGCAGGGCGTGATTCCGGTGGTGGACCTCCGGAAGCGGCTCGACGTCCCGGCCCACGTCTCTGAGGAGACCCGCGTGGTAGTCATCTCCGTGGACGCCGAGCGGATCGGGGTGGTGGTGGATGAGGTGCGGGAGGTCCTGCGAGTGGATGCGTCCGTCATCAGCGCACCGCCGGCGCTCGTACGCGGACTTGCCGCCCAGTACATCACCGGCGTGGCGCATGTGGATGAGCGCACCATCGTGCTGCTCAACGCCCGCCGGCTGTTCAGCGGCACCGAACGCCTGACCCTGCAGCGGGCAGGGACGTGACGCAAGGCCCGGTGTCGGTCCAGGACTACCTGGAGCGCTTTCGCGCCATCGAATCTCGCCTGGGCGAGGCGGCCCGCGCCGACACGCGTGACGGGCTCAAGCGCGACATCATCACACTGTTCAAGGAAGTGGATGGCTCGCTGGGCGAGCTGTCCCGGCTCAAGGATGAGCTGCGTGCGCTGGTCGAGCGCTACAAGCAGGTGGCGGCGGGTAGCAGCGGCGACGGCGCCCAGCCGCCACAGTTCACCGGGGCCCGTCCCGTGGTGCACGCCGACCATATCGGTGCCTCGACCTTCATCGAGAAGGGCTGGAGCCTGATTTCCCTGGGTGATCACGCCGGGGCCGTGCAGGCGCTCACCCGCGCCCTGGAGCTGTCACCCGGCGACACGCAGGCGCAGTCGCTGCTCGGCTGGGCGCAGATGCTGAATGAGCAGTACGATGAAGCGCTGGCCACGTTCTCACGGGTGCTGATGCAGGAGCCGGCCAACGCGCTCGCGCGAATCAATGTCGGCTATATCTGCCTCAAGAAGCGAATTTTCGGCGAAGCGATCGAGCACCTGTCCAAGGCCATTCGCCTCGACAATGACCGCAAGGCCACGTTATACGCGCATTACTATCTCGGCCTGGTCTATCTCGAGCGTGAGATGTTCGACGATGCCCAGACCTTCTTCCGCAAGACCCTCCAGCTCGGCCCCAACCTGATCGAGGCCTGGTTCGAGCTGGGACGGGCGCAATGGTTTGCCGGCGACCGCGAGGCTGCGACCGAGTCGTGGGCCGAGGGACACCGTACCAACCGGTTCAACCCGTGGGGCAAGCGGTGCAAGGAGATGCTGGAGACGGCTGCTGCTGGAGGGACCATCCCGCGTTCATCGCGTTCCTGAGCGCCCTCGCGCTCCTCACTCACCCGTCGCAGGATCGGCCGCAGTCGGCGCAGGTCGGGCAGGTTACGGTCGTCGCGTGGCCCGCGCAGATGTCACTCGCGCTGCAACTGGCCGAGGAAGCGGACCAGTCCCGCACCTGGCCCGGTCTGGGCCGGCGCGATCCCGGTCCCATCCGCCTGATCGTCGTACCAGATGAAGCCGCGATGCAGCGCCTCTCGGAAGGTCGGGCGCCGGCCTGGGGTGCCGGGATCGCGGTGCCATCGTCTCACACCATCATGATCCGCGCCGACGCGGGCCAGGCCCGGGAGATCCTGCGCCATGAGCTGGCCCACCTGGCGCTGCGGCGCGTCATCCGGGGCCCGGTGCCGCGGTGGTTCGACGAAGGTTATGCCGCCTACGCAGCCGGCGAATGGGGCCGCATGGACGCGATCGGCATAAACCTGGCTGTGCTGCGCGGCAGGATCCCCGATCTTGACCAGCTCAATGCAACGCTCAGAAGCACCGAATCAGACGCGTCCCTGGGCTATGCCCTGGCGATGACGGCGGTCATGGCGGTGGCGCGGCATCATCCCGACCACTCGCTCGAGCCCATCATCACCCTGCTGGCGGCGGGGCAGCCCTTTGACAGCGCGCTCCGGCGCAGCACGGGCCTCACGGCGGGCCAGTTTTCCGTCTCGTGGCAGAAGGACATCCGCCGCCGCTATGGCGTGCTGGGCTGGTTCACGCTGGGCGGCCTGTGGTTCCTGATGGCGGTGGCGGTTCTGATCGCGGCATACGTTCGACGGCGCCTCGATCGGCCACGCCGCGCGGCGCTCGATATCGGTTGGCCTGAGCCTCCAGTGGAGGATGAAGTCGAGACTGATCTTGACCAACACGGCCAGAGCGTGTAGCGTCAACCGCTTATGACCATTTCTCAGCCCAGCGGGTCGACGAGCAAGCGACTCCTCGGCCGGCGCAATCTGATCCTTCTTGCCGCTGCGGTGCTTGCCCTGATCCTGGGGTACGCCGTGCTCTCCGCGGGTCATCCGACCGCGGCCGCGGTGCTCCTGGTGTTGGGCTACTGTGTGCTGTTTCCACTTGGAATCGCACTGTGACAGCGTGACCTGCGGCACGGCACGGTCCCTGCATCGCCCGCATGATGCATGGTGTTCGGGCCGGTTCCAGAGGGCGAATAGCTCAGCTGGTCCAGAGCGCCTGCCTTACACGCAGGATGTCGGGGGTTCGAATCCCTCTTCGCCCATTTCGTGGCAGCTGGCGGCCTCACCCCGGCTTCTGTGTTCCAGACCCTCCCCTCGGAGAATAGACGAATGAACGTGAGGCAAGTACTGACTTTCTCGGGCGCGACCGGCATGCTCCTCATGCTCACGGGCGGTTCGCTGGCGGCACAGGGCATCCCGAAGGGGGCGAGGATTTCGCGTGGCGCCCAGGCGGCCGCGACGCGCATCATGGTTGCCACTCCCTATGTCTTTACCAGTGCTGACTCCGGCAAGGCCGTCGCGGTCGGCCAGTCAATGCGCGACCGCCTGGCCCGCCAGGCATCGCGCGGTGATTACGCGGTGATCGCCGATTCCACCATGAACCGTGCGCTGGTGTCCTTCGGTTACGCGCCCGATGCCATCCTCAACCAGGAGTCGGCGCGCAAGCTCGCGCAGTCGCTGGCTGGCCGCGTGCTGGTTAGTTCCCAGATGGTCAAGAGCCCGTCGGGGTCGTGGTCAATGGTCTCCCGGCTGGCCGGTGTCAACGATGACGCTGGTGTCACCGTGCGCGTGAGCCAGACGCCGGGCAGTCCGTTGACGGCCATGGGCGCGGCCGCCGTCGACTCGCTCAAGCAGGGGCTGGAGGTGCTCGCCCACGCGCGTGAGTGCATGGACCAGCGGGTCGCCAAGCCAGACCAGGCGAGGAAGAACGCCGAGGACGTGCTGAAGAAGATGCCGGATAACGGGCTGGCCCATTACTGCCTGGCACAGCTGGCCACTGACACGGCAACCAAGATCAAGGAATTGTCGGCGGCGGTTGGTGGCGACTCGCTCAGCCTTCGCGCCATGAATGATCTCGCGGCGCTGTACGAGGCAAAGGGCGACACCGCGCAGACGGTGGTCATGTTGCAGCAGATGCTGCGCGCGGCACCCACCGATCAGGAACTGCGGCAGCGCGCGTTCCGCTACTTCCTCGTGTCCGGCCGCGCCCAGGCTGCCATCGAGGTGGCGGACGAAGGTCTCAAGCTCGATCCCACCAACTGGGACCTCTGGGACCTGAAGAGCAACGCGTGCCTGTTCTCCTCGAACTTCCGGTGCGCAGTCCAGTCGCTGGAGCAGGCGTACGCCACCGACTCGACGCGTGCCGACACCCTGTTCTTCGCCAAGATCCAGGTGGCCGCCGAGCAGCAGCTGGCTGACACCACCGCGCCCGATGTGGCCACGGCCGCGGACACTGCGACCTACGTCAAGTGGGCCCAGATTGGCGTCCGGCGCTACCCGGAGAACATCACGCTGCTGAAGAACGTGAACAAGGCGTATTCATTCTCCGGGCAGGTGGACAGCAGCCTGGCAGTCACCCGCAAGCTGCTCTCGGTTGACACCACCGACGTAACGCCGGCGCTGGCAGCTGCACAGGCCCTGCTCAAGGCCAATCGGTACCCGGATGCTGCGGAGTTCTTCACGTTCGTGCAGCAACATGGAGACGAGAACAGCAAGGCCCAGGCAGCTGGCCTGCTGATCAATGCTGCCGTACCGCTGCTCCAGGCGACCCCGGCCAAGTACGATACTTCGGCGATGATGCTGCGCCAGGGCGTGGCGCTCGCGCCGAACGCCTCGTTCTCGCCGACGATGTACTACCTGCTTGGTCTGTCTGACTTGCAGTTGGCCGGCGGCATGGACAAGGCCACCGAGTCGGCCAAGTCGTGCGAGGGCGCGCAGAAAATGGATAGCCTCCTGGTAGAGGCTGCGCCGGCGCTCGAAAAGGGCAAGGCGTTCCGGGCCGAGGAGGCAACCAAGCTGCTCGGCAACGTCACCCAATACCGCGAGCGGACGCAGGGCATGATCAAGGCCTACTGCAAGTAGGCTGGCCCTACCGTCCGGCGGGCTCGCCGGTTACATTGCGGCGCTCTGCACCGGGGGCTGTAGCTCAGCTTGGTTAGAGTGCCGCACTGTCACTGCGGAGGTCGCGGGTTCGAGCCCCGTCAGCCCCGCTCGCGCTGGTGAGCGCAACACCCCGTTCCCATCATGAGGACGGGGTGTTGTTTTTGGATCCCAATGCCATGACGTTTGCCTTTCACAGTCCGGTCCTGCTCGTTCCCGTCCTGGCCGCCGCGCATGGCGTGCGCCGTGCCGTGGACGGTACGCTGGGTGACGGTGGGCACGCGGAGGCGCTGCGCGAGGCCGGGGCAGAGGTGCTCGGAATCGACCGCGATCCCTCGGCCATCGCCCGGGCCCAGTCGCGCCTTGGTTCGGCGAAGATCACCTACCTGTGCGCCGAGTACGCATCGCCGGAGGCGATCTCGGCGGTCCAGCGCTTCGCCCCGGACTTCATCCTGCTTGATCTCGGTGTCTCCTCCCGCCAGCTCGACGACGACGCGCGCGGCTTCAGCTTCCGGCCGGGAGCGTTGCTCGACATGCGCATGGGCGACACCGGACCCACGGCGGCGGACCTGCTGGCGACGGCGGGCGAATCCGAGCTCGAGCGATGGTTTCGTGACTACGGCGACGAGCGCCGCGCCCGCGCGCTCGCGCGCGAGATTATCCGGCGTCGCGGTCGGGCGGCGTTCACCGTCAGCGACGACCTCGTCAACGCCATCCGTGCGGTGCTCGGCCCCAAAGCCGGGCCGGCGGAGTTCGCGCGGCTCTTTCAGGCGGTCCGGATCGCGACCAACGATGAGCTCGCCGGTCTTGCCGTGGCACTGCCGGCGTTTCGCGACGCCCTCACGCCTGGCGGCGCGCTGGCGGTCATCAGCTATCATTCAGGCGAGGACCGGCTGGTGAAGCATGCCTTTCGCGAGTGGGAGCGCGGCTGCATCTGTCCTCCCCGCCAGCCCGTGTGCACTTGCGGCCGGCGACCGGCCGGTCACACCGAACCACACAAGCCCATTGTGTCTGATGACGCCGAGATCGCCACTAACCCGCGGGCGCGCAGCGCGCGCCTTCGCGTGTTTCGCGTGAATGATGACGCTTAGGGGGCGCCACTGGCTGATCCTGTGGATGGTCGCCTTCCTGGCGGTGGCCGCAGTGGTGATCTCGCGCCAGACCCGGGCGCACCTGCTCGCGGGCGAGCTGCAGGAGGCGCGTGAACGGCGCCGCGTGCTGGAGGCGGAGATGGCCGAGCTGACCCGGGCCGTGCGAGAGGCGTCGAGCAGGGAAGTCATCAGCCGGAAGGCGGAGGCGATGGGCATGCGGGTGGCGAACGGCTCGGAGGTGACCATCATCCCGGCGCCGGCCGTGGCAGGAGCCCACTGAAGTGGCCAAGGCCGAAGCGCGCCTCGGCTTCATCCGCTTCTGCCTGACCCTGGGCATCGTCGCGGTGCTCGGTCGCGCGGCGCAGCTGCAGCTGGTCAAGGGATCGGAGTATGCGGAACGTGCCAAACGGATTCGCACCGTCACCGAAGTCCTGCCGGCGCGCCGAGGCACCATCTACGATCGCGGCATGTTCCCGCTGGCCGAGACGCAGGAAGCATATCATGTCTCGCTGGCACCGGAGCAGGTGACGGACAGGGCAGCACTTGCGCGGAAGGTGGCGCGGGCACTGGGTGAAAACAGCAGGGAGATCGCCGCGCGCCTCGGGTCCGGCGCGCGGTCGGTGTATTTCTTCGGGCCTTATACCGCACTCGACGTGCAGTCCATTCGCTCCCTCGATGGCGTGCACCTCGAGCCCTTCCTCCGCCGAATCCATCCGATGGGCGATCT
>DASTFH010000089.1:0-3146 GCA_035708725.1 Gemmatimonadales bacterium | reverse complement strand
ATCTGCGAACCCTGCTCCGGCCCGCGCGCCAGCCAGCGCAACCCCATGACCGTCAGTGCGTACGTGAGGCCGGTGAGCGCTGCCAGCACGTTGCCGGTGCGCGGATCGGGCGCCGTGGCGAGCGGTTCCTGGCGCGTGACAAAGAACAGGATCATTCCCGCCGCGATGGCCGCCATGAACCAGAGATCCTTGAGCCGGATCGGTTCCTTGAGCAGCAGCGGAGCCAGCAGCAGTATGTAAAGCGGTGCCGTGCTCTGCAGGTAGATGGTGTTGGCGGAGGTGGTGAGCTTGTTGGCCAGCACAAACAGCAGCAGCGTGGCGGCGTAGGTCAGCCCCACCGCCATCGAGCGCCAGGTGTAGCCGCGCCGTGCCGCCGGCAGGAGCAGGAACAGCGTCAGCGCCGCAATCCCCGACCGGAAGCCGGCCACCTGATACCCGGTAAGCGATGCCGCCTTGATGGCGGCACCGCCCGTGGAGAACAGTGCGGCCGCGAGGACCAGTTGCAGCCGCGCCGAGTTGGAGCGCAGCATGGCGCTATGGCGCCCCGATCCCGTGCCGTTTGAGGGCGGCCCGCACCTGGTCCAGCGGCACCGCATCCGCGCGGCCGCTCCGGCTCTCGACGGTCGTTGCCATGAAGAGCGAATTGTAGATCGCCTCTTCGGTGGCCTCAGCCACTGCCTCGAACAGCGACGACATGGCGTCATTGTCGAGATCGCTGACCTGCCGCACCGGGCCGTCACCAGTCCGCCGCACCGACTCGGCGGTGGACAACGCGATCACATAGTCGCCGGAGCCGTTGGAGCCGTAGCCGCCCGTTCGGCCCAGTCCCATCAGCGCGCGCGACGCCATGCGGCGGAGATTGCGGTCGGAGACTGGCGCGTCGGTGGCAACGACAATCATGATCGACCCATCGGCGGCGTTCCGCCGCCCCTCGGGCGGCGGCGGGCGCCGCAGTTCCTTCCACATCGGCACGCCCATCACCGTGAACGCACCGCCGAAATTGCTCTGGACGAGGACGCCCACCGTGTAGGGGCGGCCTGCGACCGCCCCATCGCGCGCCTGCTCCGCCCTTCGAGACGACGTCCCGATCCCTCCCTTCCACCCGAACGCAATCGTCCCCGTGCCCGCACCGACACTGCCCTCCTCCACCTTGCCTGTGTCAGCGGAGGTGAGCGCCTTGACGACATCTTCAGCGCGAATCGGGCGGTCACGGATGTCATTGAGCGAGCCGTCATTGGTCTCACCCACCACGGGATTGATGGAACGCACGCGATCCATGCCGGGCTGGTGCAGGAGGTAATCCACCATCGCGTCGGCGGCGCGCCAGACGCAGAGGGTGCAGGTGAGGAGGATGGGAGTCTCCAGCTCACCCAGCTCCTGGACCTGGGTCACGCCCAGCAGCTTGCCAAAGCCGTTGCCGACCACGATCGCCGCCGGCACGCGGGAGAAGAACGTGTTCTCCCCATGCGGAACAATGGCCGTGACGCCGGTGCGGATCGAGTCGCCCACGATCCGGGTCACCTGCCCCACCCGGACGCCCGGAACATCGGTGATGGCGTTGTTCGGCCCCGGCGTGAGGCGGCCCGGTGCCACGCCGAGGTCGCGGGCGCGGACGCGTTGCTGGGCGGCGACAATGCCGGGCGCGGTGAGCAACAGCGCCAGGCCGACGAGGGACGGGAGACGAGGGACGAGGGGCGAGCGTTGAGCATCTCGCGTCATTGCGAGGGCGCATAGCGCCCGAAGCAATCGGGTCGCCTGGATCCGGATGACGGCTACCCGATTGCTTCGTCGCGCCCGTCGGGCGCTCCTCGCAATGACACGCGACCGTCCACCGTCGACCCATGACCCGCGACTCGCGACTCGCGACCATACATTCATGACCGCAATTCCTCCAGATCCCTGAACAGGTCCAGCGCCCCCGGATTGGCGAGGGCATCCACATTGGCGACAGGGCGGCCGTGGATCACGTTGCGTACGGCGAGCTCCGTGATCTTGCCACTGATGGTTCGCGGAATGTCGGCAACCTGCACGATGCGCCTGGGCACGTGATGCGGCGACGTGGCGGCGCGGATGCGCCGGCGGATTTCCTCGCGCAGCGCATCGTCCAGCGTCGCACCCTCCCGAAGCCGCACGAACAGCACGATGCGGGTGTCGTCCTCCCATTCCTGCGCCACCACGAGGCTCTCGACGACGTCGGGCAACTGCTCCACCTGCCGGTAAATCTCGGCGGTACCGATCCGGACACCGCCGGGATTGAGGGTGGCATCGCTGCGCCCATAGATGATGAGTCCGTCGTGCGCCGTGAGCGCTGCCCAGTCGCCGTGGCGCCAGACATTGTCGAACATGCCGAAGTACGCGTCATGATAGCGCGAGCCATCAGGGTCGTTCCAGAACCGCACCGGCATGCTGGGAAACGGCCGAGTGCAGCAGAGTTCGCCTGCCTCGCCGCGGTTCGCGCGGACCGGCGGCCCATCGCCCTCACCTTGCAGGATCTCCACCGCCATGCCGAGCCCGCGAGTCTGGAGTTCGCCCCGCCAGACCGGCGCGATTGGATTACCCAGCGCAAAGCACGAGATGATGTCGGTCCCGCCGCTGATGCTGGCCAGGTGCACATCCTGCTTCACGTCGCGGTAGACATAATCGTAGCTGTGCTCGGCCAGCGGGCTGCCAGTGGACAGGATGGCCCGGAGCGCGCTCACGTCGTGGCTCCGCGCTGGCGCGAGCCCTTCCTTTTCCGCCAGCGCCAGGTACTTGGCGCTGGTGCCGAAGACCGTCACTCCTTCGGCGGCCGCCATGTCCCAGAGCTGCGCCTTCCTGGGACTGAGCGGTGCGCCGTCGTACAGCACCACAGTGGCGCCCAGCGCGAGTGACGACACCAGCCAGTTCCACATCATCCAGCCGCAGGTGGTGAAATAAAAGATGCGGTCGTTGCGCGTGAGGTCGGTATGGAGCGCCAGCTCCTTGAGGTGCTGGATCAGCGTGCCGCCAGCTCCGTGCACCATGCATTTCGGCAGACCGGTCGTGCCGGACGAGTACATGATGTAGAGCGGGTGATCAAACGGCAGGCGCGTGAACGCGGGTTCCGAGAGCGCCTCATGACCCGAGAGAAAATCGGGCCAGGAAACGGCGCCTGGCACCTCGTCCAG
>DASTFH010000088.1:0-7479 GCA_035708725.1 Gemmatimonadales bacterium | reverse complement strand
AGCATGGGGGGGCCTCCGGGGATGATGGGGTATGAGCTGCGAGCTGTGAGCCGCGAGCTACGAGATGAGAGCTAAGCGCGTGGGGCTGAGTGCGCTAGTTGCGTCGGGCGTCGGGCGTCAGGCAAGCCGATTCTCGCCCGTTCGTCATTCCAGCGAAAGCTGGAATCCATGAGGGCTTACCTGCGGTAATCAGCCACGGCTGGCGCACCTTCGGCACGCGGATTTCCGGGGTAACGCCTATCATGTGCTCTTCCTATCCGGCGGAGCCCATGCGGAGCCGGCAACCCTGCGTCTACATCCTCGCCAGCCGGCGAAAGGGAACGCTCTATGTCGGCGTCACGTCCGACCTGGTGAAGCGCATCTGGCAGCACCGGGAGGGGACGGTACAGGGCTTCAGCAGGCGATATGGTGTTCACCGATTGGTCTGGTATGAGCAGCACGCCACGATGGCGTCGGCCATTGCACGGGAGAAGGCCATCAAGGCATGGCGCCGGGCCTGGAAGATCAAGCTGATCGAGGGGGTGAATCCGAGCTGGGAAGATCTCTATCCGACACTGTTTTGATTCCGTGACGCCTATCAAGAGTGCGTCAGGCAGTGGGAAGTGCCATGTGCGGGCCCCTCATGGATTCCAGCTTGCGCTGGAATGACGAGCGGGTGAGCGCCGGCCTGTCTCATCCGCCCATGCAGAGGGAAGTGCCATGGCCGGGCCCCTCATGGATTCCAGCTTGCGCTGGAATGACGAGAAAGCGCTCAGCGCTCAGCGCCCGGCGCCTGGCGCCGGCTACGCGCCCTGAACCTCCGCACCCTGCTCTCGTTCCCGCAGTCGCTCGAGGAACACCAGCGCCGGCTGCCGTTCCGGCTCCGGTCAACGAACAGCCAGCCGCAGGGATCGTTGGCGCACTGACGCACCCGGGCAAGCTCATCCGACTGCAACAGCTCCACTGCTGCCAGCACCACGGGGTACACCGGCGCAAGCAGATCGTCGCACTTCGCGAAGGTATTTGCGAGCGCGCCGGACCACTGGATGGTGGCATGCCTGAGTGCCTCGATCCGCCCCGCATGGAGCCGCTCCAGGTCATCGCGTGCGGGTGTGCGTCCCCGCGCGACGGCAGAGAAGACGCGATAGATCACTTCCCGTATGGCGATTGCCCGGCGAAGCGCGGCGCGCGCTGCCGCTGGCTGCGCCGCTGCCTTTCGCCCGAGTGACGCCAGATGCTGCGGGGTCAGGACCTTGGCGTCACCAGCCCAGTCGAGCAGGTCGCCATATGAATGGAAATGCTCCTCCTGGTTGGCACCCGCGTGCCACCCCACCGAATTGGTGAAATCCAGCGCCGGGTGTCCGGCGATCAGCGGCTCCCTGCCTGACGTGCTCATGGCAGAAAACTTAGCCTCCTCCTCCCAATCCGCCGATCCAGTAGCTCACCTTGGCCTGCAGTGCATTCTCGGCGGGCCCCCGCACCAGCGCGCTCACGTCGTCACCCAGCGAAAAGCGACTCGGCGCGTCAGCTGAGCGCGCGTGCGTCCAGACCAGGAAGAGGGTCGAGCCTGGAAGGAGTTCCCACCGGAGCAGGAGGTTGAGGTGCAGTTCCCGGTCGGAAAAGTCAGGGTCACCAACCTCGAATCCGGGTGCGGCGCCCAGCGCACTGACCCTGCGCGCCGGCTCGGGGTCGCGCGGCGCCTTGACTTCCTTCAGCGCGTCGAACCACCCGTCGCTCAGGAAGAGCTGGCTGTAGAGCTGAATGGTGAGATGCGGTGAAAAGGCATAGGTACCCCGGACCGTGAGCGACGCCGTTGTCTGGTGCAAGCGGCCCAGGATGTAATGAGGCGTGCCGGCCGAATCTTCCGCCGTCGTCACATACTGCCACGCCTCACGCGCCTGCCCGACCAGCGGGGTGAGGCCCAGTTGCAGGCGGTCGGTGACGAAGGCAAAGAAGTCCGGCGTGACCCGCCAGCTCCAGGAGGCGGTGGCCGGCTCGCGCTCGGCGCTCGCGCCCAGGGTCACCTGCCACCGCTTGCGCGAGTCGGTGTGACCGGTGAGTTCGTAGCGCTCACGCGCCGGGAGCCGGAAGGCGGGACCGCCCCGCAGGATCCCGGGATCGGTGGCTGGGAGCTCGTGATCCCAGGAGAATGTCGAGCCCCAGTAATTCCGGAAGTCGAGCGCGCCGGTGAGGTTGGCGACGCTGGAGCGCCTGAGTCCGCCCAGCGTCCAGCCTGCCCCCAGCTGGCTGGATCCCACCGACCAGCGGCGGATCAGGTGGCCGGGCCGGTAGCGCAGCCACTGCCAGTGCGCCGCCACCAGCAGCCAGTCGCTGTTGCGCTGGAAACCAAGATCATTGAGCTCGAAGCCTCGGCTCACCAGCCGAGTCGAGAGGCCGGTGGTGAGATTGCCGCTGGTGCGATCGAGCGCTCCCTGCATGGCGACGCCGGTGAGCGAATGCGCCGAGTCGAGCGGGCCGGAGAGCTCCCGCACCGAATCAGGGCGGGCATAGCCGTGCGCGAACTCGAGACTGCGAATCATCGACGCATCGCCGGCTACCCGGCTCGCCAGCATCGAACCGGAGAGCTGCCACGCATCGTCGCCGAACCGGAGCCGGCCGTCGGCGCCGATGGCCAGGGCATTGTCCGCCAGCCGGCTGGCCGAGTTGCCGTCCATGCCGAAGCGATGGGTCCACGTGCCGATCATGCCTAGCGCCGCGCGCCCATCCGTGCGTTCGCTCATCAGCCGCGCCGCGGCAAAGTGCGTGAGCGGGTCGGCCCTGGAATCGGTCCACGCATCGAGCAGGCCGCCGGACCAGCCATTGGCCGAGCGACCGCTCACCCGCAGCGCGCCGAGCACGGTGGAATTGCGGCCGATGCGGCGGGAGTAGAATGGCGCCTCCTCGTCGAACGAGGTGCCTCGCGACTCATAATCGAGTGGTGTGCCGAACTGGAGCAGCTGCGCGCTCTCCAGGAACAGCGGCCGCTGTTCAGGGAGAAAGGTCTCGAAGGTGGTGAGGTTTACCTGCGAGGGATCGGCCTCGACCTGGCCGAAATCGGGGTGGAGCGAGAGCGCGACCCGGGTGGATGACGATGGCCGGTATCGCAGCTCGGTGCCGACTGCCGCCCGCGCGTCACTGGTCTCGCTCGCCCGCGAGCCGGTGACTGAGACGTAAGGACGCACATCAACGCGTGAATGCCCAGGCGGCGCCACGATGCCATCGAGGTCGTTGAAGTGCGAGACCACGCCGGCAACGCTCGGCAGCCGTGGCGACCAGTTGGACGACTCGCCGCGGTGTGGCGTGTAGCGATAGACGTTGAGTCCCCATGTCAGGGGCGTGCCGGCTGCTCCGCTGGCAAGCGCGAGCTCGGAGTAGGGTATCCGGAACTCGGCCGTCCACCCCTCCGGGTCCCGCGCGCTGGCCCCTTGCCAGACGCCATTCCACGCCGGGTCGTAATTCACGTCATCAGACCAGAGCCCATCCACCTGCACACCGCGGGGATTGAGCCCGAAACTGAATCCGGACCGGCGGTCATGACGGGTGTCGAGCTCCACGAAGACCCAGTCCGAGATGTTCTCGTCATCGCGCCGGGGGAAGGGAGCGAGGATCGAGTCGGGGTGGGGGTCCCAGAGGCGGACGGCGAAGTAGACAGCGTCATCATCGTACAGGACGCGAGTGACGGTCGGGAGTGATGCGACCCTGCCCGGTGCCGGGCTCTTGATGATGGAATAGGTCGCGGCTGGCGCCTCGCACCAGGCGGTTTCATTCAGGCGGCCATCGATCGCAGGGGGCGCGGCCTCGATATGGACGGCGTGGGCGGTGCGGTGCCCCAGCGCGGCACGCCGGGTGGCGCTGTCGGGGGAAGCCGGCTGCGTGGCCCAGCAGCCGCGCGTCTGGGCGGCGAGGGGCCGGGGGAGCAGCAGGACTGCGATCAGGAGCGACCATCTCGTCATGAGGAATCCCGGAACATGTGTAATAGTCAAACGACGTTTTGACCATTACGCAAGTTTCGGCAGGGCGAGCAGGGCGAGCAGGACGGGCAATCTCATTCTGGCGCGTATGCTCTTCGATGACCCATAACCGCACTTGCTTAGTTAACGCTATGGCGCTACCGTTAACTAACCTTGACCTTAGTTAACGAAGATGCCTAAGCCGATCCGGCATGCAACTGGCCGCTATGTGACGATCTCCACTGCCGGCGGCGAGACGGTGCGGGCATTCGTGCCCCACTCCTTGCCGCCCGCGCCGCCGGTCACGATCAGTCCCGAGTTGCGCGACAAGCTGGACCAGGCGCATGTGGCAATTGGCCGCCTCGATACCGTGACGACGCTGCTGCCCGATGCGCACCTCTTTCTCTACAGCTATGTACGGAAAGAGGCGGTGCTGTCGTCGCAGATCGAGGGCACCCAGTCCTCGCTCTCCGATCTGCTCCTGTTCGAGGCCGACGCGATGCCGGGGGTCCCGCTCGATGACGTCCGCGAGGCCTCCCGTTACGTCAGCGCCATGGACCACGGGCTGGCTCGGCTCCGGACGGGGTTCCCGCTTTCCAATCGATTGGTTCGGGAAATTCATGGTATCCTGCTCTCCCACGGACGGGGGGCTGCCAGTCAGCCGGGCGAGTTCCGCCGCTCGCAGAACTGGATCGGAGGCAGCCGGCCCGGCAATGCGGCATATGTCCCGCCCCCACCGGACCTCGTACCAGAGTGCATGGGCGCCCTCGAGCGCTTTCTGCACGACGATCCGGTGCGCACGCCGACGCTCCTTAAGGCCGCCCTCGCGCACGTGCAGTTCGAGACGGTGCACCCGTTCCTCGACGGCAACGGCCGCGTCGGCCGGCTTCTCATCACCTTCTTGATGTGTGCGGAAGGCCTGCTCAGCGAACCGCTGCTCTACCTGAGTCTGTACTTCAAGCAACATCGCGACCGCTACTACGAGCTCCTGGACCAGGTCCGCGCCGCCGGTGCATGGGAGGACTGGCTGGCTTTCTTCGCGGACGGCGTCATCGGGACGGCGACGGGAGCGGTCAGCACGGCGCAACAGTTGGTCACGCTGGCCCAGGCGGATCGGACCCGCATCGAACGGTCGCTGGGCCGGCTCGCCGGGTCGGCCATCAGGGTCCACCAAGCCATGCAGGAGCGTCCGGTGACGTTCGGCCGTGCGCTCGCTGAACGAACCGGTCTCTCCGTACCGTCAGTGCACAAGACGTTGCATGCGCTCGAAGAACTGGGACTCGTGCGTGAGGTGACCGGCCGCCGCCGCAACCGGGTGTACAGCTACTCGGCGTACCTCGGCCTTTTGGCGGAAGGAACGTGAGCGCAGGACGGGCGGGTGGCATCCCGATCCATCCAGGCCATTGTAGGGGCGGCCTGCGGCCGCCCCCCTGACATCCCGATCTATCCACGTATCGGAAAGGCGGCCTGCGGCCGCCCCCTGACATCCGGATCGCCGCAGGAATGCTCGAGGGCCGCAGCCCCACCGACATCGGGCTGTGGTGGCACGAGCCGACAGCGGCCGAAGGATCTCGGTCGGGCTGCAAGGTTGCTTCGCACGCTGGCGCGTGGTCGCAATGACAGCACTTGGCGAGGTCGCCAGCCGTCCCCGTCAGGCCGCCGAGCCGCCGAAGAGGTCGGAGCCCGGTCTGAACTGGGGCCCGTTCGCTTCGCTCAGGGTGACAACGGGGTGCGCTTCGCCTCGCTCGTCTCTCGTCCCTCGTCCATCGTCCATCGTCCATCTCCAGCCGCCGAGCCCTTACCCCATCCGGCCAATCTGCGTAATCTGTGGATCTCCCTGTCCCTCCATCATCCGGATCCAAACCCATGCGCCTTCGGTATCGCCCGCTCGCCGCGACCCTTCTCCTCGTCACTGCGGCCTTCGTCGCCGACCCGGTTCCGATCGACACCGCCATGGTGGCTCGCATCCGGACCGAAGGGCTCCAGCATTCCCAGGTGATGGATATCGAGAGCTACATCACCGACGTCCTCGGCGCTCGGCTCACCAACTCCCGCGACATGAAGCGCGCGCAGGCATGGGCCATGGGCAAGATGAAGGAGATCGGGCTCCAGAACGTGCACGCCGAGCCGTACATGGATTTCGGCGTGAGCTGGGACAACGACTACACCTCGCTCCACATGCTGGAACCCGACTACCAGCCGATGGTGGGCTATCCCATTGCCCACACGCCGGGCACCAACGGCAAGGTGACCGCCGAGGCGGTGATCGTGGATATCACGACCAAAGCGGACATGGAGCAGTGGCGCGGGAAGCTGGCAGGGAAGGCGGTGCTCTCGACTCCCCCGGCGAAGGTGGACCTCACGCCACTCATCAACGGTGTGCACCGCTATACCGATGAAGAGCTGGATTCGCTCGAGCACCGGGTGATCGCGCCGACGCGGGAGACCACGCGCCGCATCCGGAATCCCGACCTCGTGACCGCGCAGGAACGCGCCGCGTTCTTCAAGAGCGAAGGAGTTGCCGCGGTGCTGGAAAGCCAGAGCGGCTGGCTCGGTGCGGTGCGCGGGTTCTCGCGTCCCGGCTCGCGCGATGACCGCTGGTCCGCCGCCGGCGACAGTGCCGCCCCGGTGATGATTGCGATTACGCCCGAGCACTACAACCGGATGTACCGGATCGCGGAACGCGGGATCCCGGTGAAGGTGGAGCTGGAGGTGCGGAACACTATCGGCGACAAGGCGCGTGACGCCGAGAACCTGGTGGGCGAGATTCCGGGGACCGATCTCAAGAATGAAGTGGTGATGATCGGCGCCCATTTCGACAGCTGGCACGCGAGTCCCAACGCCAGCGACAACGCGTCCGGCGCCTCGGTGGTGCTCGAGGCGATGCGGATCCTGAAGGCGGTGGGCGCCAAGCCCCGCCGCACCATTCGGGTGGCGCTCTGGTCGGGCGAGGAAGAAGGGCTCTGGGGTTCGCGTGGCTACGTGCGGCAGCACTTCGGCAACCCCAACGATTCCACCGGCAAGAAGCCGGAATACGACCGGCTCTACGCCTACTTCAACCAGGACTACGGCCCGGGCCAGTATCGCGGGATCTATCTCCAGGGCAACGAGGGCGCCCGCCGCCTTCTTTCCGCCTGGATGGAGCCGTTCCGCGACCTCGGCATGACGGTGGTGTCGAACCAGAGCGTGGGCAGCACCGATCATGTCTCGTTTGACGAGGTGGGACTGCCGGGGTTCCAGTTCCTGCAGGATCATGTGCCCGGCACCGGCGGCCACACGAACATGGATTTCTACGATTCGATCCAGCCGGAAGACCTGATGAAGAACGCGGTGATCATGGCGTCGTACGCGTACCACGCGGCGATGAGTGGGGAGGAGATGCCAAGGGAGGAATGAGAGGATGGGCAGGATGGGCACGATGGGCGGGATGGGCTCGTGATCTCAGACGAAGTGTCACCCTGAGCGAAGCGAAGGGGCCGGACCCCAAGACCGGGTTTCGGCCCCTTCGGTTGCTACGCTCCTGGGATAGATCGAGACGTGTTTGAGCTCT
>DASTFH010000087.1:0-8441 GCA_035708725.1 Gemmatimonadales bacterium | reverse complement strand
AGGTTGCTCGATGATCCGTCGGTCCGGGTGCGCGAAGCGGCGCTCCTGGCCATCGGTCATGACGAGCGACCCTCGCTTCGGCCACGGGTCGAGCGCATGCTCCACAGCGACGACGTTGCGCTGGTCGCGATGGCGGCATGGGCACTGGGTGAGCTGGAGGACCACGAGTCGGCCTCGCCCCTGCAAGGGCTGCTCGATCACGCCTCGCCCCGCGTCCGCATGACCGCCGCATGGGCCCTCGGCGAAATCGAAGATGCCCACGCCGTGCGGGCGCTCCTGCCGCTCCTGCGCGACCGCGAAACGGGCGTACGCTGGGCAGCCGCTGGTGCACTGGGAGAGATTGAGAGCGCCGAGGCGGCTCCCGCCCTGGAGCAGCTGCTCGCCGACGAACCTGATCGCCGAGTCCGCCTGCAGGGCATCGAGGCGCTGGGAAACATCGAGGCCGCTCGTTCGGCGGCGCCGCTCGCCCGCGTGATCGCTGGTGATGACCCGGAGTTGTCGCTCGCCGCGGCGGAGGCCATCGGCAACCTCGACGAGCTGGAGCATGCCCCGGCGGAACTGGTGCACGCCGCCTCGTCCCCCGATCCGCGGATGCGGCGCGCCGTCGTCTCGGCACTGGCCAACATCGAGGACACCACGACCATACGGGCACTGCTTCCGCTGCTGACCGACGCAGATCCGGAAATCCGGCGTGACGTGATCGAGGCGCTGGGTGAGATGAACGCACAGCAGGCCAAGCCCGCTATTACCCGGGCCCTCGACGACAAGGAGCCCGAGGTGCGAAAGGCAGCAGTGGAAGCGCTGGCGGAACTGGAAGACCAATAGAAGGTCGCTGGCTGCTGGCTGCGGGCAATCGGCCCGCGGCGTTCCGTTGTGGCGTTAAGTGCTGAAAAAACAGCATAGGACGAACGGCCAGCAGCTAGCGCCCCATATCACCACCCCTCAACCCGAGATCTCACATGCTGCGCTCCGCTCTTCTCGCCACCCTCGTCGTGTTCTGCTCCGAATCGCCGGGCTCTTCCCATGGTCTCGAACTCGCGGCCCGCGGCCAGCGACCAGTAGCCAGCGACACCGACGTTCGTGCGCTGATGGCCGCCGCCCACGGCGCTTCGCCCCTGCTCTGCAGCTACGCGGTCCATTCCGTCGGCAACGGCGGCTGGGGCTGGGACAATGCGCCCGCCACGCCACTTCCCCATGTCGAGCGGCGCTCGTCGCGCTACGCGCAGCTGGCGCCGGATGACGTGCAGTTCCTGCTCGGCAATCTCGGCGGCGGCGACCCCTGCGTGAGCGAGCTCGCCGCGCGGCTTCTTGCCAGTGACGAGTCCGTTGCCGCAACAGACGGTCTGATAAGCAACCTGGCTGCAGCAGACACGTCGGCGCGGATGGTAGCCGCGCTTGGCCTCGGACTCTCGGCCCCGGACCGTGCCGCCGATGCACTCATCAAGGTCGTGAATGACAAGGCTACGGGAGTTCGCGCCAACGCCATCTGGGCGCTCGGCCGCATCGGTGATGGACGAGCGGTCCGGCCGGCGACCAGCGCTCTACGAGATCCGTCGTCCATGGTGCGCGAGGCCGCTGCCGGCACGCTGGGCCAGCTCGATTCGTCCAGCGCCGTGGCGGAACTCGCGCGTGTGCTGGCACATGACGAGGTAGCCTCGGTCCGCCGCACTGCCGCCTGGGCGCTTGGACAGATCGAAGCGAAAGAAGCCGTGAATGCACTGTCGACGGCGCTCCACGCCGACACGGACGCCGAGGTGCGTGAAATGAGTGCCTGGGCGCTCGGCAACATCGAGGCGCGGAACGCGGGCGCGGCGTTGCTGGCCGCAGCGCAGGGTGACGCCGACGAGTCGGTACGGGAGACTGCGGTCTGGGCCCTGGGCAACATCGAGGATGTCGCGGCCGCGGATGCGCTGGGGCGCCTGGTGGCGAGCGACAAGTCGCAGGACGTCCGTGAGACGGCGGCCTGGGCGCTGGGGCAACTGAACGTGAGCACCGCACCGAAGGGCCTGCTCGATGCGCTGGCAGACTCGGACGCCGGGCTCCGGGTCCGGGCAGCGTGGGCGCTGGGTGAGATCGGTGATGAGGCGGCGCGTCCGGCCATCCGGACCGCGCTCGGCAAGGAGCAGGATGCCCGGGCCCGGAAGGCCGAGATCCGTGCCCTGATCCACTCCGGCGAGCGACCTGAGGCACTGCAGGAATTCCTCAAGTCCAAGGACCCCCGGATCCGGGAGACGGTCATCCGCGGGATGGTGGGCGACGGCGGGATGGACCCCTGGCCATGGCCAATGCCCAGGCCAAGACCGTTCCCGTGAGCAGGCCAGCAACCTTTATCGCGTTCGTTCCGTCCAAGGTTGGTACCTCTTCGTCGGAGTTCGTGTGACAGTAATCCTTGGCATGCTGCTGGCATTCCAGGCGCAGGTGGCGCCGGCTTCCCCGGCCCCGCCCTCGGCCAGCAGCGCGACGTCGATCGAGGCCACGCGCGTGGATTCCGCTCCCGTACTGGACGGGAGCGATGCGGACGCCATCTGGCAGCGGACGCCGGTCCGCGACGGGTTTCTCGAAGCCCGGCCCAGCGAGGGGGCGGAGCCGAAACTGCGAACCTCCGTGCGGATCGCCTACGACGCGCACAACATCTACGCCTTCGTGCGCGCGTATGACCCGCACCCCGACAGCATCATTGCCCTGCTCTCCCGGCGCGACAACCAGACCGCGTCCGACCAGATCATCCTGCTGCTGGATTCCTATCACGACCGGCGCACGGGCTACGAATTCGTGGTGAATCCGGTGGGCGTCAAGGCGGATTACGCCATCTATAATGACGGCGACGAGGACAACGCGTGGGACGCGGTGTGGGATGTGGCGACCAGGATTGATTCCCTGGGATGGACCGCCGAGTACCGCATTCCGCTGTCCCAGCTTCACTACTCTGCGCGCGACGTCAACACCTTCGGCATCCTGATCTGGCGCGAGGTCCAGCGCTACACCGAAGTGGTCACCTGGCCGCTCTATCACCAGTCGAAACCGGGCTTCACGTCGCAGTTCGGCGACCTGACCGGGCTCGAGGGGCTGGCTAGTCCGGGGCATCTTGAGGTGACGCCATACGTGGTAACGAAGAACGTGCAGGGCCCGCCCTCGGATGATTACGCGCGGGACCAGCAATTCACTGTCGGCGGCGACCTCAAGTACCGGCTTGCCTCGAACCTGCTGCTCAACGCCACGGTCAATCCCGACTTTGGCCAGGTCGAAGCCGACCCCTCCGTGCTCAACCTTGGCGCCTTCGAGACTTTCTTCAAGGAACGCCGGCCCTTCTTTGTGGAAGGGCGCGGGCTGTTCGATTTTCCGGTCAACTGCGTCGTCGTGGTGGACTGCAATACCGGTGAGGGACTTTTCTATTCCCGCCGGATCGGCCGCTCGCCGCAGCTGGCAGGAGTGTACGGTGACGAGCGCTCAGCCACCGCCACCCGCATCCTGGGCGCGACCAAGATTACCGGACGGATGCCCGGTGGATTCTCCATCGGGATGATGGACGCCGTGACCGACAATGTCGCCGGGCCGGGGAGTACGACACTCGAACCGACCACCAACTATGCGGTGGTGCGCGGCAACCAGGACTACGCCGATGGCAATGGCAGCGTCGGCTTCATCGTGACCGGCGTGAACCGCTGGCTTGACCCGTCGAGCGAGTCGTACCTGCACAAGAGTGCGTACGCGGGCGGCCTCGATGCGCGTCGCCGCTTTGCGGGGCCGTTCGAGCTGTCGGCTCGCATTGAAGCGAGCCGAGTGGCGGGTGACGAAGCGGCGATTGCCCGGACCCAGCGAAACTCGGTGCACCTGTACCAGCGGCCCGATGGGCCACTCGAGCTCGATTCGACCCGGACCTCGCTCACCGGCACCAACATGGAGCTGCGATTCGCCAAGGTGGGAGGCCGGCGGCTCAAGTTCGAGACCGCCTACCAGCGCCGTACCGCGGGCTTCGACGTGAACGACGTGGGCTTCCTGCGCCAGGCCGACCAGCAGCAGTGGACCACCTGGGCTCGGCTCGACTGGCGGACGCCGAACAAAATCTTCCAGCAGCTGGGCTGGAACTTCAACAACTGGGAATACTGGACCATCTCGGGACTTCCCACCGAGCGAGCGTTCAACACCAACACGCACATCCAGTTCACCAACCGGTGGTGGCTGCATGCGGGTGGAACGCTTGGGCAGGTCGGCAGCACCTACTGCGATCGCTGCGCCCGCGGAGGCCCGGCGGTGCGGCAGGATCCCTACATCGCGCCGTGGATGGGCATCGAGGGAGACAGCCGCCACAAGCTGGTGCCCTACTTCTGGGTGAACTACATGCGGGGCGACGGCGGCCGGTCGGAGACGATCAGTCTCCAGCCCGAAGTGGACTACAAGATGTCGAGCCGGTTCACCACGTCGCTCAGCGCCAACTGGGAAAACAACCGGAACGACATTCAGTACTTCGGCACCTTTGCCGATGAGGCAGGGGATGCGCACTATACCTTTGCGCACCTGAAGCAGAAGACACTGAGCCTCACCTTTCGGCTCGATTACACCTTCACGCCCACCGCGTCGCTGCAGGTCTACGCGTCGCCGTTTGTATCGAAGGGTACGTATTCGAACGTGCGGGAGCTGGCCGATCCGCGGGCGCACGACTACGACGACCGCTACCGGCCGTACAATGATCCGGAAGTCAGCGCCGATCCGGGCGGGTTCAACTTTCAGCAGTTCCGCTCCAACGTGGTGTTCCGCTGGGAATATCGCGCTGGTTCGACGCTGTTCCTGGTCTGGAGCCAGGGACGGGAAAACTCGCTGCCGCTGGAAGGGAACAAGTCGTTCGGTGGCAACTTCGGCGACCTCTTCGACCAGCGGGCCAACAATACGTTCCTGGTGAAGGTGAGTTATTGGCTGGCGAGATAGACGGATGGACGCTTAGGCGGTTGGACGGTTAGTTCTCACCCTCGAGTTCTAACCGTCTAACCGTCTAACCGTCTAACCGTCATGGCTTCAACACCGTCCACTCGATCTCGTTCAGCAGGTTTCCCACCGCTTCCGCCGAGTCAGTCGTGTAGGCAAAGCAGCCGGGGCCGCCATCCTGGCTCACGCCGTCGAGGCGGCCGACGGTCTCGCGCACCCAGTCGTCGCGGGTAAAGGAGCGGCGGAGACAGAGCCGCACGTGATAGGGCTTGTCGAGCCGGAGCGGCTTGAGTTCGCCGGCCTTGACCCGCCTGACGGCACGTTCAGCGGCCTCACGCAGCTGCCGATGCACCATCGAGGGCGGCAGCACGGCGGCCGCCGAATGGGAGAAGACGGTCTTGACGGTGACCGTCTCGATCGGGCCCAGCATTTCCTTCGTCTCCGCGGTCAGCACGTCATCCCCCGCTGCGAGCGCCATCGGCACCCCCATCTCTCCACCGATGAACGCCGCGATCCCCGCCTCGTTGAGCATCCTGCCATTCACCGTGAACGAATCGAACGCAAAGCTGTGGGCTATCACGCCGAGACTGCCGGCGTTGGCGTGGGCACCCACGATCATCATCGCGTCCACCATCGGGTTCATCCCGGTGGACATGACGATGGGCTTGGGATAGCCGCGGATCAGGATTGCCTCGGGGTCCAGCTGGTCCACGATCACGTTGCGGAAGAGCGTGCCGCCATGGCCCTCGTTCACGATGAACTGGGTGGCACCGGCGGCGCGGGCGCCGGCAATCACCGCGTTCACCTCGTCGGTCAGCTCCTGGCGGAACCGCTCATGCTGGGGCGAGCCACCCCGGTCCACTGGCTTCATCTCCGTGGCGTTCCGCACCGCCCCGGCCAGCCCTTCCATGTCTGCGATGATATAGACGCTGAACCCGTCCTGCTGCATGTCCTGCTCCAGCTTCTCCCGCGCAAGCTGGTATTCGGTGACGCCGAAATAGGCCGATGGCGGCGTGGTGTCACGCGGCGCGGCGCCCTGGGCCACGAGCGGCAGCGGCAGCAGCATCGCGGCTGCAATGACGGCGTGTCTCATCTGAGCACCGCCGACTCGATGGCGTCCAGCAGGTAACCCATCTCGCGGGCGCTGCTGGTCACGAAGCGGAAACTCCGCTCGCCGGTCTTCTCGAGCTTGAACTCGGGCAGGGCCGCCACGTCAGCCACGATGCTGTCGGGGTAACTCTGGCGCAGCTTGAACTCCACCCGGTAGGGCTTGCTCATGGTGAACGGCTTGAAGTCGCCCTGGCGCTCCCGGCGCACCGCCTCGCGTGCTCCTTCCTCGAGCATCTTCCGCACGTGCGCCGGACTGTAGGTGATGGCGGCGCTGCGCCCCACCGCGCGCTTGGTGATGATGGGAATGAAGCCGTTGTCGAGCATCTGCTGTGTCTCGGCGATGAGCACGTCGTCGCCGCTCACCAGGGACACCGACACGCCCAGTTCACCGGCAATCAGTGCGTTGATGCCCACCTCGTTCAGCTTCTTCCCGTTGATGGTGAACGAATCGAAGGCAAAGTTGTGGGCCATGACGCCCGGGCTTCCCGCGTTGGCGTGCGCGCCGGTGAACATCACCGTCCCGAAGCTGCTGTCGATGCCAGTGATCATGACCAGTGGCTTGGGGAATCCGCGGATCAGCATCGCCGTGCTGTCGAGGTCCCAGGGCAGCACATTGGCGAACAGGTTGCCACCGTGGCCCTCGTTCACCACGAAGCTCCGGGCCCCGCCGTCACGCGCGCCCCGGATGGCGGCATTCACTTCCTGGGTGAGCAGCGAGCGGAAATGGTCCCAGTAATCAGGGCTGGTGAGGTCCTTGTAATGCTCGCCCTCGTTGCCGGCGATCACTTCGTGGATATCCACCGCGCTTCCCATCCCTTCCATGTCCGGGATGATGTAGACCCGGAATCCATCTTCATGAGGAATCTGCTTGGCTCGATACTCGGCCAGCGACGCGTTGCGCCCCTGCGCCTGCAGTGTCGCGGCGATACAGAGCAGAACCGGCAGCACCAGGAATCGCTTCATCACTCCCTCGCTCGTTCGGATGTCAGGGGTTGCCCAGCATCAGGAGCCGCAGCTCCGTCATTTCCTCGATGGCGTACTTCACGCCTTCGCGTCCATATCCTGACGCCTTGACGCCGCCGTACGGCATGTGATCAACCCTGAAGCCCGGCACGTCGTTCACCACCAGCCCGCCTACCTCGAGTCGCTCGAAGGCGTGAAGGATACGGCGGATGTCGTGGGTAAAGAGACCGGCCTGGAGCCCGTAAGGAGAGTCGTTGACCGTGCTGAGCGCATCGTCGAAGTCATCGTACGGCCGCACCGTGGTCACCGGCGCGAACAGTTCCTCGCAGTTGACCCGCATGCCGCTCGTGGTATCAAGCAACACGGCCGGTTCGAGCACGGCGCCGCGTCTGGTACCGCCGGTGGCGAGGGTAGCGCCCGCTGCCACAGCCTCGGCTATCCACGCTTCAGCGCGCTCGGCGTTGGCCTGGTCGATCATGGGTCCAACATCGGTGGTCTCGGCCATGGGATCGCCGGTTCGCAGCTTCCTGACGGCAGCCACGTAGCGTTCGGTGAATTCGTCCTGCAGCGATTCGTGCACCAGGATCCGTTGGGTCGAGATGCACGATTGCCCGGCGTACACATATCCGCCCGCGACGCACCGTGTCACCGCGTGGTCCAGGTCTGCGTCAGGTTCAACGATCACGGCCGCGTTGCCGCCCAGCTCGAGCGTCACCCGCTTGCGGGACGCGCGCTGCTTGATGGCCCAGCCGGCGCGCGCCGATCCTGTAAAGGTGATCATTCGCACGCGTGGGTCGTCGATCAGCGGTGCGGCCACCTCGTTGACGCAGAGCAGGATGGACAGCGCACCGGCCGGATAGCCCGCCTCGTGGATGATGCCGGCCATCATGAGCGTCGCGAGCGGATCCTGGGGCGGAAGCTTGAGTACCATCGTGGCGCCGCAGGCGATAGCGGGCGCCAGCTTGTGGGCGGCGAGCAGGACGGGATAGTTGAACGCGATGATGCCGGTGATGGGTGCGAGCGGAAAGCGGCGGGTGATGCCCCAGCGGTGCTCGCCATGCGGCTGGAGATCCAGCGGCATGACGTCGCCGCCCATTCGCTTGGCCTCCTCGGCGCCCTGCTGGAAGACAAACGCCGCACGATCGATCTCGGTGCGCGCCATGCCGACCGGCTTCCCCGCCTCGGCGGCGAGCAGCCGGGCCAGCTCCTCCCGGCGGTCCATGATCCCGGCGCGGATGCGGTCGAGCACCGCGGCGCGTGCGTGCGACGGCATGGCGGCAGCCGCGGGTGCGGATGCGATGGCGGCGTCGAGTGCCGAGGCGATGTCGGCCGGGCCGGCCAGCGCCGCCAGGCCGACCACCTCGCCGGACCAGGGGCTCCGAATTTCGGTGGCGTCGGAGCCGGTACGGAGTTCACCCGCCAGCAGGAAGGGCCAGGTCCGGGTGCGA
>DASTFH010000086.1:0-11626 GCA_035708725.1 Gemmatimonadales bacterium | reverse complement strand
CGGTGGTGGCAGCATGGAAGTGACCGGCGAGCCACAGCCTCCGCGCCGCGGCGTCAAGCGCGTGGTCATCGTGATGCCGAGCGCGTTCACGCTGGCCAATCTCTTCTTTGGCATCTGGTCCATGGTATGGGCCTCGCAGGGGCGGCTGGCGTGGGCCGGCTGGTTCATCGTCTTCGCCGGCATCCTCGACATGCTGGACGGCCGCATGGCGCGCATGTCCAACACCGGCTCGCGGTTTGGTGCCGAGCTCGATTCGCTGGTGGACGTCGTCTCCTTCGGGGTGGCACCGGCATTCCTGCTCTACTTCGTCGAGTTTCATTCGGCCGGCCGGTTCGGCTGGCTTGTGTGCTATTTCTACGTGGTGGCCGCCGCGCTTCGGCTGGCCCGGTACAATGTGTCGTCCGCGGCAAAGCCCACGCCGGGATGGTTTACCGGACTGCCATCGCCGGCCGCAGGGATGACGGCAGCGACCTACTACCCGTTCAGCCAGACCGAGTGGTACCAGCGCACCATGCTGTACCTCAACTTCGAGCAGCAGGGCCTGGTGGTCCTGCTCATCCTGCTTTCGATGCTGATGGTCAGCAACGTGAAGTATCCCCGCTTCCCCGCCATTGGCTTCCGGAGCGGCGCGGGCATCGCGGGCAGCGTCTTTCTCCTGATCGTGCTGGTCGGCAGCATCACCGCACCGGAATCGTTCCTGTTCCCGCTTGGCATCGTCTATCTCGCCTTCGGGATCATCCGCGCAGCTGTCCTGGGCTTCATGCAGCCGAGTGACGAACATGAAAGTGGCATCAGCCGCCTGACCCTCAACCGGGGCAGAGCCCCGTGGCGCCGACGGCGGCGCCAGGAACCACCGTCATGACTTTTCGCGTTCTCGTGCGCGTCATGCCCCGGCAGGGGCTGCTCGACCCACAGGGCCAGGCCGTAGAGCATGCGCTCTCGACGCTGGGCTACCCGCCGCTCCAGTCGGTGCGTGTGGGCCGCGCCATCGAGATCGGCATGGAGGCAGCTGACGCCGCCGAGGCGGAAGCCCGGGCGCGCGACATGTGCGAGCGGGTGCTGGCCAATCCGGTGATGGAAGATTTCCACGTGTCGGTGGAGGTCTCCTGATGCTGAGCATTGGCGTGCTGCGGTTCCCCGGCATCAATTGCGAGGAAGAGACCTTGCGAGCGGCCGAGCGGGTCGGTGCCGAGGCGCACTATGTCTGGCACCGCGACACGTCGCTCGGCGGCGCCGACGTGGTCGTCATCCCCGGCGGGTTCAGTTACGGCGACTACCTCCGGGCAGGCGCCATCGCGCGTTTCAGCCCGGTGATGGCCGCTGTGCGCGACCACGCCGCCGCGGGTGGCCCCGTGCTGGGCATCTGCAACGGGTTCCAGATCCTCTGCGAAGCGCACCTCCTGCCCGGCGCGCTGATGCGCAACCACCGGCTGCGCTATGTGTCTCGGCCGGTGCGATGCATCGTGGAGCAGACCGGCACCGCCTTCACCTCGGCGTATGTCCACGGCCAGGCCATCGAGCTGCCCATTGCGCACGGTGACGGCCGCTACGTGGCGGACACGGACACGCTCCGCATGCTCGAGGCTGAGGGCCGTGTGGTGCTGCGCTACGCCTCCGACGCGGACAATCCCAACGGGGCGATGAGCAACATCGCCGGCATCATGAACGCCGGCGGCACGGTGGTCGGCATCATGCCGCATCCGGAGCGCGCCACCGATCCACTCGTGGGCAGTACCGACGGCGCCGGCTTCTTCATATCCATTGCTGACTGGTATGCACTTCGTCAGCCAGTTTCCCCCACTTCCTGACGGCCATGACCATGCCTGAAAAGCCCAGCCATAACGAGGACGAATACTTCGCCCGACAGGATGCCGAACTGATGCAGGCGGAGCGGGCACGCCTCAACGAGGAGCGCGCTGCCGCTGAACGACAGCAGCACCTGATGAAATGCCCGAAGGACGGCTACGACCTGACCAGCCGGGACTTCCACGGCGTCACCGTCGAGACCTGCGACCACTGCGGCGGCATGTGGCTCGATGCCAACGAGCTGGAGCAGCTCGCTGGTGCCACCCAGGAGCCGGGACTGCTCGGCCGTGTGTTCGGCGACGTCATGACCACGCTCAGATCGCGGCGGGACCGGCGTGACTGATACCGTGGCGCAGGACGCGCATCCCGTGGCGCTCGAGGGTGAGCCGGCCATTACGCCCGAGCTGGTGCGCGAGCATAACCTGAACGAGCTGGAATACGATCGCATCGTCGCCATGCTCGGCCGCACGCCCACGTTTACCGAGCTGGGCATCTTTTCGGCGCTTTGGAGCGAGCATTGCTCGTACAAGCATTCCAAGCCGGTGCTCAAGCGCTTCCCCACCACCGGGCCGCGGGTGGTCCAGGGCCCGGGCGAAAACGCCGGCGTCCTGCGGCTCCCGGATGGCTGGGCGGTGGCGTTCAAGGTGGAATCGCACAACCATCCCTCGGCGGTCGAGCCATACCAGGGCGCGGCCACTGGCGTGGGTGGCATCCTGCGCGACGTATTTACCATGGGCGCGCGGCCCGTTGCGCTCCTCAACAGTCTCCGCTTCGGCCCACTCGACCTGCCGCGCAACCGCTTTCTCATGAGCGGTGTGGTGCGGGGCGTGGGTGACTACGGCAACTGCATTGGCGTGCCGACCCTTGGTGGCGAGGTCGGGTTCGCTGACGGCTACAGCGGTAACCCGCTTGTGAATGCCATGTGTGTCGGCCTGCTGAGGGAGAAGGACCTGATCCGCGCCAAGGCCGAAGGCGTGGGCAATGTCCTGCTGGCTGTCGGCGCACGGACCGGGCGCGACGGCATTCACGGGGCCAGCTTCGCGTCCGAGGAACTGAGCGCCAAGAGCGAGGCGCGGCGCCCCCAGGTCCAGGTGGGTGATCCGTTCACCGAGAAGCTCCTGCTGGAAGCGAGCCTCGAGCTCATCACCTCGGGGCTGATCGTCGCCATCCAGGACATGGGCGCGGCGGGGCTCACCAGCTCCTCCGCCGAGATGGCCGCGCGCGGCGGCGTGGGCGTCGAAATCGACACCGCTCTCGTCCCGACGCGGGAGGCCGGCATGACCGCCTACGAGATCCTGCTGTCAGAGTCGCAGGAGCGGATGCTGGTCGTGGCTGATCCCGATAATGTCGCCGGGATCGAAGCCATCTGCGCCAAGTGGGAGCTGAACGCGACCCCGATCGGCCAGGTTACCGACGATGGCATGTATCGCGTGAAGCACCATGGCGTGGTGGTCGCCGCAATTCCCGGCACGCCGCTGGTGGAAGATTGCCCCATCTACGAGCCGGAGGCACGGGAGAGCCGCGACGCCGTGGCGCGCCGGAAAGCTGTGCCGCGGGCAGCGCGCGCCCCGTCGCTCCAGGACGCGCTTCCGCTCCTGCTGGATGCACCCAACCTCGCCAGCAAGCGATGGATCTTCGAGCAATATGACACGACGGTGCGCGCTACCACCGTGCTGCCGCCCGGCGGCGATGCCGGCGTGATAATGGTGCCCGGCGCCAGCTTCGGCCTGGCAGTGACGATCGACTGCAACGCCCGGCTGGTGGCACTCGATCCGTACGAGGGCGGCAAGGCGGCGGTCGCCGAGGCTGCGCGCAACATCGCCTGCACCGGTGCCGAGCCGCTCGGTATCACCGATTGCCTCAATTTCGGAAATCCGGAAAAGCCGGATGTGTT
The DNA here is from genome assembly GCA_035708725.1 of Gemmatimonadales bacterium. Classification (GTDB taxonomy): domain Bacteria; phylum Gemmatimonadota; class Gemmatimonadetes; order Gemmatimonadales; family GWC2-71-9; genus CAMLHP01. Next base: position 7,926 of record DASTFH010000086.1, on the reverse strand, counting down.
TTTCCAGTTTACCGAGGCGTGCCGCGGCATCAGTGACGCGTGCCGGGCATTCAGCACACCGGTCACGGGTGGCAATGTCTCGTTCTACAACGAAAGCCCGACCGGCGTGGTGTATCCGACGCCCACCGTTGGCATGGTGGGTCTCCTGCCGGACGTTGCTCGCCGCGTCCCAAGCCACTTCCAGCTGGAGCAGGACCGGATCTTCATAGCGGGAACCACACACGGCCAGCTGGGCGGATCGGCGTACTGGGCCGAGTTGCTCGATTTCGTGGGCGGGACGCCGCCGGTCGTGGACCTGGAGGCCGAACTCGCACTGCAACGATTCCTGGCCGCGGCGGCTTCCGCGGGCCTCCTGCGCTCGGCGCACGACTGCTCCGAAGGTGGCCTCGCGGTGACGCTCGCCGAGGCAGCACTTGGTGGCCCCTGGAGTGACGCCGGATTCGGGGCGACCGTCGACCTCAGAAGCCACGCGCCAGGCCTGGACCTGGATGCCCTGCTGTTCGCCGAGGACGGCGCGCGGGTCATCCTCAGCGGCGACGCGGCACACTCGGCTGAGCTCGCGAGCCTGGCCCAATCGTTCGGCGTGCCGCTGCACGATGTGGGCGCGGTCCTCGCGCCCGGGCAGGAGCTGACATTCATCCTGCCAGGCCAGCAGTTGTCATGGAGCATGGCCGCGCTGAGGACGGCATATTTCGACGCAATCCCGCGGCGAATGGAGTAGGCCGGCATTACCTGCGTGATCGGAGCTTGACTACATGTGCGGTGTGATTGGTGTCGCCAACCTGCCCGAGGCAGCCCGGTTGACGTATCTCGGCCTCTATGCCCTCCAGCATCGGGGACAGGAGAGTGCGGGCATCGTCGCGCTCGACGAGGCGGGAACGGCACGCGTCCACCGCGGGATGGGACTGGTCTCCGAGAACTTCAACGACGCCGTCTTTGCACGGCTTCCCGGCGACGTGGCGGTGGGCCACACTCGCTACTCGACCTCGGGCAGCACCGTGCTGGCCAATGCGCAGCCCCTGCTGGCCAACACCCGGAGCGGACCACTCTCGGTGGCGCACAACGGCAACCTGGTCAATGCGCATCTCCTGCGGGAGGAGCTGGTGCGCCAGGGCGCGATCTTCTCCTCGTCCAGCGATACGGAAGTGCTGGTCCACCTGATCGCCCGCTCGGAAGTCACAAACCCGGACGACCAGATCCGTGACGCGCTGGAGCAGGTGGACGGTGCCTACAGCCTGGTGATCTCCGTCGGGCGGACCCTGTATGCTGCCGTGGACAGCCGGGGCTTTCGGCCCATGGTGCTGGGCCGCCTCGGTGACGGGTTCGTGGTCGCGTCGGAGACCTGCGCGCTCGACCTGGTTGGCGCCACGATGATGTGCGAACTCCAGCCCGGCGACTTTCTCAAGATCGACAACGGAAAGGTGACCCACCTCCGTCGGCTCGAGCCACGGCCGGTGTCACGCTGCGTGTTCGAGCTGGTCTATTTTGCCCGGCCCGACAGCACCGTGTTCGGCGAGTCGGTGGACAAGGTGCGACGGGAGCTGGGCCGTGCGCTGGCGCGGGAACATCCTGCGCCCGGTGCGGACGTGGTCTTCAGCGTGCCCGACAGCTCCAACGCCATGGCACTGGGCTTCGCGGAGGCGTCCGGCATCAAGCTCGAGCACGGGCTCATTCGCAATCACTACGTGGGACGAACATTCATCAATCCGACCCAGGCGCTGCGGATCGCGAAGGTACGCATCAAGTTCAACCCGGTGCGTGAAGTGATCGAAGGGAAGCGCGTCGTCGTCGTGGATGACTCCCTGGTCCGCGGCAACACGAGCCGGGGACTGGTCCAGATGATCCGTGCCGCGGGCGCGCGTGAGGTCCACTTGCGCCTCGCCTCACCGCCGATCACCGGGCCCTGCCATTACGGAATCGACACCCCTGATCGCGATGAGCTCATTGCCTCCTCCCACTCCGTCGAGGAGATCCGGCAGTTCCTCGGCGTGGATACGCTCGGCTACCTGAGCCTCGAGGGGATGCTGGCGGCAGCGGGCCAGGGCGAGCGCGAGCCCCCGCACTTCTGTCATGCCTGTTTCTCCGGTCAGTACCCCACCCCCGTCGCCGAGGAACTTGTGCAGCTTCGTCATGCTTCTCCGCTGGTGCCCGCCGAGGCGGCGCCGTGAGCGGCAGTGGTGGGTACGCCCAGGCGCTGGTCTACTTCTTTGGCCAGGGCCGTGCCGACGGTACCGCGTCGATGCGCGATGTCCTGGGCGGCAAGGGTGCCGGCCTCGCGGAAATGACCCAGATCGGTATCCCCGTCCCACCCGGCTTCACCATCGCTGCGTCCGTCTGCCTCACCTATCTCGAAAGCCACCAGTTTCCGCCGCGCCTCCGCGCCGAAGTGGAGACGGCGCTCAATCGGCTCGAGGCCACCACCGGCAAGCAGTTCGGCGGCGACACTGATCCGCTGCTCGTCTCGGTCCGTTCGGGTGCCGCCGTCTCGATGCCGGGCATGATGGAGACCATCCTCAACCTTGGTCTCAACGATCAGACGGTCGCCGCCCTTGGCCGGCTGAGCGGCAACGAGCAGTTCGCCTGGGACTCGTACCGTCGCTTCGTGCAGATGTATGGCGGGGTGGTCTTCGACATGCCCAAGAAGGGTTTTGACCAGCTGCTGGACCGGCGCAAGCACGAGAGCGGAGTTGAGCGCGACATCGACCTGCCGGTGGACCAGATGCGGGCGCTCGTCAGCGACTTCAAGGCGCTGGTGGAGCAGTCCGTCGGGCATCCCTTCCCCGACTCACCGCTGGACCAGCTGTGGGGTGCCATCGCGGCGGTCTTCGAAAGCTGGAACACCCGGCGGGCCATCGATTACCGCCGGCTGCACGACATTCCCGACACGATGGGAACCGCCGTGAATATCGTCTCGATGGTGTATGGCAACCTGGGAAACGATTCCGGCACCGGCGTTGCCTTCTCGCGCGATCCCAGCACCGGCGAGCGCAAGCTCTACGGGGAATTCCTCCTCAACGCCCAGGGCGAGGACGTGGTCGCGGGCATCCGCACACCGGTCAACATCGACGACCTCAAGCAATCGCTGCCGGACGCCTCGAAGCAACTCGACCAGGTGGCGCGGCTGCTCGAGCGCCACTTCCGTGACATGCAGGACATGGAGTTCACGGTGGAGCGCGGCAAGCTCTACATGCTCCAGACCAGGCGTGGGCAGCGCTCGGGACAGGCAGCCGTGCGCATCGCGGTCGAGATGGTGGGCGAGGGACTGATCTCGGAGGACGAAGCGGTCACCCGTGTCCCGCCGAACGACCTCAATCAGCTGCTCCATCCCACCATCGACACCAGCGCGAAACTGGATTTGCTGGCGACGGGCTTGCCCGCCTCACCTGGTGCAGCCAGCGGCCTGGTGGTCTTCGACGCCGATCGTGCCGAGGCACGCGCCAGGGACGGCGAGGCGGTCATCCTCGTGCGGCGCGAGACCTCACCCGAGGATTTTCACGGGATGGTGGCTGCCAAGGCGGTGCTGACCGCGCGTGGCGGCATGACCTCGCACGCAGCCGTGGTCGCCCGAGGCATGGGCAAGCCCTGCGTGGCAGGGGCCACCGCGCTCGACGTGGATGAGGATGGGAGCCGTTTCGCGGTGGACGGTCGTACCGTGAATGAGGGCGACTGGATTACGGTGGATGGCGCCACGGGCCGGATCTATGCCGGCCGCACCACGCTCAAGCAGCCCGAACTCTCCGATGACTTCCGGACGCTGATGACGTGGGCCGACAAGGTGCGGCACGTGCGGGTCCGCTGCAACGCAGACACGCCGGCTGACGCACACCGCGGCCGCGAATTCGGCGCCGAGGGGATCGGGCTCTGCCGCACCGAGCACATGTTCTTCGAGGGCGAACGGCTGGCGGCGATGCGGGAGATGATCGTGGCGACCGACACCGAAGGAAGGAAACGTGCGCTCGCGCGCATCCTCCCGATGCAGCGCGCCGACTTCGAGGCCATCTTCCGCGCCATGGACGGCCTGCCGGTCTGCATTCGCCTGCTCGATCCGCCGTTGCATGAGTTCCTGCCCAAGGACGCCGGGGAAATCGACGCACTTGCCAGCGAGATGGCCATCGAGCCGGAACGGCTGCAGCGCATCGTCAACAGCCTGGTAGAAGTGAATCCGATGCTCGGGCTCCGCGGCTGCCGCCTTGGCATCCTCTTTCCCGAAATCACGGCCATGCAGGCCCGCGCCATCTTCGAGGCGGCGTGCACCATGAGCGCAGCCGGCGTCCGCGTGCTCCCCGAGGTCATGATCCCGCTGATCGGCAACGTGATCGAGTTCCGGAAGCAGGCGCAGGTGGTGCGGCAGACCGCGGATGCCGTCTTCGTGGAGCGGCAGGACAGCGTCGCGTACACCTTGGGGACGATGATCGAGCTGCCACGGGCCGCGCTCACGGCAGATGCAATTGCCCGCGAAGCCCAGTTCTTTTCCTTTGGCACCAACGACCTCACCCAGACCACCTGGGGCCTCTCGCGCGACGACGCCGGCAAGCTCCTGCCGCTGTACATCGAACAGGGCATCATCGAGAACGACCCGTTCCAGGTGCTCGATCAGGGGGGAGTGGGCAAGCTGATGAAGCTGGGCGTCGAGCTCGGCCGCAGTGCCCGGCCGGATCTCAAGGTCGGCATCTGCGGTGAACATGGCGGGGAGCCCGCCTCGGTGGCCTTCTGCGACCAGCTGGGCATGAATTACGTCTCCTGTTCGCCGTTCCGCGTGCCGATCGCCCGGCTGGCCGCGGCGCAGTCGGCGCTGACCCGCCGAGGCAGCACCGACCGGACGCGTGCCACCGTGTAACGCCCTTGTCGTAACCGACAGATGCCGTTTACCGTATAGCCCGCAGCACGACGTCCTCGGCGCACGCCGGTCGTGGCCAGCGTGCGCGCACTTTGTTCCCTCAGTGGTGGAGATGGCCCCGATGAGCAGGAAGCTTCTTTCGATGGCGGCGCTCGGCGCCGTGCTGGTGCTTGGCGCATGTGGTGGTGATGAGAACGGCCCCAATGGAGACACCCTGAGCGCCCAGGAGCAGGCGGCGCTCCTGCAGGCCCTTAGCAGTGAGGCGATCTTCGCTCCTGGTGCCGCCGTGGCGATCAGCCCGCTGCTAAGTGAGGCACAGGTCGGGTCCATGGGCAAGTTTTCCACGGTCGGCTCGCAGCTCAAGCTCACGCTCGTGAATGGCTCGACCACGACCACCACGGTCTTCACCTCGGTCACCGGCTGGGACGGCCTCGACGTCGGCGCCAAGACCGTGGACAGCGCCATCACGGTTGCCTCAATCACCGAAGGCCAGGGTACGTTCCCCACTACGGTGAGCGCTGACCTGGAAAGCGGAGATGGCTTCGCCAGCTACTTTGACGGAACGAATACGTTCGTGGGCGAGACCGGCGAGTTCAACATGACGAGCAGCAGCTTCGGCGCCACCGAGGATTGCCCCAACGTGCAGACCGGCAACGGCCTCGCTTCCTGCCGGATTGCGTTCGGAACCATGAGCGGGAATTTTGACTTTGCCGCCACCAGCGGGGACGACGACTACACCCGCGGGAACACGTCATTCAGCGTGCCGGCGGTGCAGCTCTCGATCACGGTCGACGTGACGCAGGAGTAGCACAGGTCTTCAGTCTTCGGTCATCGGTCTTCGGTCGTCGCGTGCAGTTGACGACTGAAGTCCGACGATCGACGACCAATCCCCAGCCATCCTGCCCTGCTCCGCTATATTCCCAGCTTCCCGCAACCGATTGGACCATCATGACAACGCCGCTCGTCGGCCTGGTGATGGGCAGCGACTCCGACTGGAATGTCATGCAGCACGCCGAGCTCCGGCTGCGTGAATTTGGCATTCCCTGTGAGCGGAAGGTCGTGTCGGCGCACCGGACGCCAGACCTCCTCTACCAGTACGCCGAGCAGGCCGCGGGCCGCGGGCTCCGCTGCATCATTGCTGGCGCGGGGGGCGCCGCCCACCTGCCAGGCATGCTCGCCGCCAAGACCACGCTGCCGGTGCTGGGCGTCCCCGTCCCCAGCCGCCACCTGCAGGGGCTCGATTCCCTCCTGTCCATTGTCCAGATGCCGGCCGGAATCCCGGTGGCCACGTTTGCCATCGGCACCGCCGGTGCCGCCAATGCCGGGCTCTTCGCCGTCGCGATACTCGCGTCCACCGACGCCACACTGCGACAGAAGCTGGATCACTTTCGGCAAAGCCAATCCGATCGGGTGCTTGGCCTGTCGCTTCCTGACCCGGAATGATTCTCCCAGGATCAACGGTTGGTGTACTGGGCGGTGGCCAGCTGGGACGCATGTTCGTCTTTCGGGCCCATGAGATGGGGTACCGCGTCGTCGTGCTGGACCCCGGCGCCAGAAGTCCCGCCGGCCTCGTGGCCGATGAACATCTCCGGGCCGCGTATGACGACGAGACTGCCCTGCGTGCGTTGGCAGCGCGCTGTGCGGCAGTCACCACCGAGTTCGAAAACGTGCCCGCCGGTGCGCTGGCGCTCCTCAGCTCGCTCACCAGCGTCTCGCCATCCTCGGTCGCGGTAGCGATCGCCCAGGACCGTATCCTCGAGAAAACGCACCTCGCCGATGCCGGCTTTCAGACTGCGGCCTTTCTTCCGGTCCGGTCGGTCGATGAAGCGCGCACGGCGTTTGAGCGGCTGGGACGCACGGCGATCCTCAAGACCAGCCGGCTGGGATACGACGGCAAGGGCCAGGCGGTCGTGACATCCGCCGAGGCTTGTGCCGCCGGCTTCGAGCGGCTGGGTGGGCAGGAATGCATTCTGGAAGAAAAGCTGGCCCTCGAATTCGAAGTGTCGGTGATCATCGCCCGGAGCGCCGACGGAGAGACGGCCGTCTACAAGCCCGGCGAGAACGTGCATCGCGACGGGATCCTGCACTCGACCGTCGTGCCGGCCAGGATTCCCGAACCGCTGGCGCGCGAGGCGACAGCGATGGCAGAGGAGATTGCCGCATCGCTCGAATATGTCGGCGTGATGGGAGTGGAGCTCTTCGTGGCCAATGGGGGGCAGCTATACGTGAACGAGATCGCCCCGCGACCCCACAACAGCGGTCATTACAGCATCGATGCCAGCGCCACCGATCAGTTCGAGCAGCAGCTGCGGGCCATGTGCGGCCTGCCACTCGGTTCGACCCGGCTGATGTCCCCAGTTGCGATGGTCAACCTGCTGGGAGACCTGTGGACATCTGGCGAGCCGCGCTGGGCCGAGGCGCTCGCAGTGCCCGGCGTCCGGCTCCATCTCTACGGCAAGGCCGAGGCACGACCGGGCCGGAAGATGGGCCATCTGACGTGCGTGGCAGACTCGGCGAATGCGGCGTTGTCGGGGGCGGAGAGGGCGGCAGGACGGCTGAGAGCTGAGAGCTGAGAGCCAAGCGCACAGTGCAGAGCTCACAGCGCATCACACATCACCTGCTTTATGAACTCATAACACATTATACAGCATAATGTTATGTCAACTAGTTCCGCTCTCTTTGCACATCACCTTCCTTAAGCTCGTCTGGCCGCGATTCCACCCTGAGCCGCCGCCAGGTGCGGAGCTCGGCGGCGAGGCCGCCGCTCAGTGCCCCAAGCAGCAATGGCCCCAGGTTGAAGAGTGAAATGGCAGCCGCGCCAGCCCCGGCAAGAATGCCCCAGAACGCATCGGCCAGATACGTCACGCCGGCGAAGGTCATGATGAAGAGCAGGATGGCTGGCAGGAAGACGGCGGCCACGGCCCGAGCCACGGAACCAGCCTTCCAGCCGCCCACCAGGCCCGCGATGAGAGGGCCGGCCACGGGAAGCCAGAAGAGCAGCAGCGCCAGCCCGCCCATCCAGTTCATGGCGGAGATGACCTGCCTGCGGGGTGAGGGACGGTCAGTAATCATAAAGTCGTCAGTCGTAG
>DASTFH010000085.1:0-3245 GCA_035708725.1 Gemmatimonadales bacterium | reverse complement strand
ATGGATCGCGGAGTATGGCGATCCGGAGAAGCCGGAGGAATGGAAGTTCATCCAGACGTTTTCGCCCTACCAGAACGTGAAGCAGGGGATGGATTACCCGCCCATCCTTTTCTACACCGCGACGAGTGATGACCGGGTGGGACCGGTGCAGGCGCGGAAGATGGCGGCGAAGCTCCAGGCCATGGGATACAAGAATGTGTGGCTGCACGAGAACATCGAAGGTGGCCATGCGGGCTCGTCCGACAACAGCGAGCTCGCGTTCAGGCGGGCGTTGACGTACGCATTTCTGTGGGTGGAGCTAAGAGCTGAGAGCTAAGAGCTGAGAGCTAAGAGCTGAGAGCTAAGAGCTAAGAGCAGTATGCTCGCTCAGCCCTCAGCCCTCAGCCCTCAGCCCTCAGCCCTCAGCCCTTAGCCCTCAGCTCCCTTTCCAGCAGCGCTCTCTTGCGCGCCAGTCCCCACCTGTATCCCGCGAGGGCGCCGTTGCTGCGGACGGCACGGTGGCAGGGCACCAGCACGGCGAGCGGGTTGGTGGCGCAGGCGTGGGCCACGGCGCGGACGGCGGCCGGATGGCCGATGCGCCGGGCGAGTTCGCCGTAGCTCACCGTCTGGCCAGCGGGCACCTGCCGAAGCGCCTGCCAGACCTGCTTCTGGAATGCGGTGCCATCCATGTCGATCGGCACATCGGCCGGGCGCTCGGGGTGCTCCACCGCTTCCACGACCTGTGTCGCGAGTCTCGCGTCCCCATTTACCAGCTTTGCGTCTGGATAGCGCTTGGCCAGGTCCTGGCGGAGCGTCTCGTGGTCGTCACCCAGCATCACGGCACGCACGCCGAGATTGCTCACGGCAATCAGGATGAGGCCGAGGGAGGAGGGCCGGTAGCTGAACCGGATCTCTTCCTGCCTGGGGGTCATGGTCGCCCGGGGCTGTTCGCGGAGTGTGGTTGCCATTGTATCCGTCCTTTCTGCGTGTTCATCTTCTGTCATGACGAAAAAGCTAGCGGCGGCGTTGCGGCCGGGCTGGCCATTTTCGGACAGGGAACTAGGGAGAAGGGGTTAGGGACTAGGGGTTAGGGTCGAAGGACGGGCCTCCGCTCGCTCGCTCTAGCCCCTAGTCCCTAATCCCTAACCCCTAACAATGAACCAACTCTTCACGCTCCTCAGCACTCCCGATGTGACGCTCCGGCGTTTCGCCCACGAGCCCGGTGTGCCCCACGCCGATCCCGATCACGAAGTATCGCGCCTGGACTCGATCAACTTCGTCGAAGATGGCGGATTCCAGGTGCGGATGCGGGGTGGCCGGTGGCAGCTTGACCCCGGTGCGGTCTTCGTCACGTCGCGGGGCATGACCTACAGCTGCGTGCACGAGGATGCCTCACCGAGTGACCGGTGCTTGTCCGTCGCACTGGGCGAGCAGGCGGCCGAGGATCTCCGGTCAGCCGGGATGCCGGCGCTGCGGCCACCGGTCTTCCGGCAGGATGCGCGATCGCGCTTCCTGCGGCGTCGCATCGAGAGCTGCGGAGCGGGCCAGGAAGTCCGGCTCGACCTCATCGCTGCCGAACTCTTCATGGCTGTTGCCGGTGCGGCCCCGGGAACGGCCGCGAGCCACAGCGCCAAGGTTATTCGCGGGATCGAGCGGGTGGCCGACCTCATCGAAGCCGAGCATGCGCGGCCGCTCGCACTCCGTGAGCTGGCGACCGTCGCCGGCATGAGTCCATACCATCTCAGCCGGGTCTTCCGGAATGTGACCGGCATTGCGCCGCATCGCTATCTGACCGCGGTGCGGCTCCGGCATGCGGCGGCCATGCTCCGGCGCGGTGCCAGCGTCACGTATACCTGCTACGCGACCGGATTCGGCTCATTGAGCCACTTCATCACGGCGTTCGGCCGGCGATTTGGGGTCTCTCCCTCCGCCGTTGCCCGCGGCGCGCGCCTTCCCATGCATCGGGTCGCTCCCGCGACGCCCCTCTTTCCCCGGCGTACCTGAGCGCTTCGCCAGCTGCGCAAGAAATCGCAAGCCTCAACGTGGTGCCCGGCGCTAGCTTGGCCGGGACAGCGAGTACCACCACCACGATGGAGCGAATGCAATGCGCAGCTACCTCGCAGCCCGCTGGACCGCCCTTGGCAACAAGCTGGTTGACCTCGCGGAAGCATTTCCGGAAGAGCTCTACGACGCGTATCCCACCAAAAGGGACGCGGACGTTTGCTGAACAGCTGAGCCACGTCGCCTTCTGGAATGAGTACTGCCGGGATGCGCTCGAGGGAAAATCACCCGACGGCTCGGCCAATGCGCTTCCCCCGGACCGATATCACAACAAGCAGGAGCTGGTGAAGCACCTGCGCGACGGGTTCGCCGGCGTAGCGTCGGCCATGGCATCGCCACGCGCGTCGGCCAACGAAAAAGATCTCGAGCAGGCCGAAGCCTTTATCGAGCATGGTTGCGAGCATTATGGCCAGCTCGTGGTCTATTGCCGGCTGCAGGGGGTTGTTCCGCCGGCGTCACGGGGGGAGAACTGATGTCGTTCGCCGAGGCGTTGCTGGCATCGGGACCGGCAACAGAGCTTGGGGATGGCCTGATGCTGTACGGCCAGTTCATCGGCGAATGGGAAGGTCGTCTTCTCTATCACGGCGATACCGAGTTCGAAACCACGGCCGAAGTCCATTTTGGCTGGGTGCTGGAGGGACGTGCGGTGCAGGATGTCTGGATTGCGCCGTCCAGGGCGCCGGGTGCCCCGGCCGACCAGCCCGTGCCGCCGCGCGGCGCGCTCTATGGCACCACCCTCCGGGTGTACGACCGCGCGACACACGAATGGGGCATTACCTGGATCAATCCGGTGAGCGGCGCCTTCAACCGGATGATTGGCCGGCCGGTGGGCAAGGACATCGTGCAGGAATACCGCGAAGCGGACGGCCGCCGGGTGCAGTGGTGCTTCTTCGAGATCAGGGCGGACTCGTTCCACTGGATCTGGCGCGAATCAGCCGATGAAGGCGTGCACTGGACCGTGCGGGGCGAATTCTATCTGCGACGCCGGTCAACCCCTGACGCTTGAGCCCTGTTTCCTGGCTCCTGATTCCTAAAACCCCGGCATGCCCTCATCCGCCGTCGGTCCGTAGACCGATGGCACTGGCACGTCCAGCAGGCGGAGATACACCGTCAGCTGGCCACGGTGGTGGCTCAGGTGGCTGATGGTCTGCCGGATGGCGGCGCGCCTCGGCGTGGTGAAGATCACGCGGTCACCGTGCTTCAGT
>DASTFH010000084.1:0-7828 GCA_035708725.1 Gemmatimonadales bacterium | reverse complement strand
GGGCCGAGGGTACTCGGTGAAGGCCACGGTGGGGCATCTGCGCGACCTGCCCACTCGCAAGCTTGGCGTCGAGATCGACGAGAAGGGTCGCAGCTTTCAGCCCGAGTACGTCACCATCAAGGGCAAGACCCAGACACTGAGTGACATCAAGAAGGCCGCCAAGGTAGCCAGCCAGGTGCTGCTCGCCACCGACCCGGACCGCGAGGGCGAAGCCATCGCGTGGCACGTGGCGACCCAGCTCGATCGCGGGGTGCCGACCCGGCGCATCCTCTTTCACGAGATTACCAAGGACGCCATCCAGGAAGCGCTTCGCTCGCCCAGCGACATCGACCAGGCCAAGGTCGACGCCCAGCAGGCGCGCCGAGTGCTGGACCGGCTGGTGGGCTACAAGGCAAGCCCCATCCTCTGGAAAACCATCAAGACCGGTCTCTCGGCGGGGCGCGTCCAGACGGTGGCACTCCGGCTCATCGTGGAGCGTGAGCGCGAAATCCGCGCGTTCAAGCCGCAGGAATACTGGACCATCGAAGCCCAGTGCGAAAAAGATGGCCAGCAGTTCGAGGCGTCGCTGCACAAGATCAAGGGTCACAAGCCCGAACTTCAAGATGAGAAGGCCGCCACCACCGTGGTGAAGGCGGTGAGCGGGAAGCCCTTCGTCGTCTCGAACGTCGAGAAGAAGCAGCGGCGGAAGCGGCCGGGCGCGCCCTTCACCACCAGCACGCTGCAGCAGGAGGCCGCCAAGAAGCTTGGCTTCTCCAGCCGCCGCACCATGCGCGCCGCGCAGGGGCTCTACGAAGGCGTTGACATCGGTGAAGACGGGCCGACCGGCCTCATCACCTACATGCGTACCGACTCGGTGCGCGTGTCGGACCAGGCCATTGCCTCGGCGCGCGCGTTCATCGGCAAGGAGTACGACAAGCGCTACTTGCCCGAGTCACCCAATGTGTATTCGGCAAAGAAGCAGCAGCGAGTCCAGGACGCGCACGAAGCGGTGCGCCCCACGGACGTGATGCGGCGGCCCGAGTCGCTGCAGCGCTTCCTCGAGACCGACCAGTACCGGCTGTACCAGCTCATCTGGCAGCGCTTCGTGGCCTCGCAGATGATGCCCGCCGTCTACGACATGACCATCGTGGACTTCGAGATCGGCGACTATCTCTTCCGCGCCACCGGTTCGGTGCTGATCTTCGATGGCTACCACCGTGTGTACCTCGAAGGTCGTGAAGCCGAAGAAGGCAAGTCCATGGACGACCTGCCGCCGATCCCGCCGCTCACGGAAGGCGACACGGTCACGGTCCTTGGCATCACGCCGTCCCAGCACTTTACCGAGCCGCCGCCGCGATTCTCCGAGGCGAGCCTCGTGAAGGAGCTGGAGCGCCTCGGTATCGGTCGGCCGTCCACCTACAGCGCCATCGTCTCCACGCTGACGGCCCGCGAGTACGCCAGGCTGGAGCAACGGCGCTTCCATCCCACTGACCTGGGCGAGACGGTCGAGAAGATGATGGTGGCGGAATTCCCCGACATCTTCAACGTGGAATTCACCTCCAGGATGGAAGAAGAGCTGGACCAGATCGAGGAAGAGGGCAAGGACTGGCAGGCGGTGCTGCGCGAGTTCTACGGACCCTTCACCCGTTCGCTCGCGGCCGTGGACCTGAATGCGCTGGTGGCGGAAGCGCATGGCATCGACGCCGGGAAGCTGGAACAGGAGCGCTGCCCCAAGTGTGGCTCGAAGATCGAGCTTCGCACGGGACGGTTCGGCCCCTATCTGGCATGCGTGAATTACAAGGAGACCTGCGACTACGTGAAGTCGCTCAAGAAGGACAAGGCGCCCGACCGGCCCAGTGACGAGAAGTGCCATCTCTGCGGCGCGGACATGGTCATCAAGACGGGACGCTTCGGCGAGTTTCTCGCCTGCACCCGTTATCCCGAGTGCAAGGGTACGCGTTCCATCCCGATTGGCGTCAAGTGTCCCAAGTGCGGCGGCGACATCGCCGAGCGGCGCACCAAGCGGGGCAAGTCGTTCTGGGGCTGCATGCGCTACCCTGATTGCGACTTCTCCACCTGGAACAAGCCGGTGAAGGAGACGTGTGCCGAGTGCGGCTGGGAAGGGATGGAGCGGAAGAAGAACAAGGCCGAAGGCGAGACGCTCACGTGCATGAAGTGCGGCAACAAGGTGATCGTCGCCGAGCCCGAGGAATCGGCACTGGCGTGAAGGTCACCGTAGTAGGTGGCGGGCTCGCCGGGAGCGAGGCCGCCTGGTCGCTCGCCGAGCGCGGCGCGGAGGTCACGCTCTGCGAAATGCGGCCGGCCGTGCCCACCCCCGCGCACCAGAGCGGTCGGCTGGCCGAGCTGGTCTGCAGCAATACCTTCAAGTCGGTGGATGTGACCAACGCACACGGGCTGCTGAAGGCGGAGCTTCGCGCACTGGGCTCCGTGCTGCTGCCCCTCGCCGACGAGGCGCGAGTGCCGGGCGGCAGTGCGCTGGCCGTGGATCGTGAGATCTTCTCGACCCTGGCGGACCGGAAGCTTCGCGCTCACCCGCGGATCAGCGTACGCGAAGGTGAAGTGACGTCACTGCCCTCGCCTGGCGTCGTCGCCACGGGGCCGCTCACCTCAAGTGCGCTCGCCACGGCGATTGCCGATCGTCTCGGCACCGGCGCGCTCGCCTTCTACGATGCCATCGCGCCCATCGTGAGTGGTGAGTCCCTTGATCATGAGCGCCTTTTTGCCGCCTCGCGCTACGGCAAGGGTGGCGACGACTACCTCAATGCGCCGATGTCGCGCGAGCAGTATGATGCGTTCATCGACGCGCTCATTGCCGGTGACCAGTTCCCCGGGCACGAGTTCGACGCCGTCCCGTACTTCGAGGGTTGCATGCCGGTGGAGGAGATGGCCCGCCGTGGCCGTGACACGCCGCGCTTCGGACCCATGAAGCCGGTGGGGCTCACCGACCCGGCCACCGGACGCGAGGCCCATGCAGTGCTGCAGCTCCGCCGCGAAGACGCCGCCGGGCAGATGTGGAACCTGGTTGGCTGCCAGACCCGGCTTCGCATCCCGGAGCAGCGGCGGGTCTTCACCATGATTCCCGGTCTCGAGAACGCCGAGTTCCTGCGCTATGGCAGCATTCACCGGAATTCCTACCTCAACAGCCCGGCAGCGCTTGGCGCCGGACTCGCGACGCGTGACGACCCGACGCTCCTCTTTGCGGGCCAGCTCACCGGCGTCGAGGGCTACACCGAATCGCTCGGCACCGGGCTCCTTGCCGGCATCAACCTCGCGCGTGTGCTGGCGGGGAAGCCGGTCGTCGTCCCGCCGCCCACGACCATGCTCGGCGGCCTCTACCGCTACCTGCGCGACGCCGAACCGTCGCATTTCCAGCCCATGAACGCCAACTTCGGCCTGCTCGATCCACTGCCGGGGAAGGTGAAAAAGGACCGGAAGCGCGAGCTGCTGGCCGAGCGCGCGTTACGTGACCTGCATGCGTGGAGCGCGGAGCTGTGACGGCCGTGGCGGCGCGCCCGGAGGTCGCTGCGTTTCTCGTCCATCTCGAGAAGGAGCGCCAGCAGAGCCCCAACACGGTGGCGGCCTACCGGCGCGACCTCGCGCAGTTCCAGGAGTTCTGTGGCCGGCACTATGGTGAATGGTCCTGGGCCAGCGTGGATCGCCTCGGTATTCGCGGATTCCTTGCCGACATGCAACGCCGGGGCCTCTCCAAGCGCTCGGCGGCTCGCGGGCTGAGCGCGGTGCGGAGCTTCTACCGCTACCTTGCCGACCACCATGATGTCGTGAATGCGGCACCGCGAGCGGCGCGGGTGCCGAAGCTCGACAAGCGGCTGCCTGGATACCTCGAACAGCGCCAGGCGGAACAGCTTTTCGAATACGCCGAAGCGCGCGCGGAAGGCGACGATTTCGAGGCAGTGCGGGACCTCGCCATGCTGGAGCTGTTCTACTCCACCGGCATGCGGCTGTCAGAGCTGGCCGGGCTCGACCTGCGCGCGCTCGACCTCCTGGCGGACCAGGCGCGGGTACTGGGCAAGGGACGGAAGGAGCGGATCGTGCCGGTGGGATCCAGAGCGGTGCTGGCGCTCCGGCGTTACCTTGCGCTCCGGGAAGAGCCAGCGCGGAAGCGTGATGCCGAACGGCAGGCCGTGTTCCTGAGCCGGCGGGGCCGGCGGCTCACGCCGCGGAGCATCCAGCGCGCGATGCACCGGTTGCTTGACGGCGTGGGAGGCAGCGAGTTGCGGGTGCATTCCCTGCGCCACAGCTTCGCGACCCACATGCTCGATGCGGGCGCCGATCTTCGGGCCGTGCAGGAGCTGCTGGGCCACGCCTCGCTCAGCACCACGCAGATCTACACGCATACGAGCGTCGAACGATTGAAGAAGGTCTACCAGCAGGCGCACCCGCGGGCCGGGTGAGCGGAGCACGCATGCAGGAGTTTCACGGCACGACGATCATCGCCGTCCGGAAGGACGGCCGAGTGGCACTCGGTGGCGACGGCCAGGTTACCATCGGCGAGACGGTGATGAAGGCGCGCTCGGTCAAGGTGCGCACGCTGAAGAGCGGGCGGGTGCTCGCAGGATTTGCCGGCTCCGTGGCCGACGCGCTGACCTTGTTCGAGAAGTTCGAGGAAAAGCTGGATCGCTACCCGGGCAACCTGCCTCGGGCAGCGGTGGAGCTGGCCAAGGACTGGCGGAGCGACCGCGTGCTGCGGAGGCTCGACGCCCTGCTGGTCCTCGCCGACACCGAGCATTCATTCGTGGTGAGCGGCAGCGGCGAGCTGATCGAGCCCGACGACGGCATCGCCGCCATCGGTTCGGGCGGCAACTTTGCCCTGGCCGCCGCCCGAGCGATGCTGTCGATTGACGGTCTCGGCCCGCGCGAGATCGTCCAGCGCTCGCTGGAGATCGCGGCAGATATCTGTGTGTTTACGAACAGGAATATTACGGTTTTGGAGTTAGGAGTTGAGAGTTAAGAGTTGAGAGCCAGGCACTCGACCCTTAACTCTCAACTCTAAACTCCAAACTCTCAACTTGATCTTCATGACTCCTCCTCTCCCCCCCGACCCCACCCCCTGGCTCGAAGAGCTCCCCCCGCGGCAGATCGTGGCGGAGCTCGATCGCTATATCGTGGGCCAGGATGCCGCCAAGCGTGCGGTGGCCATCGCCGTGCGCAACCGGTGGCGCCGGGCGCAGACACCCGAGGAGATCCGGGACGAGATCACGCCCTACAACATCATCATGATCGGGCCCACCGGCGTCGGAAAGACCGAAGTCGCCCGGCGGCTGGCTCGGCTGGCTGGCGCGCCGTTTCTCAAGGTGGAAGCCTCCAAGTTCACCGAAGTGGGCTACGTGGGTCGCGACGCCGAATCCATGATCCGTGACCTGGTGGACTCGGCCATCAACATGGTGCGCAGCGAGCGCGAGGACGAGGTCTATCCGCAGGCGGAAGCGAGCGCCGAGGAACGGTTGCTCGACCTGCTGCTGCCCGCGCCGCCCGAGCAGCCTGCGGGCGCGGACGCCAGCCCCGGCTTCGTCGTGGCGCCAGGCGGCGCGGCCAAGCGCTCCGAGCCGGAGGACAACAGCAGGGAGCGCACTCGCGAGAAGCTCCGCAAGCTCCTGGCGGACGGCGCGCTGGACGAGCGGAAGGTGGAGATCGAGGTGGTTCCGCAGAACTACCCGATGTTCGAGATGATGCCGCCGCAGGGCATGGAAGGGGTGGACATCAATTTCACCGAGATGCTCCAGGAGATGATGCCACGGCGCGGCAAGCGGCGCACGCTGGGCGTGCCGGAAGCTCGGCGGGTGCTGGTGGACGAGGAGCTGAAGAAGCTGGTGGACATGGATGACGTGGTGAATGAAGCGCTCGACCGGGTCGAGAACCACGGGATCATCTTCATCGACGAGATTGACAAGATTGCGGGGGAGCGCTCGCAGAGCGGCCCTGATGTGTCACGCGAGGGCGTCCAGCGAGACCTGCTGCCCATCGTCGAGGGATCGACGGTGCAGACCCGCTACGGCTATGTGCGGAGCGATCACATCCTGTTCATCGCCGCCGGTGCCTTCCACGTTTCCAAGCCGTCCGACCTCATTCCCGAACTGCAGGGCCGTTTCCCCATCCGCGTGGAACTCACGCCGCTCACCGAGGCGGACTTCGTCCGCATCATGACCGAGCCCGAGAACGCGCTCACGCGCCAGTACCAGGCGCTGGTGGCAGCGGAGGGGGCCGAGCTCCATTTCACCGAAGATGCGATCGTGGAGATTGCGCGGCTGGCCTTCCAGGCCAATGACCGGATGGAGAACATCGGCGCCCGTCGATTGCACACCGTCCTCGCCACGCTCATGGAGGACACCCTCTTCGACTTGCCCGAGCTCCCGGAAAAGCGCGTGGTCTTCGACGCCCAGCGCGTCCGCGAACGCCTCGCCGCCGTGGTGGGGGATGATGATTTGAGGAAGTACATACTGTGAGTTAAGAGTTAAGAGTTAAGAGTTGAGAGTTAAGATGTGATAGCCAAGACTCCACCTGACAGACGGTGGGGTCCGGAGTGTCCGGTGATCATGCCGCCAGGACCTTGGCCCGCGCCAGTGCCAGACTGTCCTGGAAGGTCTGGGCTGGGGTTTTGCCGTAGCACCAGCGGCCCTGGTGCGGGCGTTCGGTGTTGTAGTGCACGAGGAAGGCATCCAGATCGGCCTGCAGGTCCGCGAGCGTGTGGTACAGCCGGCGCCGGAAGGTGACCCGGTAAAACTCGTCGAGCAGGGTCTTGTTGAGCCGCTCGCAGATGCCGTTGGTCTGCGGATGCCGCACCTTGGTCTTGGTGTGCTCGATCTGCTCCAGATCCAGATAGAGCTCGTAGGCATGATGATCGGGATGGCCGCAGAACTCGGTGCCGCGATCGGTGAGAATGCGCAGCAGCGGGATGCCGTGGGCCTCGTAGAAGGGCAGCACCCGGTCGTTGAGCAGCTCGGCGGCCGTCACCGGCGTCTTGCTGGTGTAGAGCTTGGCGAAAGCCACCTTGGCATAGGTGTCAATGAAGGTCTGCTGGTAGATCTTGCCCACGCCCTTCAAGGTGCCGACATAGAAGGTATCCTGCGCGCCGCAGTAGCCGGGGCACTCGCTCTCGAACTCCCCGTGCGCTTCCTGCTGCTGGCGGCCCCGCTCCAGCGCGGCCAGCTGGGCCTCGGTCAGCACGAGCCCTTCCTGCGCGCTCTTCGCCTCCAGGGCCTTGAGGCGCTTGCGGAAAGTCTCGAGGTCGTGCCGGAGCCAGACGCAGCGCACGCCGGCCGCCGAGATGGTCAGTCCCCGCTGGGCCAGCGCGTTGGCAACGCGCACCTGGCCCAGCTGCGGCTCCTCGACGGCGAGCGCCACGACGGCGGCCTCGATGGCCGGGGCGACGCGGTTCTTGAGGATCGGCTTCTGGCGGCTGATCTCGGCGAGCGCCGCCTCACCGCCGGTCTCGTAGAGCCGCTTGAACTGGTAGTAGCTCTCCCGGCTGTAGCCCATCACGGCACAGGCCCGGGAGACGTTCTTCAGTTGCTTGCCGAGCTCGAGCAGCCCGAGCTTACTGCGGATAATCTTCTGCTCAGTGGTCATGGCTTCGTGGTCCTCGTACCCGCTGGTAATGGACACCCCGGCCACCAACCTACTGTCAGATGAAGTCTTGGCTAGTACACTTTAGCTTTCAGCCTGTAGCTCTTGGCTCTCAGCTCCCAGCTCTCAACCCCCGAGGCCCCACCATGCGTCCCTCCCTCTCCACCGCAGTCCTGCTGGTTGGCATGTTGGCAGCACAACCGCTCGCTGCTCAGTCGTCGAATCCTGTGGCGGAAGCGTTCCGGAA
>DASTFH010000083.1:0-6350 GCA_035708725.1 Gemmatimonadales bacterium | reverse complement strand
GATGGCGAGCGCATCTTGGCCGCCGCCGAGCAAGCCGGCATCACTGTACTCACCCCGGCGGATGCCGACTTCCCGGCCCAACTTCGCGAAATTCCCGAGCCGCCGGAGCTTCTCTTCGCCGCCGGGCGAATGGAACTGCTGGCGAGGCCGGCCGTGGCCATCGTGGGGAGCCGTGATCATACCGCATACGGGGCTCAGGTCTGCAGCATGATCGGCAGTGGCGCCGCGCGGGCTGGGCTGACAGTGGTGAGCGGCATGGCACGGGGGCTCGACGCTATCGCTCACACCTCGGCCCTCGATGCGGGCGGGGGCAGCATCGGGGTCCTCGGCAACGGCATCGGCGTGATCTATCCGGCTGCAAACCGTGAGCTTTATGATCGCATGTCCACCGGCGGGCTCCTGCTGACCGAGTTTCCTCCGGGAGAGCGGCCCCACGCTGGTGGGTTTCCGAGGCGGAATCGCCTCATAAGCGCGCTCGCGCGCGTCACCGTGGTAGTCGAGGCGGCGCCGGGCAGTGGCGCATTGATCACAGCCGGCACGGCGCTGGATCAGGGCCGGGACGTGATGGCCGTGCCTGGTCCAATAACGAGCCGTACGTCGGGCGGCACCAATGCGCTCATTCGTGATGGCGCCTATCCGCTGCTCGAGCTGAATGACCTGTTCCAGTTCTACACCGAGGCGAAAGCGGACGCGGTTCCGGCGCGCACCCTCGAGCGGCAGCTGCCGCCGGACCTCGACCCGCAGGAGCGCTCTCTTGCCGAACTGCTCTCAGCCGGCGAACGGCAGCTCGATGCGCTGGCGCTCTCGGCTCGCCGCAGTGTGGCCGACGTCCTCTCGCTCCTCGCCTCGCTCGAGATCCAGGGGTTGGTGGAGCGGAAGCCAGGGAATGTATTTGAGCTGAAGGCGGCAGGCTGAAGGCTGTAGGCTGAAGGCGGTTATCTTCGCTCAGCGCTCAGCTCAACCCATGCACCTCTACCTCCACGTCCCCTTCTGCGCTCGGCGCTGCAGCTACTGCGATTTCGCCATCGCAGTACGACGGGAGGTGCCGTCGCAACTGTATGTCGACGCCGTGCTCGGCGAGTGGCGGCGGGCACTCGAGGAGGATCCGTGGGTCCTGGAGTCCCCGGTCGCCACGATCCATCTCGGTGGCGGGACGCCGAGCCGGTTGGCGCCGAGGGAGGTCGTCCGGCTGCTGCATGGGATTCGTGCGGGTGCGGAGTTCGCGTCCGGTGTCGAAATCGCGCTCGAAGCCAATCCCGATGACGTATCGGCCGAGGCGGTCGCGTGCTGGCAGGATGCAGGCGTGAATCGGATCTCACTGGGAGTGCAGAGCTTCGATGGCCGTGTGCTCCAGTGGATGCACCGGACCCATGACGTGGCGCAGACAGGCAGGGCAATAGATGCCGTGCGAAGCGCGGGGATCAGCAATGTTTCCCTGGACCTCATCTTCGCCCTGCCGGTTGCTCTCGAGCGAGACTGGGCTCGTGATCTCGACGCGGCGTTCGCGCTGGAGCCGTCGCACCTTTCCCTGTACGGGCTCACCGTGGAGCCGGGAACGCCGCTCGGTCGCTGGACCGCGCGCGGCGAATGCCGCACCACCGACGACGAGACCTATGCCGCCGAGTACCTCGCGGCTGCGGAGCGATTCGATGCTGCGGGCTGGGATCACTACGAAGTCTCCAACGCGGCGCAACCTGGCTTCCGCTCTCGCCACAATCAGGCCTACTGGCAGCGGCACGACTATCTGGGCCTTGGCCCGTCGGCGCATTCGGCTCACGCCACCATGCGGCGCTGGAATATTCGTGAGTGGGCCGCCTGGCAGCAGGCGGTGGCGGAGGGAAGGTCCACGGTAGATGCGTCGGAGACGCTGAGCGATGCGCAGGAGCTGCTCGAGCGCCGATACCTGGGTCTCCGCACCTCCAGCGGCGTGGAGGCCGACCTGATTCCTTCGGAGGCCAGGATGTGTTGGCTGGAGGCGGGGTGGGCCCGTGAGTCTGACGCTCGCCTGACCCTGACGACAGAAGGATGGCTCCGGCTGGATGCCTTGATCGCGTCCATCTAGCCCACGCCTCGCGCCTCACGCCTCACTCCACACGCCCGCTTCACCCAACCCCTTGCAGGTTGTAGATTTACGTAATGCCCACGAGCGAGAATCTGTCGGAACGCGAACTCCGGGTGCTGGAGGCCGTGGTCCACGCCTATATCGAGACGGCCGAACCGGCCGGGAGCCAGACCATTGCCCGGCGGTACGGGCTCGGCGTGTCGCCCGCTACCATCCGCAACATCATGAGTGATCTGGAGGATCGGGGCTTCCTGTACCACCCGCACACCTCGGCGGGCCGGATTCCGACGGACCGGGCATATCGGGCCTACGTGGATGTCGTCATGCACCGGGCGCCACCCACGAGCGCTGCGCAGCAGACGCTGGCGACAGAACTGCGCGGCCGGGGCGATGCGCTGGAGGAGCTGTTGCACCGCGCGGCGCAGGTACTGGGCGTGCTAACGCAGGAACTGGGAGTCGCGGTGGCACCGGCGCTCGAGGAAGTCGTGCTGGAACGGATCGAGCTGGTACCGGTATCGTCGGAGCGGCTGCTCATGGTGTTCAACCTGCGAAGTGGTGTGGTGCGCACCATCTTCGTGCGGGTCCCGTCATCGGTGGCGGCGCCCGCCATGCAGTCGGTGGCCCGGGTGCTCAACGAGCGCCTGGGCGGTCTCACCCTGCGGGAGTTGCGACGCACCCTGGCCGATCGTCTGCGAGATGCGGCCGCGCCAGCCGGCGGGCAGGAATTGCTGGACATTTTCATCGCCGAGGGCGAGGAGCTCTTTGCACTGGATCCGGCCCCGGCACTGCTCGGCAGTGCGCAGCCGCTCGCCGAGCAGCCCGAGTTCGCGTCCAACGAGCGGATGCGCGAACTGCTGGACCTGACCGAGCGCCGGGACCTGCTGCGTCGCGCGCTCGACCTGCGCCGCCGTGAGGGGCTGTCGATCACGATCGGCGGCGAGAACACCGACACCCGGCTCAGCGGGTTCACCCTCGTGACCTCCGCGTACCGCGTGGGTGAACTCTCCGGCGTGATCGGGGTCATCGGCCCGACGCGCATGCCCTACGACAAGATCATTGGCCTGGTGGAACACACCGGCCGACTGGTGGAAGGATTGCTGGAGTGAGTGACTATTACCACCTCCTTGGCGTCGAACGAGGCGCCACTGAGGATGAAATCAAGAAGGCGTATCGCCGCCTGGCCATGAAATACCATCCGGACCGGAATCCCGAGCCGGACGCGGAGGCGCGCTTCAAGGAGTTCACCGAGGCGTATGAGGTGCTTCGGGATCCGCAGAAGCGCGCCATGTACGACCGGTACGGCAAGGCCGGCGTCGGCGGAGCCGGCGCGCAGGGCTTCCATCATGTGGATTTGGCCGAAGCGCTCGAAATCTTCATGCGCGACTTCGGCGGATTCGAGGGACTCTTTGGCGGACGGGGCCGGCCGCAGCGCGACAATCGGCGCGGCCAGGACGTCAAGGTGTCCGTCCGGCTCACGCTGAGCGACGTGGCGCATGGCGTGAAGAAGAAGGTGAAGCTGAAGACCATGGAGGCGTGCCACGCCTGCGAGGGCAGCGGCGCCAGGCGAGGCTCCCGGCCGGTCTCCTGCGACGCGTGCGGCGGCTCGGGCCAGGTGCAGCGCGCCACGCGGAGCGTCTTCGGCCAGTTCATTTCGGTGGCGCCGTGCCCCACGTGCTCGGGTGAAGGCACCATCATCAAGGATCCCTGCGAGATCTGCCGTGGGGAAGGGCGACTGCGCGCCGAGCGGACAGTGCAGGTGGACATCCCGGCCGGGGTCGCCGCCAACCACTACCTCACGCTGCGCGGGCAAGGCGCAGCCGGGCCGCGCGGGGGACCCAATGGCGATCTTATCGTCATGCTGGACATTCCCGACGATGAGCGCTTCGAACGCCAGGGCGAACACCTGATTCACGACCTGCCCCTCTCGTTCTCGCAGGCAGCCCTGGGTGGCGTGTTCACCGTGCCATCGCCGTGGGGAGATGAAGCGCTCGACGTCCCGGCCGGCACCCAGACCGGTTCGGTGTTCAAGTTGCGCGGCAAGGGCCTGCCGAGGCTGGGCCAGGGCGGGAATGGTGACCTGCATGTGCGCGTCCATCTCTGGACGCCGGAGCGCCTTACGCCCGAACAGGAGGAAGTCTTCCGGCAGCTCGCCGCCGTCGAGGGTGAGCCACCCCGGAAGGGCAGCGGCTTCTGGGCCAAGATCAAGGAAGCGCTCGGCGCATGACGTGGTGGGCCATCCACGTCGTGCCGGACGCGGAGCGGCGCGATGCGGTTGGGCGGTGGCTCGTGACTGCGACCGGCTCGGCCGTGGCCGAGCGCGAGGATGGCTCGCTGGCGGCGGCGGCGCCATCGCGTGAGGACGCGTCGCGGATCGTTGCCTCGCTCGACCAGGAATTCGGCCTGCCGGCGTCCCTCGCCGAATTGCCGGATGCCGACTGGAGCATCCGGTGGCGCGATGGCATCGAGCCGCGCCGGATCGGGCGCCTGCTGCTCGTGCCGACCTGGCGCCGCGACGTGGAACCGGAGACCGCGACACGCGTCGTGATCGACCCGGAGAATGCGTTCGGCAGCGGTGAGCACGGATCCACGCGCAGCGCGCTCGCGCTGCTGGAGCGTCACGTCGCGCCCGGCATGCGCGTGCTCGACCTCGGAAGCGGAAGCGGAATTCTCTCCATCGCGGCGGTGGTGCTCGGTGCGCGTGATGCCATCGGCATCGAGTGCGACGCGGAAGCCAACAGCGTCGCCGAGCGCAACGCGGAATCCAATGGTGTGGCAGGCAGGGTGAGCTTTCTCACTGGCGACGCGGCCACGCTCGCGCCAGTTGCAGGCCCGGCGGATCTCGTGCTCTCCAACATTCTCCGGACGGTGAACGTGACCCTGCTCCCGGCCATTCGACAGGCGCTTGCCCCTGGCGGAATCGCCATCTTCGCAGGCATGGAAGACACGGAGTCAGAGCTCTTTCGGGGGCCGCTCCGTGAGACCGGATTCAGCGTAATCGACGAGGGGCGGGACGCTGGCTGGTGGAGCGTCGCCGCCCACAACTCATGAGCGCGGTCCTTGTTCCCGCCGGCGCGCTGGCCGCCGGCGCCACGCTCCGCGTGGCGGATGATGAAGGCCATCATCTGCGAGTGCGCCGCGTGGCCAGCGATGAACGCATCCGCCTGCTCGACGGTGCCGGCATGGTCGGGCTGGGCTCGGCGCGCGAATCCGATGGTGGGTGGGAAGTCGTGGTGGAAAGCGTCGCCAAGGTCCCGCCTCCAGACGATCTCATCCTCGCCGCCGGCGCGGGCGACCGTGAGCGGTTCGCCTGGCTCGTGGAGAAGGCCACCGAGCTCGGGGCCACCCGCATCATCCCCGTGGAGACCGAACGAAGCCTGAGTGTGGGCGGCAGGGTCCGGCCCGAGCACATGGAACGACTCCAGCGGCGCTCACTCGAGGCACTCAAGCAGTCGGGAGGCGCGTGGGCGCCGCGGCTGGATGCCCCGATGCCGCTGGCCCACGCGCTTGACGCCGGGCGCGACTGCACCCGCTGGCTTGCCTCTGCCAGCGACGAGCACGTCCCCGAGACGATCACGCGAGGCCCGCTCGCCATCCTGGTCGGGCCGGAGGGTGGCCTGACGGCGAGTGAGCGTGACATGGCGATGCGCGCAGGCTGGCAGCCGGTCCGGCTGGCGCCCGCGACGCTCCGTTTCGAAACCGCGGCCCTCGCCGCGCTCGCGCACGCCGCCGCCGCCCGGGTCCGCATCCTCACCCAGGAGTCCGGATGACCGACTGCATCTTCTGCCGGATCGCCTCCGGCGACATCCCGGCGACCATTGTCGATCGGACCGAGGAGGCGGTGGCCTTTCGCGATCTCGACCCCAAGGCGCCGATCCACATTCTGGTCATTCCGGTGAAGCATCTTCCGGCCGCCCGGGACGCCAAGGGGGACGATGGCGCCCGGTTGCTGGGGCATCTGGTGCAGCTCGCTACCCGTGTGGCCCGCGCCGAGGGCCTCGATGCCGGTGGTTACCGGCTGGTGAGCAACACCGGGCCCGACGCCGGCCAGAGCGTTCCTCACCTCCACCTGCACCTGCTGGGCGGTCGCCCCATGACCTGGCCGCCGGGTTGACCCTTCCGTCCGGCCTGTCTCGGGGCTAACTTTTCGTGCTGTCGCATCTTATGCCCTCTGGGGGCCGGAAGGGGTGATTTACCAGCATGGCCGAAGTCGTCATTCACGATGATGAGAGCTTCGAGCGCGCGCTCAAGCGCTTCAAGAAGAAGTGCGAGAAGGCCGGCATCCTGTCCG
>DASTFH010000082.1:0-2412 GCA_035708725.1 Gemmatimonadales bacterium | reverse complement strand
CAGGCCACCCAGACGCAGGCGCTCGAGCGCGCGTTCGGGCTGGCGCAGGAGCGCTACAAGAGCGGCATCTCCCGCTACCTCGAGGTGCTGGAAGCCCAGCGCGGGCTCTTCTCGGCGCAGCTGGCGCTGGTGCAGATCCAGCGGCAGTACCTGGTGTCCACGGTGGAGCTGTACCGGGCGCTCGGGGGAGGATGGAGATAGTTGGACAGTTGGACAGGTGGACAGTTGGACAGTGGTCAACGGTCAACGTGTCACCCTGAGCGAGCAACGCGAGCGAAGGGACGGAGCGCAGGCGCCGCTTCGGCCCCTTCGCTGCGCTCAGGGTGACACCGCCGCCCGTGTCCCGCGTTCCGAGTTCATCACTGTCCACCTGTCCATCTGTCCATCTGTCCATCTATTTTCCCCCCATGCAACCAACCCTCCACTCCATCGCCATCTTCGTCACCGACATCCGTGCCGCCATTGCATTCTATCGCGATGATCTCGGCCTCCCGCTCACCAAGGTCGGCTCGTTCGGTGGCGAGTTTCTCGAGGGGCCGCCGCATATCGGCGTGCATCCCGCCAACCATCCACAAGCGAAGAAGCTGGTGGGACGCGAGACCGGCATCACGCTGCACGTGCCTGGCCTCCTGCACTATTGCGGCATCCTTCACGACAAAGGCGTGCGCTTCCTGAACGAGCCCACCAAACAGCAGTGGGGCATCATGGCCATGATCGCCGATCCCGATGGCAACGTGATCGCGCTCTGGGAGCCGCCGGAAGAGAACGAGGGAGACGCCTCGGCATGACGCGCCGAAGCTTTGCCAGCGACAACGCCGCCGGGGCGCATCCGGAAGTGCTGGCCGCCATGGCCCGCGTGAACGAAGGTCACGTCACTGCTTACGGCGCCGACGAGCACACCGCCCGTGCGGAAGCACTGATCCGAAATGAACTGGGCGACACCGCCCGTCCCTTCCTTGTGTTCGGCGGCACCGGTGCCAACGTCACGGCGCTCTCGGCGGTGCTGCAACCGCACGAGGCGGTCATCTGCGCCGAGACGGCGCACATCAACGTGGACGAATGCGGGGCGCCGGAGCGGCATGCCGGCGCCAAGCTTATTCCCATCGTGACACCGGACGGCAAGCTCACGCCGGAGCTCGTGCGGCCCGCGATCAAGGGCATCGGCGCCGAGCATCACGTGCAGCCCAGGGTGATCTCGATTTCACAGAGTACGGAGTACGGCACCGTCTATACGCCGTCCGAGCTGTCCACCCTGTCCGACTTTGCCCACAACAACCGGCTGCTGCTTCACGTAGACGGCGCTCGGCTCGCCAACGCGGCGGCGGCGCTCGGCGTGTCGCTCAAGGCCATCACGGCGGACGCCGGCGTGGACCTGCTCTCGTTCGGGGCCACCAAGAATGGTGCCGTCGGTGCGGAAGCGGTGGTGTTCTTCCGGGAAGAACCGGCGAAGAAGTTCAAGTACATCCGGAAGCAGGGGATGCAGCTGCCGTCCAAGATGCGCTTCGTGGCGGCGCAGTTCGAGGCGCTGCTCACCGATGAGCTCTGGCGCCGGAGCGCGGCGCACGCCAACGCCATGGCGCGCCGGCTTGCCAACGGCGTTCGCGGCGAGCCGGGTATCACCATCACCCAGCCGGTGGAAGCCAACGCCGTCTTCGCGATTCTCCCCGCCGACCGCATCGCCGCGCTGCAGGAGAAGTTTTTCTTCTATGTGTGGGACGAGCAGAAGCACGAAGTGCGCTGGATGACGGCCTGGGACACGACGGAAGAGGATGTGGATGGATTTGTGGGGGCGGTGCGAGAGGTCGTCGGTCGCCAGTCCTCAGTCGTCGACCGATGACCGACGACCGACGACTCTCATCGCCTCCTGGTCGCCTCGCGCAGCATCCTCCACCAGCTGCCCCTGCTGCTCCATGCCGTATTCCTCGAATGGCTTGAGGCCGGCGCGCCGCCAGTCGTAGGGATCAGGGGCAAGGCCCACACGGGAGAGCAGGTGCTGCGCCTGCTCCCCGATCCCGCGGGCGTAATACCGCAGCGCACCCCATTCCTCATACTGCCGCACGTGCTCCATCTCATGCGCCAGCGCCGCCGGATCATCGGCGCACCAGTCGGGCAGGAAGATCCGGTGCCCCAGCGTCACCCCGCGCCTGCGGGAGAGGAAGAGCACCACTCGGCGGAATGGATCGCCGGTGTGACGGCAAATGGTCACGGGCCTCGGGTCGCGGGTCATGGGTCGAGGGTCGAGGGTCGAGGGTCGAGGGTCATGGGTCGAGGGTCGAGGGTCGAGGGTCTGTCAAGCCGAAGCTCGCCCGATCGTCATTCCCGCGAAAGCGGGAATCCATGAGGGCTCACCCGTGGTGAGTCCCCTGCCAGATGGCCCCCCATGAACCCTCTCCTTCGCTAGGGTGACGACTT
>DASTFH010000081.1:0-3964 GCA_035708725.1 Gemmatimonadales bacterium | reverse complement strand
GAAGGGCGCGAACGCGCCCGCGGCGCGCTGGAAGCGAGCCAGTACGTGGGAGCGGCGCCGGTGCCATTGGCGCAGTACGGCCTCTGGACCATGCGGCAGTCCATCCAGCACGTGAAGGTGACGCGGGCCGACATGGAACGGGGCTTCCAGCAGATGGTGCTGGAGCCCAAGGTGTTCGAGATCCTGGGCCCCGCCATCAACTCGGCGCGCTCGCTCTTTCTCTATGGCGCTCCCGGCAACGGCAAGACCTTCATCTCGGAGCAGATCGCCGGGATGCTGGGCGGCGGGATCTACATCCCCTACGCCATCGAGGTGGATGGCCAGATCCTCCTGCTCTACGACCCGGTCTATCACCACGAGATCCCGGAGGAAGGGCTGGAAGGCGAGGGCGGGTGGATCAAGGAGAAGGAGCCGTTCGACCGGCGCTACGTGCGGGTGCGGCGGCCGGTGGTGATCACCGGCGGTGAGCTCACGCTCGACCAGCTGGACCTGCAGTACGATCACTTCTTCAAGATGTACCAGGCGCCGTTCCAGCTCAAAGCCAACGGCGGCGTGCTGATCATTGACGACTTCGGCCGGCAGCGGATGCCCTCGCGCGACCTGCTCAATCGCTGGATCGTGCCGCTCGAGAAGCGGATCGACTACCTGACCCTCCACACCGGCGGCAAGTTTCCGGTGCCGTTCGACTGCCTGCTGATTCTTTCCACCAACCTCGCGCCCAGGGACCTGGTGGAAGAGGCGTTCATGCGCCGCATCCACTACCAGATGCACGTGCTTGGCCCCGACATCGAGCGCTTCACCGAGATCTGGCGCCGCTGTTCCGCCGAGCGCGGCATCCCGATGGAAGATTGGGCGGTGCCGTCGGTGTACAAGGACGTGTATCGCAAGCTGGGAGTCGAGCCGCGGGCCTGTCATCCGCGCGACATCCTCGACCATGTGCTGGACATTGCCGCCTTCATGCAGGCGCCGGCCAGGCTGACGCCCGAGCTGCTCGATCGCGCCTGCCGAGCCTATTTCCTGGATGACACGGAGCAGGGATGACCAGCCCGAGTGTGCTTGACGACCGTCTTGCCGCGGTGGAGGAGGACAACCGGCGGCTCCGCCGCCTGTCTATCGCGCTCATCGTGATCACCGCGATCCTCGCGGGGCTGGCCGTGGCCTTGATGTTCGTGGCGTCGCGCTACGGACTGCCGGGCAGCACGGCGGAGATCGTGGCCGCTCGGCAATTTGTCATGCGTGATGCCGAGGGGAAGGTGCGCGGACTCTGGGGCACCGATGAGAAGGGCGCCGTGCGCCTCGTCCTGCAGGATGCCGCAGGCCAGGCCCGCATGCGGCTGAGTCTCCTCGACGATGGCGCCGCCGGCTTTGCGCTCATCGATTCGGCGGGGCACAACCGTGCAGTCTTTGCCATGCTGCCGGACCAGAGCATCTCGCTCGCGCTGGCCGACGCCACGGGCAAGACCCGCTCGGTGCTGGGCCTCGCGCGCGATGGCTCGTCATCGCTGATCTTCACCGATCGCACTGGCGTGCCGCGCACCACGATGGCGGTGGATGCTCGCGGCATCGGCACGCTCAGCGCGTCAGACCGCGGCCAGGGCGCCGCCGAGGACCAGCCCGAGGACAGCAACCCCGCGGACACCAGCGGCAACTGAGCCGGGCATGCGCCGGCCCTCGCCATGGGCAGTGCTGAGTGTCAGCGCAACGGTGCTGGCCATCGCCGGCGTGGTCAGCGAGTTCCGGAACCCGGTGGGCGGCGATCCCGCGAGCCTGCTCCATGGAGCCGAGCGCATTCTCGACGGCACTCGGCTCTACACCGACCTGATCGACCTCAACCCGCCGTTCACGTTCCTGTTCCATACCCTGCCCGTCGCCGCGTCTCGCGTCACTCGCCTTGACGTCATTTCGTGCTTTCGTGTTTTCGTCTGCGCTCTTGTTCTCATCAGCGGACTCACCCTGCTCGGCACGCTGCGCCGAGCTCCCGTCAGCGCCGGAACCTGGCACGCGCTCACGGCCGGGTTCCTGCTCGGCTCGCTTGGGCTCGTCGTCGGGTTCTTTGGCGAACGGGAGCACCTCCAGCTGGTGCTCGTCTTTCCGTACCTCGCGCTGGCCTCGCTGCGAACCGCAGGCCTCAAGCCATCCCGCACGCTGGTCATCGTCTGCGGCGTGCTCGCCGGGATCGGGCTTGCGCTCAAGGTGACGGCCGGCATGGTGCCGGTGCTGGTGCTGGCGACGCTCTGGCTGACTGCCCGCGTCCGTTCCGATGAATCACTCGTGGCCCTGGCGACACTCGCAGCGGCCACCGGACTCGGCCTCCTCTGGGCGCCTGGTTACATGCACACGGTGGAGCAGTTCGGTGGGTTCTACCGGGGATTCGCGCTGGTACCGGCCACTCGGCTGCTGCTGAGCCCCGCCATGATCTGGCCGCTGCTGGTGGCGCCGCTGCTCCTCCTGGTGGCGCTTCCCGTCATGCGCTTCAGGCTTGGTGTGCTGGTCTGGTTTGCCGCCGTGGCCGGCTTCGCACTCTCGGTCACGGTGCAGGGCAAGGGTTTTCCCTATCACTACTACCCCGCCCGCATCGCCACGCTCACCCTGATCCTGCTCGTGCTGGCTTCAGCCAACGACCCTCGGCTCTCGACACTCGACCCTCGACCCTCGACCCTCCGGCGCGATGCCCTGCGCCGAGCACTGGCTGGCGCCACCCTGCTGTGCATCGTCGCGATACCGGCGGTAATTGCGTGGGCGCGCCTCACGGCGCCAAGGCGCGTGGTGGATGATTTCAGCGAGAACGCGTTCCAGCTGCTACGCGATGCCCCACCGGGCACCACCGTCGCCATTCAATCGTCCCGCCTGGGCGACGCGTTCCCGCTGGTGCTCATCCGGAACCTGGAGATGACCGGGCGCTTTCCCCATCTGTGGTTTCTCTACCCTTACGATTCGTCGGCGGTCTACAAGGGCCGAGGCGTGCGGCCCTACACCGATTCCGCGCTTGCACCGGTGGAGCGTCAGCTGCGCCACGAGGTCGCGCAGGATCTCGCGCGTGACCAGCCCGCGCTGCTCCTGGTTCGTGATCCGGGAGCGGCCCGCGTGGTCCTGCGCTACCTCTGTGACGATTCGCTCTATCGCCGGACGGCGCGCAGCTATCGGCTGGCGGGGCGCGATACCGTGATGCAGCTTTTCCGGCGCGACACTTCAATGCAGGGGGACGGCGCATGCGCATCCTCGTGACTGGCGGCGCCGGCTTTATCGGCTCGCATCTCTCCGAGCGACTGGTGGAGCAGGGGCACGACGTGATCTGCCTCGACAATCTTTTCACCGGCAGCCACGCCAACGTGCGCCACCTGGAAGGGAAGCCGGGCTTCCGCTTCGTGGAGCATGACGTCTGCGAGCCGCTGCTGGTGGACGTGGACCGGATCTTCAACCTCGCCTGTCCCGCGTCGCCCATTCACTACCAGGTCAACCCGATGAAGACGGTGCAGACCAACGTGATGGGCGCGCTCAACATGCTGGAGATTGCCCGGCGCATGGGTGCACGCATTCTCCAGGCGTCCACCAGCGAAGTGTACGGCGATCCGGCGGTGCATCCGCAGGTGGAGTCGTACTGGGGCAACGTGAATCCCACGGGGCCGCGCGCCTGCTATGACGAGGGGAAGCGAGTCGCCGAGACGCTGATGTCGGATTATCACCGGCAGGCGGGGGTGGACATTCGCATTGCGCGGATCTTCAACACCTATGGTCCCAGGATGGCGGAGAACGACGGACGGGTGGTGAGCAACTTCATCATGCAGGCGCTCCGGGGCGAGCCGATCACACTTTATGGCTCCGGCGAACAGACCCGCTCCTTCTGTTATGTGGACGACCTGGTCGACGGTCTCATCCGCCTGATGGATGCCGATGGCATCACCGACCCGGTGAACCTTGGCAATCCGGGGGAGTTCACCATGCGGCAGCTGGCGGAGATGACCTG
>DASTFH010000080.1:0-20638 GCA_035708725.1 Gemmatimonadales bacterium | reverse complement strand
CTTCGGGTGCGCCGGATCGCGCACGTCGTAGATCTTGGTGTTGAAATTCACAAAGCCGCTGACGTAGACGTAGGGCCGGCCGGGGTCCTGCTCCATCTCGATATCGGCCGCCTTCCAGGCGCCGGGATTGTTCTCCACGTGCGCCAGCATCGTGACCGACGGGCTGCCGCCTTTCTTCTGGTCGAAGCGCGGCACGGTCATGCCCGGATCCTGGGCCCGGGCGATGGCGACGGGTGCGGCGCCGAACAGCGCCAACATGACTAGCGACCGGTACATCGGGCCTCCTCTGGCGGGGATGCGGGGGATGGTAGTCAAGAGTCGAGGGACGAGGGTCAGTGGTCAAGGGTCGAGAGGTCGAGGAGACGGGAGGGTCGAGCTGAGCGCTTGGCCCCTTGACTTCTCGACCTCTCGACCCTGTTGGCCTGTCTCTTGCCTCCGACCCGCCCAACCCCGACAAGGTTGTCCCATGCCTGCTTCAGGCCGCCGCTGGCGCCGGAAGGCGCTGGCCTCCATTGCAGTCTGCTCGGCGCTGGCCCTCTCGGCCTGTGCCGCCCATTACCTGCAGGTGCCGCCCCGGGTGAGTCTGGCGCCATACGGGCAGGTGGCGCTGGCAACCTTCAGCGGCGACAACGCCGATTCCGGCATGGCCACCCTGGTCACGCGCCGCTTCGCCGAATCGGTGCTCAATGGGCAGGGTAACGTCGAGATCCTCGAGCTCACGCCCGCGGACACTGTTCTCAAGGCGCTTGCCGACCGCGGTGTCGCGGCCGTCTTCCTGGGCACGCTCACGCTGACCGACCCGCACTCGACCGGTCACCTGAGTCTCTCCAATGTGAGCGTGCGCCAGACCGTCACGGCTGAGCTGAGCGTAAGGCTGGTCTCGACGTCCAGCGGCGGCACGGTGTGGCGCTCCAGTGCGCGGACCGATGGGATGCTTGGCCGCGCCAGCATGAGCGGGTTCCGGCCCTCGGTCTCTATCCGCGACAAGGACGAAGCCTACAGCGAGCTGGTCGACCGGCTGGTTGCAACCGTGGGGCAGGATTTCCATCCGACGTGGGTGAGGGAGTAGGGGCCCGGCAAGCCGGGCCCGGCAGGCCGGGCCCCTACGGTTCGTCCTCCCGTCTTCCCGTCTTTCTCCACGCTTCCTCCCAATCAATCTCCGGCGCCACGCCTTCATCCGTGAGCGCGAGCGACGCGCGGGCGCGCTCGACGACTGCGGCACCTTCCGGCACCGCCATCCCAAATTCCAGTTCCGCCATCCGGCAGAGCCGCTCTTCGCGCGGCCGGCGGTTGGCCACGTCGCCGCGCAGCGACGCTGCCACGCGAGCGTGAGTTGCCTCGTGCACGATGGACGCGGCGATCTGGGTCGTGTTGAACGACGGGTTCACCAGGAAGGTGAGTTCGGTCAGTATCGCGCGCTCGGCGGGGAAGAACGCCCCCCGGCAGGGGAAACGCTGGACCACGAGCTGGTGCACGTCACGCTGCATGCGGTGGTAGCGATGCGGCACATATCGCTGGAGGAGGCCGAGGGCCTGGTCCAGTCGCTGAATCACCTCACCCGTGTCGATACCGGGTTCGGTGTTGGCGACGGTGACCGGGAGAGAGTGGAGGGTGTGGTGGGAGAGGGACATGGAGACGAGGGGTCGAGGGTCGAGGGTCGAGAGACGAGGGGCGAGGGGCGCTGGCGATCCGATTGCTTCCGGCGCATGGGGCCCTCGCAATGAGGCTCAGGGATACCTTCGAAGCGCTCAGCGCTCAGCGCTCAGCTTCCTCTCAATCCGCCGATCCGGCACCAGCCACCAGAGCGCCACCGCGATGTAGAGCGCATCCGAGATCCATTGGTTCAGGAACGCGAGTCCGATTGCCGAGAGGTAGAGCACCGGCGACAGCTTACCCTTGAGGTCGCGGCCTACCGCAGTCGCAAGCACCGAGCCGGGTCCCTCATGCGCCACGATCTGGTGCTGGAGGATTTCGTAGGCGATGGCCGCCATGAGCAGGATAATACCGTAGAGCGCCGTCGGCGCGGCGGCGAAGTGGTTTTCCCCCATCCACGCCGTCGTGAACGGGACTAGCGAGAGCCAGAAGAGCAGGTGGAGGTTGGCCCAGAGGATGCTCCCGGTCACCTGGCGGGTCACGTGCAGCATGTGATGATGGTTGTTCCAGTAGATGCCGAGGTAAATGAAGCTCAGCACATAGCTGAGGAAGGTCGGCAGTACCGGGGCCAGGTCTGCGAGCGTGGTGCCGTGCGGCACGCGCAGCTCCAGCACCATGATCGTGATGATGATGGCGAGGACGCCGTCGCTGAAGGCTTCCAGGCGCGTGGTGCTCATGGTCAGGCCACCTGCGGCGGGACGCCGCAGCTCCGGAGTGCGTAGCCAGCCATGGCCCGCGCGAGTTCGCGCTCGCCCATCACCGCCTGGCCCACGTGCATGCCTTCGAGGTATTGCCGCTCGTCGTCGCTGTGCGTGCGCACGACGATATCGATCCGCGGGTTCGCCTTCCGCGCTTCGATGATAATGGCCCGTGCCGTGAAGGGTTGGGGCGCCGTGACGACCAGGAGCCTGGCCTGGGCCATGTTCACTTGCGACAGCATCCCGGGCCGGCTGGCATCGCCGAAGAACATGGGAATCCCGCGTTCGCGGAGCGACGTCACCGTCTGGCGGTCCTGCTCCAGCACCAGATATGGCACCCCAGCTTCGGCCAGGGCCGACCCGATGGCGCTCCCCACCCGTCCGTAACCGACAATCACCACATGGTCATGCAAGGCATTCGCATGCAGGTGCGGCGGCACCACATCGAGGGTACCCGCCGCCCGCTCCAGCGCGCGGAGCAGGCCGGGTCGCGCGGTGATCCAGCGGCGGAGCGGCTCGATCGCGGCGAAAGCCGCCGCATTGAACCCGATGGACAGGAGCGCGCCGGCCACGATCAGGTTCTGGGCTTCCGCCGGCATCAGGCCGAGGGCGACGGCCAGCGATGCCAGGATGAAGGAGAACTCGCCGATCTGCGCAAGACTGGCCGAGATCGTGAGGGCAGTGTGGACCGGATACCGAAAGCCGGCGACGATGAAGAACGCCCCCAGCGACTTGCCGACCATCACGATGAGCACGACGGCAAGCACCTGCAACGGCTGGCGCACCAGGATGGCGGGATCGAACAACATGCCGACGGCAACGAAAAACAGTACCGCGAAGGCGTCCTGCAGTGGCAGCGAGTCGGCGGCGGCCTCGTGGCTCAGGTCGGTTCCATTCACCACCATGCCGGCCACGAACGCGCCGAGCGCAAATGACACGCCGAACAGCTCGGCGGCGCCGACCGCGACGCCCATGGCCACCGCGAGCACCGCGAGGGTAAACAGCTCGCGCGAACCAGTGCGGGCCACGCGCTCCAGCAGCCACGGCACCACCCGCCGTCCCACGATGATCATCAGCGCCACGAAGGCCACGACCTTGGCCAGGGTCACGGCGAGCGTAACCAGGGCCCCGCCACTCACCGGCACATTGGTGTGTCCGCCGAGCGAGACCGCGAGGGCCGGCAGCATGACGAGGACGAGCACCGTCGCGAGATCCTCGACGATCAGCCAGCCGACCGCAATCCGCCCATCCATCGAGTCGAGGACACCGCGGTCTTCGAGGGCGCGGAGGAGCACCACCGTGCTGGCCACGGAAAGGCAGAGACCAAAGACGATCCCGGTGGTCCACGTCCATCCCCAGAGGTGTGCCACCGTACCGCCCAGGACTGTAGCCACCGCGATCTGCACCACCGCGCCCGGCACGGCGATGCGCCGCACGGCGAGCAGGTCGTCCAGCGAGAAGTGCACTCCCACGCCGAACATGAGCAGGATCACGCCGATCTCGGCGAGTTGCTGCGCGAGGACGGTGTCGGCCACGAAGCCGGGGGTGTATGGCCCGGCGACGATGCCGGCGACCAGGTAGCCGACCAGCGGCGGGAGGTGAAGACGCTGTGCCAGCATGCCGAGCAGAAATGCGAGCCCGATGCCGCCGGCAATGGTCACGATGAGCGCGGTATCGTGCAGCATGCAGTCCAGTCGCACGAGTTTGGGTCGGGCCGCGGGATGCGACGGCAATAAGCGAAAATGCCATGTCGCCTTCCGGGCCGCCAGCTTGTGCGCCCTTCAATCTTTCTTCTTCCCCCCGAAGAGTGACTTCACGCCCTTGATGAGGCTGCCTGCCGCGTCAGCGGATGGCGCGGCGCCGGCAGCCGTAAGGTCGGGAAAGGAGACGGCGTGCTGTCGCAGTGAGCGCACCTGGCTGCCGGGCAGCGTCTCCAGCTCTTCGAGCGCCACATCCCAGGTCCATGAAGTACCGAGCTGCTTCCCGCTGGCTTCGAACCGGGTGACGGTGAATGTGGCAGTGCGGCTGCCGCCGGAAGGCACCTGGAACTGCGGGTCCGCTGCCCTCGAGGTCACGAGACCGATACCGCGGAAGCTCACGTCATGGGTGCCCGCGCGCCCGAAATAGTAGCGATTGCCCAGGTTGTCCACGGCACCACTGGAGGCCGAGGTGTAGCCAAGAATCAGCGGCTGCGCCGATGCGTTGGTGATCTTGACGGACAGCTGGAGGACATGGTGACGCCCCGCCTGGCTGGGCACCACATTGGTCACCTCGGCTGTAAACGAACCGGATGCGACGCAGCGGACTCTCGTGCCGCAGGACGCGGCCGTCTCGGCAGCACCGGCGTTCGGCTTGGCCGGCGGGGCGGCCATCGCTGCCTGCGCGGCTGGGGCCTGGCTGCCGCTGGGTCCGAGTCCGCGGTACTGCAGCGCGTGTTCACGGCCCAGCTGCCATTGATCCGCCGGCAACGGTTCCAGTTCCCGCAGCGCGACATCGAGGTCGTAGACCGTGCCGTAGATCGCACCGGAAGTTGGCCTCCAGAGAAATTCGAGTCGTGCGTCGGCCGTCTCACCGGCCGGCAACGTGAACTTCGGATCCACCCGACTCCCGGCAATCTCTCCCAGCCCCCGCACCGCAGTCGGCCCGTACACAACGTATCGATTGCCGCGATCATCGGTGATCACGCCCGAGTTCTGCACGTAGGCGAGCGTCAGGGGATGGTTCATGCGGTTCCGGATACGCAACGTGACTGCCACCAGGCGATCGCGGCCGCTCACGCTGGTCCGGACATCAGCGACGCTGGCCGCAAAGGTGGTGCCCTCGTCACAGCGTGGCTCGCCCTGGCATCCTGGTGCCTGATGGATAACGGCGCCCGCCGGCGCCCGCGCACCACAGGGCTTCAGGGGCCTTTCAGCAAGCGGGAACCGCTGCCTCAGTGAAGGCTGAGGATCGAGGATGCGCAGGGTGCCTTTCCGCTCCCCATCGTTGAACTGCACGAGAAAGGGGTAGCCATCGGCGGAGTTGGAACTCCGGGTGTAGTCCGGCATCGACACGAACTGGATCCCCTGGTAATCCTGGCCATAGTACGAAGAAGTGAAATCGAGATCCCGGAAGACCGCCGAGTCACGGCCGTTGATGAGCGTCATGCGGTCCACGCCGAGGCGAAGGCGCACTGGTGAACTGCAGGTGGCAGTCGCGGCGACATAGTCACCACGCCACTCGGGTTCCACCTGCTCGTTCTGGGCCGCTGCCTGCCCGGCGAGCACGAGGGCCAGCAGCCCGATGATGCCGGCAGTGCGGACTCCAATTGTGCCGGGCCGAGCCGTGCCGCTGAGCGACCCGACGTAGTCGCTGAAGGCTGCCTCGATCGTGGCAGCGTTCTTCTTCGATCGCTTGAGTGCCCAGATCCCGAAGATCACCAGCGGGATGCCGATGAAGGCCAGGACAATGAGCAGGCAGCAGAGCGATCCTGTCACGATGCCCCAGATGCCGAACCACTTGAGGGGCTTGTAGGGAGCAGAGAGCTGGTCCTTGGCCGCGAGCAGGACGTCGGGGTCGCTGGAACCAGTGGCCTTGAGGTGTCCCCTGACCTGCTCGGGGGTAACCAGGCTGAAGCGGGGCTGGGAGTACATCGATGACCTCGGGGCGACGGGTGGTTTGGCCGGGGTGGCTGGCTGGGGCACTACCCGCCTTGCGCGGAAACTGTCCGGGAGCTATCACCGGACGTGAACATGTCTCATGATCCGGCACCCCGTGCCGAGCTGGACCAGGTGTTCAGCGCCGCGTACGAGGAACTCCGCCGCCTCGCGGCGGCGGTACGCCGTCATGATCCGTCGGCCACGCTCACACCCACCGCGCTGGTCAATGAGGCATGGCTCAAGCTCTCCGCGACGCCCGCCGCCGCTGATACGTCGCCGCTGCATTTCCGGCGGATCGCTGCCCGGGCCATGCGCCAGGTGCTGGTGGAAGCCGCACGCCGTCGGACCGCCGACAAACGGGGTGGCGGCCGGGCCATGGTCACCCTCGACGAGTCGCTCGATGGCGGCGGCGTTGACACGCTCGATGTCGTCATCCTGGATGAAGCGCTGAGCCGCCTGGCAACACTGAGTCCGCGCCAGGCCATGCTGGTTGAGCAGCGATTTTTTGGCGGCCTCGAGATGGACGATGTGGCTCGCTCACTTGGCATCTCGGAGGCCACCGCCTACCGCGAGTGGCGAGCGGCACGTGCCTGGCTCGGCAGGGAGCTTGGCCAGGACAGGCAGGGCAAGCCATGACGAACCCGCAACGCTGGGAGCGAATCCAGGAGCTGTTCCATCAGGCTCTCGAGCTGGATGACGCAGCGCGTGAGGAGTTTCTGGTGCGCGCGTCCGGCGCCGACACGGAGCTGGCGGACGAAGTGCGTGCACTGCTGGTTGCGGACCACGGCCCGTCGGTGCTCGACAGCGGGCTCGGCCCGGTTGCGGGCCGGGTGCTCCACGCCCGCGGCGGGATACCGGAAGCTGCCTTTGGACCCTACCGCCTGGGCACGATCCTTGGCGAGGGCGGCATGGGTGTCGTCTACCTGGCCACCCGGGCTGATATCGGGGGCCGGGCGGCCATCAAGATCCTGCGCGATGCCTGGCTCTCGCCCGCCCGCCGGGAGCGGTTCGCCGATGAGCAGCGGACGCTCGCGCGGCTCACCCATCCTGGTATCGCGCGGCTCTATGACGCCGGCGTGCTGCCGGACGGCACGCCGTGGTTTGCCATGGAGCATGTCGAGGGAGAAAACATCGTCGCGTGGTGCCGGCGCCACGCGGCGCCGGTGATGGCGCGGCTCCGGCTCTTCCGTGCCATGTGCGCGGCGGTGCAGGACGCCCATCGGCATGCCATCATCCATCGCGACCTCAAGCCATCCAACGTGCTGGTCACGGCAGATGGGATGGTCAAGCTGCTCGACTTCGGCATTGCCAAGCAGCTGGAAGCGAGCGGGGTGTCGGCGGAGCGCACGCGCACCGGGCTCCGCGCCATGACGCCGGCCTACGCTGCGCCTGAGCAGCTGCAGGGCGGGCAGGTGGGGCTTCACACCGATGTGTATTCGCTTGGTGTCATGCTCTACGAACTGCTCACTGGACGGCTTCCATACCAGCTTGACGGGCGGACGACGCTGGAGGCAGCGCGCGTCGTGGCGGAAGCCGAACCGGTACGGCCGTCGGCGGTGGCGCGCGCGGTGGCGGCCCGGGAGGGACGAGGGCTGGCCAGCGACCGCGTTGCCTGGGCCGACCTCGACGTCCTCTGTCTCACGGCCATGCACCGCGATCCGGAGCGCCGCTATCGCTCTGCGGAAGCGCTGATGCGCGACGTAGACCACTTCCTCGCAGGCGAGCCGCTGGACGCGCGGCCCGACTCGGTGGGTTACCGGCTGTCCAAGTTCGTCGGCCGCCATCGTGGCGTGGTGATCGCAGCCACGGCGGCGAGCGTCGCGCTGATCGCGCTGACCCTGGCGTACACGAACGGCCTGGCCCGCGCGCGTGATGCAGCCGTGCAGGAGGCGGCTCGCACCCAGCGCATTCAGCAGTTCATGCTGGACCTCTTTCGCGGTGGCGATGACGACGCGGCCGAACCCGCCGAGAGTCTTCGCGTGGTGGCGCTGGTCGACCGGGGCGCTGACGCGGCGCGGACGCTGGACGGTGAGCCGGCTGTCCAGGCGGAGCTGTACCAGACACTGGGCGGACTGTACCAGCAGCTCGGCAACCTGCCGCGCGCCGATTCCCTGCTCGTGCTTGCGCTCGAGCGGCGGCGTGCCTTGGCCAAGGGGGACGACCCCGATGTGGCACGCAGCCTCATTGCGCTGGGTCTGCTGCGTGCGGACCAGGCGCGACTGGCGGAGGCGGAGTCACTGGTGCGGGCCGGGCAGCGGCTCACCGAGCAGCTTGCCCCTCCTCATGACCCCGGCCGGGTGCGCGCGGCAAGTGCGCTGGGCCGGGTGCTGCAGGACAAGGCCGACTTCGAGGGGGCGATCGCGGTGCTGCAGGACGCTGTCCTGCTCGATTCCGCCACTGGCGATCCGGTCTCACACGCCGCGACACTCAGCGCGCTGGCCAGCACGCATTTCTATGCCGGCCACTATGACACGGCGGATTCGCTGAATGTCCGGGTGCTGGCGATGCGGCGGCAGCTCTACGGCGACCGGCATCCGATGATCGCGGAAGACCTGATCAACCTTGGCGCCACGCAGCAGGAGCGCGGCCGCTACGCCGAAGCGGAGCGGTACTACCGGGACGCGCTGGCCATCACGGAACAGTGGTCGGGGCCCGGCAGTCCGCGCACGGCGGCCCAGCTCACGATGGTGGCGCGCTCGCTCATCTACCAGGACCGCGCGACGGAGGCGACACCGCTGCTGGAACGCGCGCTCGCCATTCGGGAGCGTGTCTTCGGCCCTGACCATCCCCAGGTGGCGTCCACGCTGAACGATCTCGGCACGATCGCGCTGCAGCAGGACCGGCTCGACGAAGCCGAAGCCGCCTATCGCCGGATGATTGCGATCTACCGCCGCGCGTTCGGTGGCACGCACTGGCTCATCGGCACGGCACAATCCAATCTGGCCAGCGTGCGCATGGCGCGGAAGGACTTGTCCGGTGCGGAGGCGCTTTACCGGCAGGCGCTGGCGGAGTTCTCGGCGAGCCAGGGCCCGCGGCATACGAACACCGGCATTGCGCATGTCAAACTTGGCCGGGCGCTGCTCAGGCAGGGCCGCTTTCGTGACGCGATGGCCGAGACGCGCGCGGGTTACGATATCCTCACGCCACAGATGGAGCCGAACACCAGCTTCCTGCGCGCGGCGCGGCTTGACCTGGCAGAGGCGCATGACGCCATCGGCGAGCCGGCCGAAGCGGCGCGATTCAGGGCGGAGCAGGCAAGGGTGGAGAATCCATAGGACTCGAGGATACCCGGCTTGACCGCACGGCAAGCAGCTCTTCCAGCGAGAAGTGCACGCCCACGCCGAACATCAGCAGCATGACGCCGATCTCGGCGAGCTGCTGTGAGCCAGGCCTCGGTGCGCGGATGTGCCGTGCGAGAATGCCACGTCCCCACCCGGGCCGCTAGATTGCGCGCATGGCGGCGCCAGACCTGACCGGGATTCTCGACTTTCTCCGTTCCGCGGAACAGCTCAAGAGCACGCTCCGGACCTGCTACGCCGCCACCGGCCGGCAGGAGAGCGTCGCCGAGCACAGCTGGCGGCTGGCCCTCATGGCCATGCTGCTCCGGCACGAGTTTCCCGAGCTCGATGCCGGCAAGGTGCTGCGCATGTGCCTGATCCATGACCTGGGCGAGGCGATCGGCGGGGATATCCCCGCGCCGGAACAGGCACGGCGGCGTGAGGAAGATCCATCGTCCGGCAAGGCGGAGCAGGAGCGCCGCGATCTCGTCACCCTGCTGGCGCCGTTGCCGGCGGCGCTGCAGCTGGAGATCACCACGCTGTGGGACGAATATGAAGCGGCGGCGTCACCCGAGGCTCGGCTGGTGAAGGCACTCGACAAGCTGGAAACCATCCTGCAGCACAACCAGGGGAAGAACCCAGCCGGCTTCGATTATGGCTTCAACCTGGAGTACGGCCGGCAGTACACCGGCGGACATCCGGTGATCGTGACGTTGCGGGAATTGATGGATGCGGAGACGGTTGGAAGGCTGAAGGCTGAAGGCTGAAGGCTCAGCGCTGCAGCTGGCGGCGCGCCTCCGCCAGCCAGTTGAGCACGATGGTGAGATAATCGCCGGCTTCGTCACCCGTTCCCACCGCCTGCAGCATCACGAATCGATGGTCATCCGGTGCAACCGCATACGAGCGGTGAAAGGCTCCGTGCCGAATCTGCAGTGCCGCGCGCGAGAACAATGTATTCCGCTGCCCCGTGCGAAAGTCGGCGTCCGCGCCGGTGGAAACCTGGACCGCGACCATGCTGTCGCTCGCGGCGACAAAGAATAGTTCCCGCCCACTGTGGGACCAGGCTGGC
This sequence comes from Gemmatimonadales bacterium, assembly GCA_035708725.1. GTDB lineage: Bacteria > Gemmatimonadota > Gemmatimonadetes > Gemmatimonadales > GWC2-71-9 > CAMLHP01. The sequence continues at coordinate 10,302 of DASTFH010000080.1, read as the reverse complement.
TCGCTGCCGCCGGAGGTGGAGATCTGCCATCGCGCGCGTCCGGCGTCGGGGAACGGCCGCACCCAGACCTCCTCCCGTCCCGATTCCACGGAGACGTACGCTACCCATCGGCCATCGGGTGACAAGGTGGGCATGTATTCATCGAAGCTGCCGGCAGCGATGGTGTGGCGGGTGGTGTCGCCCCGGGTTGCCCGCGCGTAGATGTCACGCTTCCCACCCACGACGCCGCTGCGATAGACCAGCCACTGGCCGTCCGTCGACCATTCCGATTCGTCGATCTGCGACGAGTCGTAGGGCATGAGCCGCTCCGGTTTCCCGCTGCCGTCGGCGCGCTGCAGGTAGAGATGAGTGAGGCCGTCGCGATCGGATGAATAGCTGAGCGAGCGGCCGTCCGGCGCCCAGGCGGCGCGATAGTTGAGCGATCCGTCGAAGGTGAGGCGGCTGAGCGGCCCCGCCGGGAGCTGCTTGACCCAGATGTCGGTGCGACCACCCTGGGCTGGCACATCGGCCGCCAGCATCCGGCCGTCCGGCGAGAGCGCGAGGTACTGCATGTTGTCGTGCCAGCCGGGATCCAGCGCTGTGACCGTGCCATTCCGGTCCACCAGCACCGGCATCATGCTCACGCCCGACCCACCAGCGGGCCGGTACACGAGCGTCCCGTTCGCGCTCACACTCATCCCGGGGGCGATGCCGGACACGATTGCCACGCCGCTCAAGAGCGGCACCGGGCTGCCAGCGAGCGCCAGCGCGTCCGGGTCGAAGTTGGCTCCAATGACCGTGCCATCCACGCGCACCGCGATGAGCAGGCCCTTCGGCAGCGCCCAGGCCCGAACGGCGTCAGGAAGGACCACGCGTCGCCGATGCTTGCGCAGGTCGTACGCGACCAGTTCCGTTTGCGCGCAGTTATTGGTGCATTCCGTCACGAGCATCACGTCGGTGCCCGGCACGGCGGTCAGGAACGCGGCGTACCGGTCCGGCTCCATGGTGACGACGGTATCGGTGGGACCGCCATCGGCGGACACGGCAAGCAGGTGGTAGGGGTCCGCATTGAAGATGATGGTGCCATCGGCACGCCAGGTGGCGCCCAGTGCGAAGGCGGGCACCGCATCGGCGAGTGCGATTGGTGCGCCACCGCTGACGCTGACCTTGTACAGCTTCCGGTGGGCAGCGTATCCGATCCACTGGCCGTCGGGCGAGAAGAAGGGAGCGTCGGCACCTTCGGTGCTCTCGATCCGGTGCGGCGCGACATCCGCCTGGTCTCGCAGCATCAGCACCGGTTCCTCGGCACCGACGTTGGTCACGTACGCCAGGCGGGTGCCGTCCGGCGAGAGTGCGAAGGGTGTGCCGAAGAAGTTCTGGTCCGTGCGCTTGAGGCCGGGCGTGGACACCAGGTAACGAGCCACGGTCGGAGCGGCTCTCGGGCTCGAGAAGGCCAGCCAGCCAGCGGCCGTGACTCCGAGCACGGCGAGGGCACTCACCCCGGCGAGCACGGCTCGTTGACTGCGCGTCGCCGATGCTGCGTATCGCGCATGTCGTGTACCGCTGCCTTCCGTGCCTAGTGCGTCGATAAACTCCGCTGCCGTCGCAAAGCGGTCGGCGGGCAGCTTCTCCAGCGCGGTGAACACGGCGTCTTCTACCGCCTCGGGCACCCGGTCACGCACCTTGCGAATCGGCGCCGGCTTCTCGGTCATCACCCTGGCGACAATGGCCTGCGCGGTGGTGCCGGTAAAAGGTGGCTCGCCGGTGAGCATCTCGTAGGTCGTGGCACCAAGGGAGTAAATGTCACTGCGAGGGCCGATCTCCCGTTCGCCCATGGCCTGCTCAGGGCTCATGTAGGTCGGTGTGCCGAGTGACATGCCGGTCTCGGTCATGCGGGCGGCGCCCTCGCCGCGGCTCACGGCGAGGGCAATGCCGAAGTCGGCCACCAGCGCCGAGCCATCATGGAGCAGGATGTTCTCCGGCTTGATGTCCCGGTGGATCACGCCGTGGCGGTGGGCGTAATCGAGGGCGCTCGCGACTTCAGTCGCGATGCGGACGGCGTCAGGGATCGGCAGCTGCTTGTCGCGGGTGAGGCGGTCACGGAGGCTTTCGCCGTCCACGAACGGCATGACGTAGTAGACGAGGGACGAGGGACGAGGGTCGAGGGCTGAGCGTTCGACTCTTGCCTCTCGACTCTCGACGTGCGCCATCCCCGAATCAAACAACGGCAGCACGTGTGGATGCTGTAGCGCGGCGACGGTCTGGATCTCGCGCAGGAAGCGCTCGGCCCCGATCACGGCGGCGAGCTCGGGCTTGAGGACCTTGATGGCCACCCGGCGCTGGTGCTTCAGGTCCTCGGCGAGATAGACCGTCGCCATGCCGCCCTGGCCCAGTTCGCGCTCCAGGCGGTAGCGCTCGGCCAGGGCCTGGCTCAACTGCTCGGGAAAGTCTGTCATGGGGTGCTTTAGAGTTATGGCTGCGGTGCATGGCGTCAAGCGCTGAGCCGAGACCCGAGCGCCGGGCGTCCGCTATCGCACGTTGATTACCCGTACCATGCCGTGCCGCCAGTGTGGCTCGCCATCGTGTGCATCATTCACCCAGCAGATCAAGGCGTAGCGACCCGGCTGGAAGGCCTCCTGCAGCCGGAGCATCCCGCCTGGCTGAATGTCGGTCGTGCCGCCGAACGCTTCGCCCGGAGCTCGCGCCCGTCGCTTCTCAAGCCACGCCTCGACGTCCTCCGCTCCAGCCTCGGCATCGAGGCGCAGCATGAAGACTTCGTGTGCCTGCGCGGCGGCGTTGTTCACGCGGATTGTGTGCGCGCCGCGCGTCAGCGGCCGTGAAAGGTCGAAGGCGTAGTCGCGGAGCGTGATGGTCAGATCGCCGGCGGGAAGACCAGCCTGCCGTGCCGGTGGTGTCACGGTCAGCGCCTTCAACATGCCGTGGGCCCAGTGGGGCTTTCCGTCCGGCGCCGTGACGTTGCACCAGAGGGCATACTGCCCCGGTTCGAGCGCCAGAGTGGCGGACACGGTTTGCCCCGCCGGTGGTGAGTTTGGTCCGCCGATGAAGTGCATCCATGACGGGAACTTTTCGCCCGCGCGGAGCGCCGCGTAGACCTGGGCCAGGGTGTGGCCGTCATCGAGCTTCACCAGCTTGATGTGGTGCCACTCCTTGCCCTGGATGCCCAGGCGGAACGTGACCAGCCCAGCCGGAACGCTGTCGGGCATCGAAAAGGCGTATTCGTGCGCGGTCACGTCCACGACAGTACTCGCGGGCTGCTGTGCGGCGGCAGGGCGTGCCATCAGCGTCAGGCCCAGCAGAATGACGGAGCAGCAGTTGCGGAGCGGATTGGTCATGAGCCTGCTTCCATCCAGTTGTCGAACAGCAGGAGACGAAGCGCGGTGGCCGCGTCGGGCTGGTGGCGAGCTCGGGCTTGAGGACCTTGATGGCCACCCAGCACCGGTGCGTCAGCTCCCACGGGCTTATGGGGCCGACTCCTCCGTCAGGTGATCGTCGAAGTGCTCGATCCGGACGAGGTCGGGTTGAACGTCAGGGTTGGTCCTGCCCACCATCAGGAACCGCCGGTCATCCGGACTCACGGCATAGCGGATATAGTCGAGCCCGACCGCCGCATCGGTTGAGAGGAGCGGGTGCGGCGTGCCGGCATGGAAGACCGGCGCGGTCTGCACGTCCGCGACCAGGATGTTGTCGGTTCCGGTGTTCCGCCGGAAGAAGAGTTCGCGGCCGGAGTTGGACCATCGCGGCTCGAACCCGCCATCGGTGGAGATGAGCCAGACGCCGTCGTTCACGTTGGGGAACGGGCGGACGTAGACCTCGCGGCGTCCGGTCGCGGTGGACACATACGCCAGCCAGCGGCCGTCGGGCGACAGCGCGGGATTGGTCTCGGCGGCGGGCGTCCCGATGATCGGGCGCAAGGTGCTGTCGCGTCCGATCTGCATCGCCAGGATGTCGCCGGAACCGGAGTCCGCGCTCGACGTCCGGGCCACCAGCCATTTCCCGTCGCGGGACAGGGTGACTTCCGTGATGTTCCGCTTCGCCTGAACCAGCAGCCGGTCGTCGCCTGCGCCGTCAGCCGAGCGCTCGAAGATGGCTTCCGGACTCACCCGTTCAGAGAGAAAGATCACCGAGCGGCCATCGCTCGAGAAGACCGGGCGGGAATCCGACGCCGGGTCGAGCGTCAGGCGCGAGAGCGGCCCGTTGGGAAGCAGCTTGATCCAGATGTCGGTGCCGGTGCTCCCGACCCGGGAAATCTCGACGGCCGCCTTGCTGCCATCGGGTGACAACGCCAGGCCGCGGATCTCGCCGGCTTCCGACCAGTTCGGATCGACCGGCCGAGCCGTACCGTTGCGCTCCACCCACTGGACCTGCGCGCCGGCGGCGGACGAACCGGCCAGGTAGTACAGCGTCCCGTCCGCTGCCGCCGCCAGGTCGACGCCGGAATAGTTGCCGGCAATCCGGACGGCGCTGAGCACGGCCGTCGAGGGGCCGGTGAGCTTGAGCGCTTTTTCGCTGAATGGTGCGATGTCCAGCGTGCCATCGGCGGTGATGAACAGCAGGTGGCCCGCGAGGTACGCCGCGCTCACCCCTCGCGCCAGAGTGGCGCGTTGCCCGCTTCCGATACGGACCGCCACGATCGAAAAATCCGATGGTACGTCGTCGAGGCGCCGCATCCGCATGATCACGGTGTGCGCTCCCGGCAGCACCTGCGGCCAGGCGATGCCGGCCTCGTGATGCGCAACATCCAGCGGCAGGATGGTCGACCGATCGCTGCCATCTGGCCTGATTCGCTGCAAGCCGCTCTGGTCGGCGTCGAAGTAGATGTATCCATCACTGCCCCACGCCGCTCCGCTGTTGCCCAACGGGGCGCTGACGACGGTGCGGGCCGGCCCGCCGCTGAGCGGCACAACCTTCAGGGTCCGGCCGTTCACGTCGGTGAAGAACCCCACGCTCCGGTTGTCCGGCGATATGAATGGGTTGTACGCGCCTTCCGTACCAGGTATCGACGTCGCGACCAGCGAGTTCCGTCGCTTGACCCAGAGGCGACCGTACACCGAGTCGCCGCCGGTGTAAACCAGGAGGGCACCGTCCTGCGACACCGCGAAGTGGGTTCCCTGCATTGTGAGGGCAAGTTCCTGTCCCCGCGGCAGCGCCACCGCGAACCGCGCTTCAGGCGGGGCCGGTTCGGTGAAGCGACGCCACGCGATCAATGCCAATGCGACCGCGGCTACTCCGAGGCCGGTCCAGCCGATCCAGCCATGCCAGGGCTTTCGGGCACTCTTGCCGCCTCGACTCGTCACGTTGCGCATGGGCGCTCGGCCCGTCAGTGCATCGGCAAACCCGGCCGCGGTGGCAAAGCGGTCGGCCGGCAATTTCTGCAGCGCGGTCAGCACCGCGTCTTCGACATGCTCCGGCACCCGCTTGCGCGTTGCACTGATGGGCGCCGGCTCGGCGGTGAGCACCCGCGCCACGATCGCCTGGGCGGTGGGACCCGAGAACGGTGGCTCGCCGACCAGCATTTCGTATGTCATCGCGCCCAGCGCATAGACATCGCTTCGCGCGGTGATCTCCCGCTCGCCCATCGCCTGTTCGGGACTCATGTAGTGCGGGGTGCCGAGCGACATTCCGGTTTCCGTCATCCGGCTGGCGCCGTCGCTCCGGCTCACGGCCAGGGCGATGCCGAAGTCGGCTACCAGCGCCTGGCCGTCGTGCAGCAGGATGTTTTCGGGCTTGATGTCGCGGTGGATCACCCCGTGGCGATGGGCATAGTCGAGCGCACTGGCCACTTCAGTCGCGATGCGCACCGCCTCGGTGACGCCGAGCTGCTTTTCCCGTTCGAGCCGGTCGCGGAGGGACTCGCCGTCGACGAACGGCATCACGTAATAGACGAGGGACGAGGGACGAGGGTCGAGGGTCGCGAGTTCCGTGACCCGCGACTCGTGATCCGCGACCGCCGTTCCCGAATCAATCAACCCCAGAATATGCGGATGCTGCAGGTTGGCGGTGGTCTTGATCTCCGACAGGAAGCGCTCGGCGCCAATGACGGCAGCGAGCTCCGGGCGGAGGACCTTGATGGCCACCCGGCGGTCGTGGCGGATGTCGTGCGCCAGATACACGGTTGCCATGCCGCCGGCACCGAGCTCACGCTCGATGCGGTAGCGGTCGGCCAGTGCCCGGCTCAACTGCTCGGGAAGGTTCTTCATGAGGTGCTTTAGACTGACATCCGTGTGGCATCGCGTCAAGCGCTTGGTTGCACGCCTCCTTGCCCGGCCGTAGCTTCAACCGCCCGTCCCAATCCGACAGGAATCTCCGACCGAGTGTGCTGACGGGAGCGCCATGAGCGAATCGGGCGGCCCGCGGCCGCTCGCTGAAGGCTGGAGGCCACGGAAGTATCGTCGCTCAGCTTGCAGCACTCCCAAGGATCCCATTCATGTTCATGCGCCGCACCCTTCTTGTCCTCACGGCCGTCGCATCACCCATGGCGGCGCAGGCGCCCCACCGGACGGTCCTCACCCACGCCACGGTCTTCAACGGCTCGGCGACCTGGGAGCGCAACCGGACTATCGTCATCACCGACTCGATGATTACCGCCATCGATTCGGGCTCCGCGCCCGCGCCCGACGCGGGCGATCAGGTGATTGACCTGGGCGGTCGCTTTGTCATTCCTGGGCTGATCGACACCCACGTGCACCTGGCGACCGATCCCGATAGCGAGGACAGCCGTCCGCGGGAGCTGGCCCGGCTCGAGGCCGCCATCCGCGGTGGCGTGACCAGCGTGCGCGACATGGCGGGCGACACGCGCCGGCTGGGAGACCTCGCGCGGAGCGCCGCCGTCACCGACCTGCCCAGTCCCGACATCCATTACGCCGCGCTCTTTGCGGGGCCGGCCTTCTTCAGCGACCCCCGCACTCATGCGGCGTCGGCTGGCGCCGCCGCCGGTGCCGTGCCGTGGATGCGCGCCATTGATGGCGGGACCGATCTCCGCCAGGCCGTCGCCGAGGCAAGGGGCACGGGTGCCACGGCCATCAAGCTTTACGCGGCGCTCGATTCACTGACGGTGGCCCGCGTCGTCGCGGAGGCGCATCGCCAGGGGATGCCGGTATGGGCGCACGCCGCACTCCGGCCCGCCATGCCGCGCGACGTTGCCGCGAGCGGCCTCGACGCCATGTCGCATGCCAGTCTCGTCGCGCGGGCAATTGCCCCGGAAGAGCTCAAGGCTTTGCGTGGTTCATCCGGCCTTGCCGGCGCGGTGCTGCAGATACCTTCCCTCGATTCGGTGCTTCAGGTCATGGCGACGCGAAGGATCATGTTCGATCCGACGCTGTTCGTCATGAAGGAAATTGGCGGCCTCGAGCTCGCGGCGGCCGTCACGCGCCGGGCGCACCAGCTTGGCGTCCCCATCTCGACCGGCACCGACAGCATCGCTGCCGCCGACACCTTGGCGCTGCCCAACGTACACGAGGAGATTGCGCTGCTGGTGCAGAGTGGCGGCTTCACGCCGGCCGAGGCGCTCCTGGCCGCCACGGAGAATGGCGCGCTGACACTGGGCATCTTCGACCATGTCGGGTCGCTCGTAGTCGGCAAGCGGGCGGACCTCGTGGTACTCGCCGCCGATCCACTCAAGGACATCGCCAACACGCGGACCGTCCGGCTGGTGATGAAGCGGGGGGTAGTGTTTCAGCGGGAGCTGTGAGGTGGGCAAAGGTACCGCGCATGGCGCAGGGCTTTCCGCCTTCAGTCTTCAGCTTTCAGCTCCTGCTTCGCCGTGCCCGCGTGACTCCGTAGATGTAGCCGCCCATTGCGCCGACCAGCACGCCAAGTGGCCCGGTGATGAAGAGCCCAAGCAAGGGGCCCTGGTTTGCGCCGGGAGCGAACACCATGGGCCCGAAGAACCCGCCGACGAAGCCGATGGCGCCCACGATCGCGGCGCCCAGGCCGGCCGTGGCCACGGGGCCGCCGGTGAGTGTTTCGGTCCGTCGCCACACGAAGCGCGCCGTGTAGTACGCTACGACCACCGCCAGGATCATGGCGATCCAGTACTGGTCACCCAGTGGCAGTAGCGAGCCTGGCACCCAGAACGTGAAGAAGTAGCTGGCGACGAAGGTCGCACCGGTCAGGATCGTGCGCGCGATGTTGTTCACGAGAATCTCCCTGATCGGATTTTCTTCAGAGCTTCGGACTGTTCGCCGGCAGGCCACTCCCCAGGCCCAGTCGCCGCCGCAGTTCGTCGAAACGGGGTTCGCCGCGGAGCTGGCGGAATCTCGGGTCCACCCCGACCAGGCACATCCAGACCGCGTCGGACCGGAAGCCCCGATCCAGCCAGTCCAGCGCCTCGGCGCGCCGGCCCAGCGCCAGCATGGTGATGGCCATGAGATACTCGTCCACATAATGCGTCCGCGCATAGGATGCGATCGCCGCCAGCTCGGGTCTCGCCGAGGCGGTATCCCCTGACAGCGCGAGCGCGCGTGCGAACGTCATCCGGTAGCGAATGTTGGCCGGAGAGGCGGCGGCGAGCGCACGGGCTTCGCGCACCGCGTCCCGATATGCCCCCCGCGACAAGAGCAGCTCCACGTGGCAGCGCGATCCGGGATCCAGCTCCCGCAGGCGCTGGCAATAGGTATCGGCCTCGTCCGCCATGCCCGCCCCAAGACTGATCTGCGCCGCCGGCTCCAGCACGTCTGGCGCAAGCGGATTGAATCGCACCGCACGATGGACGTAGGCAAGGGCGGCGTCCGTCTGGCCGTTTCCCCAGAGCTGCCAGGCGGTGCCGATATTGGCCTGGCCGTTGGTCGAATCGAGTGCGAGGGCCGTCTGCAGCTCGCGCGTGCCGCCGTTGCAGTCCTGCTGGTAGGTGGTGAGGAAGCTGCCGACAAGGGCAAAAGACTCGGCTGACTGAGGGTCGAGCGCGACGGCGCGCCGCGCGGCCGAGAGCATGTGCGGCACGGCTTCGTGCGGCGCCACGTAGTCGTCGGCCATGTGGTACCACGCGATGGCCAGTGCGCTCCACGCGGCGGCGTACGTGGAATCGAGCGCGATCGCCTGCTCGGCGAGCGCAACGGCCTCGCGCGCGGCGCCCTCATTGTCGGCGCGTGCCGCGATATATGACGAGCGCAGCACCAGGTCGTGGGCAGCCACATTGCGGGTGCCCGGCGTGGCCAGCCGCCGGGCCGTGGTAGGCGAGAGCGCGATGTCGAGCGCGCCCGCGATTCCGGTGGCGATGGAATCATGGAGCGAGAAGATGCTGGACTCATCCTGGTCGTAGCTCGCCGACCAGAGGACCGCCTCGTGTGCTGGATCGTCCAGCGACACGGTGACTCGCAGCCGTCCGTTCACGCGCCCGATGGTGCCCTCGACGATGCCCGGCACGCCGAGCGCCTTGGCCGCGTCGCGCGCGGTCCGCCCACGCAGCGCAAAGGCGGATGAGCGCGGCACCACGGAGAGGCCCGGGATGCGCGCGAGCGCCGCCGTGAGGTCGGTCGCGATGCCGTCGGCGAGATAGGCATTGGCGCTGTCGCCGCCCAGCGCCTCGAAAGGCAGGACGGCAATGTGGTCGGCGATGGCGGCCGGTGATGCTCCCGCGCCGGCTCCGATCAGTCGCCAGGCCAGGAGCGCCACGGCGACGAGTGCCACCGCTCCAGCCGCGATGCGAAGCCCCCACGCTGGCCGGCGCGGACCGGTCTCCCACGACAGGCGATCCAGTGCGGCGACAACTTCGCCGGCCGATTGTGGCCGGTCGGCGGGATGCTTGGCGAGGCAGCGCATTACCACGTCGGCAAGCGCCGCCGGGATGGCGGGACGGGCGCGCGTGACCGGTTCTGGCGGTGTCGCCATCTGGGCGGCGATGAGCTGCTGTGCCGTGCCGCCGGTGAATGGCGGCCGGCCGCTCAGCATTTCGTACGCGACCACGCCAAGGGCGTACAGGTCGGCGCGGGCATCGATATGCGGGTCAGCGGCCGCCTGCTCCGGCGCCATGTATGCCGGCGTGCCAACCGACATGCCGAGCCCGGTGAGCGCGGTGCCAGTACCCCCGGCGATGGTGGCGCCGCTGGCGGCGTGCGCGATGCCGAAATCCATGACGATCGCATGGCCATCGCTCACCAGGATGTTCTCGGGCTTGATGTCGCGGTGGACGATGCCGCTCTGGTGGGCCTTGGCCAGCGCGTCCGCTATCTCGCGCAGCAACTGGGTGGCCGCGCCGATCGGCAGCGCGCCCTCACGTGCCAACTTATCCCGGAGCGACTCGCCCTGGACGAACGGCATGACGTAGTAGAGGAGGGTCGAGGGTCGAGAGTCGAGGGTCGAGCGCTC
>DASTFH010000079.1:0-15798 GCA_035708725.1 Gemmatimonadales bacterium | reverse complement strand
CGGCACGGTGAAGTGGTTCAATGACGCGAAGGGCTTCGGCTTCATCACGCCCGAGAACGGGGACAAGGATTGCTTTGTCCATCACACCGCCATCAAGATGGACGGCTTCCGGACGCTCGCCGAAGGCGAGCGGGTGGAGTTTGACATCGTGCAGGGTGCGAAGGGCCCCGCAGCGGAAAACGTCACCAAGCCTGCCTGAAGCAGGCAGCGCGTCAGTGACGACAGAAGGGGCGGCCTCCGGGCCGCCCCTTTCGTGCTTGCACGCCTGCGGACCTACTTGTGACGATAGGTCACCCGCCCGCGGGTCAGGTCGTATGGCGAGAGCACCACGCTCACCCGGTCGCCCTCGAGCACGCGGATCTTGAACTTGCTCATCTTCCCTGCCGCGTACGCAAGGATGGTGTGGCCGTTGTCGAGCTGGACGCGATAGTTGCGGTCCGGCAGGACTTCGGTCACGACGCCTTCCATCTCGATGCCTTCTTCCTTCGCCATTCGATCACTCCCACAGGGTCAGAAACGCCTGACTCGCCGCCGCAGCGAGCCCCGGAACTGCGACAACACTCGCACCATTGCGCCCGCAAGGCAACGGATCAGGCCGCGGCCTGCAGCGACTCCCTGAGCTCGCCCATCCGCTCCTCCACCGCCCCCACCAGCCCGGCGAGGTCGCCGGCATCGAAGGTAAAGCGCACCCCCGCGGCGCGATACAGCTCCGGCAGGGGCCGGGTGGCGCCGAGCCCCAGTCCGGCCCGGTACTGCCGCACGGCCGACTCGCGGTCGGCCAGCGCGTTGCGCCAGACTTGCAGCGCACCGATCTGCGCGATGCCGTATTCGATGTAGTAGAACGGGTACAGGAAAATGTGCAGCTGGCGGTACCAGCGCGCCACCCGCGCCGCCTCGAGCCCGCTCCAGTCCACCCCGCGCTCGAACCGCTCCCGGATGGCGAGCCAGGCCCGGTCCCGAGCCATGGCATCCTGGCCCTGGCCACTGGTATAGATCCAGGTCTGGAAGGCATCCACCGATGCCACGTGCGCCAGGGTGATCAGCACATCTTCCAGGTGCTCCAGCTCGGCACTCTCCGCGCCCAGCTCATCATAGAAGCCGGCCGGCGTCGCGAGGAACGGCGCCGCGAGCAGTTCCATCGACATCGACGCCAGCTCGGCCGATTCGGAACCTGGATGACGCTGCCATATGTACGGCAGGTGGTGCGCCTCGAGCGCGTGGAAGGCGTGACCCGCCTCATGCAGCAGCGTCGTGACGTCCTCCTCGATGCCGGAGGCATTCATGAAAATGAACGGCTGCCCGCTGAAGTGGAGCGTATCGCAGTAGCCGCCCGGCGCCTTGCCCTTGCGGCTCTCGAGATCGAGGAGCCGCTCGTCCATCATCCGCTGGAAGTGCGCACCCAGCGCGGGGTCCACTTCCTCGAACGCGCGCCGCGCCCGCCGGGCCAGTTCCTCGCCATCGGCAAACGGGCGAATGGCCTTGTCGCGCCAGGGCGCCACCTGCGTGTCCCATGGCCGCAGCCGGTCGAGCCCCAGCCGCTCGCGCCGGGCGTCGAGCGCACGTTCCACCGCCGGCACCACCGTGCGCTCGATCGCCTCGTGCAGTCGTTCGCAGTCGGCCGGCGTGTAGTCGAAACGATACTTGGCGGGAAAGATGAAGTCGCGGAAATTCGCGAAGCCGGCGTTCTGGGCGACTCGCTGCCGCAGTTCGTACATCTGGTCGAAAATCGTGGCGAGGTCGCTGCGCCGCTCGATGAATGGATCGGCGAGGGCGCGGAATGCACGCTCGCGAACGGCCCGGTCGCGCTCCTTGAGGAACGGCTGCAGCCGGGGCAGCGGGAGCCGCTCGCCTTCCCAGTCGGCCAGCATTCCGCCGGTGATTCGGCGGTAGCCGGTGGCCAGCTCCTCGATCCGCGCCTGCAACGGGACGTTCTCTTCCCGGAACAGCTCGCTGTCGGTCCGGAAGCGGCGCAGTGCCGTCTCGAGACCCGGCTTCGAGAAGCCCGACGCCAGCAGCCGGCGAGCCACCTTGACGCTCTGCTCCTCGGCCCTTGGCAGGACCTCGGTCGAGAAACGGAGGTGAGCGGCTTCCTTCTCGGTGCTGGCCGTGTCGAGGGTGTGCGCGATCATGGCGCGCGACGCGGCCTCGGTCAGCAACGATTCGAGAGCCGACCACTGGGCCAGCCATGCGTCCAGCGACTGCTCAGTAAGGGGCGCGGCCATCAGCGCCGCATAGAACGGCTCGACGTCGCTCCAGCCGGCCCCGGCCCAGTCAGCGGGCGATGTGGGCAACTGCGGGAAAGTCACGATGACTCCTCAGGGGTGTCCGGCTCGCAAAATAGCGTCATGTGGGGATCGCTGTCTCCCCCGTGACCCCGTCCAGGGCAGGCGACTGCGCCTTGACGCCGCGCGAAAGGATCGCGACAAACCCGACGACGGCGGCGGCCAGAAAGAACGGCCACCCCTGCCCCAGCGACTGGAACGCCTGGTTGCTGGCCACGGGTCCGATCGATCGGGCCACGCCCGCAAAGGTTTGCGCGACTCCCATGGTCACCCCCAGCTCGGCCCGCGACACCTGTCCGGACAGGAGGGACGTCGTGCTGGGAAAGAGCAGTGCCGTACCCACCGGCATGAGCGGCATGATGCCAATGGCAAGTACCCAGATGTTGTGCGTGGCAGGATACAGCAGGAAGCCTGCGATCAGCGCGATGCACCCGAGCCGCATCGTCCCCCGTTCTCCCAGCCGATCCACGACGGGACCCAGCAGGAACACGCGCATCACCAGCGAGAGCGCGCCGAAGTAGGTCAGGAAGTAGCCGAATGTGCGTTCGTTCACGCTGAAGCGGCCCTGGAGGAAGACAGGCAGGACCCCGTAGAGCGCAGCGTTTGCCAGCATGCCGGCGCCATAGATCCAGATCAGGCGCGAAACCGGGTTGCGCGGGTGGAGGAATGCCTGGATGGCCGGGGTAAAGAGCGATTGCCTCGGCCTGGTCTCGTCCCGGCCAAGCTCCTGCTTCGATTCCGGCAGCCAGCGCCATGCGAAGAGTGCGTTGAGCACGCAGAGCCCCGCCGCGATCAGCCCGGGTGCGTGCGTCCCCAGCCGGCTCGCCAGGGTGCCGAGGATCGGTCCCAGGATGATGCCCGCCGAGCTGGCGGAAGAGAGCCAGCCCAGGGCACGGGCGCGGTCGGCGGGGCGCACCGTGTCGGCCACATAGGCCTGTGCGACGCCGGTGGTGCCGCCGCCGGCGCCCTGCACCAGGCGGGAGAGAAAGAGCAGCAGCAATGAATTGGCGAAGCCGAAGACCACGTAGGCCACGGCCGCCGCCGAGAGTCCGATGAGGAGCGCCGGCCGCCGGCCGTAGCGATCACTCACCCGGCCCCAGAGCGGCGCCGAGACCAGCTGGGCAATGGAGAAAGCAGCAAGGATCCAGCCCACCTGGGTGGGCGTGGCGCCGAAGTTGAGGGCGTAGAACGGCAGGACCGGCAGCACCAGCATGAAGCCGATCATGTCCACGAAGGCCACGGCGATCAGCACCGTGAGCTGGCGGAACTGCTCCCGCTGCTTTTCGCGCGAGCGGGTCATTCTACCCTGCGCTGTCCCGCACCGAGTGCGAAGACGGCAGCGCTCACCAGCATCAGCACCACGCCGTAGGCCGCCGCGACCCCGACATCCGACTGCCGGAGGCTTGACAGGATTTCGAGCGACACGGGACGCGTGTCATAGGTATAGAGCACCACCGAGGTGACGAAGTCCCCGAATGCCGTCACGAACGCCAGCGTCGCGCCGGCTATGATGGCGGGTTTGAGCAGTGGCAGCGTGATGCGACGGAGCGTGCGGGACCGGTTCGCGCCGAGCGACGCCGATGCCTCATCGAGCGAGGGATCGAGCGCGCGAAATCCCGCGAGAATGGACCGGCTTGTGATCGGCAGGTTCCGGATCAGGTACGCCAGTGGGAGGAGCCAGAGCGTACCGACAAGCACGAAGCGGAGCGCCAGCGGCTCGCGCACGCTGAACGCCGCCGCGAGCGCAATGGCGAAGACCGTCCCTGGCACGGCCCACGGCATGGTGAGCACCGCTTCGATCCAGCGCCGCGCCGTCGCGCGACGCCGCACAGTGAGGATGGCGGCGAGTACCGAGAGCGCCAGCGCACCGACCGTCGCCAGTGTCGCCATCCAGAGACTGTTCACCAGCGGACGGGCGCGCACGGGATCGTGCAGCAGTGTCAGGTAGTTGGCGACGGTATACGCTGGCGGCAGCGGTTCCGTGGTCCATGTTCCCACGGGCACGAATGACACCAGCAGCAGCGTGAGGTGGGGCAGCAGCAGGCCGGCGGCAAGCGTCCAGCCGCCGATCGCGATCAAGGTGCGCCATACCGGACTGCGCACCGGGATGGGCCTCGGACTCACGCCCTTGGAGCCACCGGTCACGTCGGTGGCATCGGTTCGCTGCAGGAGCCAGAGCCCGATCAGCGCCAGGATCGTCAGCGCGATCGTCTCCACCATGGCAAGGCCGTCCTCGCCGTTGAGGCGCGTGGAGACAATCTGCGTCGTCATGACCCGGAAGCCGCCGCCGAAAATGTACGGCGCGCTGAAGGAGGCGAGCGCCGTCATGAACGTGAGCAGTGCCGCGCCCACCAGCTGCGGCCGGAGCAGCGGCAGCACCACGCGACGGAGGGTGCGTCCCCGTCCCGCACCGAGACTGGCTGACGCCTCCCACACCGCGGCATCGATTCCCGCGAGGCCGGCGCGGACGAACAGGTAGAAGTAGACGTACATCGAGTAGGCGTGAACCAGCAGGATGGCGCCCGCCCCTTCCAGCCGCCACGGCGCCTGCTCGAGCGAGAACAGGCGCCGCACCAGGTGCGCGATGAAGCCCGATTCGCCGAAAAGGAAGATGAACGACACCACGCCCACGAGCGGCGGCAGGACCGCAGGGAGCGCCACCATGGCACCGAGCCAGCGCCGACCCGGGAAGTCGTAGCGCTCGAAGAAGAACGCGAGCGGGATACCGATCATGGCAGCCAGCACCACGCTGGCGACCGCGATCCAGAGACTGTTGAAGAGGGCGGAGAGCTCGGTGGGCCGGGCCAGGAATTCGTGCACGTACCGCAGCGTCCAGCTGCCCTGCTCGCGGAGGCCACGCATGAGCGTGAGCAGCAGCGGGTACACCACGAGCCAGGTCAGCACCGCGGCGAGCAGCAACCCCTGCCAGGCGTTCCGCGGGCGCCTCACGCCGTCATCTCGTTCTCGAAGAGGTGGAGCCCACCGTCCCCTCGGCGAGTCGGCAGGATTCCCACCGCCTGGCCCGGCGCCGCTGCGTCAAGCGGACCGGAGACTTCAAGGGCGCGACCATCTTTGAGCGTGACGACGTACGCCGCGCCGGAGCCGGTGAAGCGACGGCGCGCGACGACACCGGTGAGTGCCACACCGACGGGCTCGCTGAGATACATGGCTTCCGGCCGCATGTAGAGCCAGGCCGGCCCGGCATCAGCCACGGGGTGGTGACCGGGGATCTCCCACGACTGGCCATAGAGCGTCACGGTGACGCCGTCGGGTGTCCGGCCGGTCACCGTGACCGGCAGCATGCTCGAGCGCCCGATGAACCGCGCCACGAAGGGCGAGGCCGGCTGCCCGTACAGCTCTTCCGGAGTTCCCACTTGCGCCAGGCGCCCGCTGTGCAGGAGCGCCACCTGGTCCCCGAGGTCGAAGGCCTCATCCTGCTCATGGGTCACGAAGACCGCCGTGATCTGAAGCCGCTTGATGAGCTCGCGCAGCTCAGCGCGCGTCCGCTCGCGTAGCGACGGATCGAGATTGGAGAGCGGCTCATCGAGCAGCAGCACGCGCGGCTCGGGCGCGAGCGCGCGGGCCAGTGCCACTCGCTGCTGCTGGCCGCCCGAGAGCTGGCTGATGCCGCGTCGCTCGTAGCCGGCGAGATCCACCAGCGCGAGCGCCTCCTGCACCCGCCGCGCGAGTTCGGGGCCGCGCACGCCGGCCGATTCCAGCCCGTATGCCACATTGGCGCCGACATCGAGATGCGGAAACAGCGCGTAGTGCTGGAAGACCATGCCGAACCGCCGCTCGGCGGGCGAGAGCCGGGTGACCCGCTCCCCGTTCACCAGCACCTCACCGGCATCCGGCATCTCGAAGCCGGCCAGCAGCCGGAGCAGCGTGGTCTTGCCGCTGCCACTCGGGCCGAGCAGCGCGAGGATGGAACCTGCCGGCACGTCCAGCGAGACGTCCTTGACCGCCTGCACCTCGCCAAAGCGCTTGGAGAGCGACTCCAGGCCAAGCGCAGCGCCGCTACTCATGGCGTGGCCATCCGCGCGCCGGTATTCCGCACGTGCTGGTCCCAGTACGCCATCCACGCGCTCCCCTCCCGCGCAAGGAGGCCCCAGTCCATCGGCTCTGACACCATGGTCTGCTCCACGTCGGTGACCCACGCCGGCACCATCTCCGGCGGCAGGTCATGGCGCGCCGGCAGGCGAAACACCTTTGATGCGGTCAGCGCGACCGCATCCTTGCTTCCCACATAGTCAATGAACACGCGCGCGGAGTCGGCGTGCCGAGCTCCGCGCACCAGGCCGATGGCATCGTCGATCACCGCGGTACCGCTCGAGGGAAAGGTGTAGCCCAGCGGCAGCCCCTTCCCCTGGCCGATGAGGATGTCGGGCAGGTCCCAGAGGGTGACCAGGCCCTCCCGACGGGAGAGCTTCTCGACCAGGATCGCGGGATTGAGCGTGTATGCTGTCGTCTGCGCATCAAGCCGCCTGAGCCACTGCATCGCGGCCGTCGTGTCGCCGGTCTCGCGGAGGCTGCGCTCGATGATAAGCCCCCAGATGGCGCGCATGGTGCCGCTCGCCATCGGGTCCCGGATGAGCACCTTGTCGTGCCATTTGGGATCGAGCATGTCGTCCCAGTCCTTCGGCGCCGAGTCGGCGGGGACGGCATCCCGGTTGAAGGCGATGACGGCGGGGGTGCGGTACACGGGATAGTAGAGCGTGTCAGGCTGGACGCCGTTGGGCCCCACGGCATCGGCCCACGCCGGCCGATAGGGCTGCAGCAGTGAATCGGCGACACCGCGGTCGAAGATCGACGTCGGGCCCCCGAACCAGACGTCGGCCTGCGGGTTGACGCGCTCGAAGCGAAGCCGGTCGAGGATCTCCTGGCTTCCCATGTCGAGCCAGCGCACGTCAATGGCAGGATGCAGCTTTTCGAAGGCGTGCTCCAGCAGGACCAGCTGGTCCCGGCCGTGGGGAGAGTAGACCGTGACCGGCGTGCGGCCGTCACCGCACGCCGAGAGTGTCAGGAGTGCAACGAAGAGAAACCCGCGGGTCACGGCACCGGCGCGGGATGAAGCGCCAGCAGGTTGGCAAAGAGCCGGAAGGCGCCGGGCACCCCGGCGGGCAGTTCCCGGAAGAACGAAAGCCCGGTATAGACGTAACGGCCCTTGCCCACCGTGGCCACCAGCAGGGAGCCCTTCATGGGCGCTTCGTCCGGGTCGTGCATGGAAAGCAGCGGCGTGTAGCCATCATCCCAGGTGTGCGCGAAATAGAGCCCGCGCTCCTGGATCCAGTTGTCCCAGTCGGACGGCACGATCCTGTTGGGTGCCGTGAAGACCGGCGACGAGGGATCCAGCACCGTGACGGGTGAGTGCTCGTCGGTGACCCGGTCGTGCGGTTGCGCAATAGTGAGCGGCAGTGGGGCAAAGCCGCCCTGGATGAACTGGTACTGCTGGTACTGCACCAGCAGCAGCCCGCCCGCCTTCACGTAGTCCATGAGCCGCCGGTTGTGCTGCACCAGCGCGGCGTCGATCTCATAGGCGCGCGGCCCGACCACGATGGCATCGAAGCGCGAGAGATCGCCGTTCTCGAGCTGGGCCGGGGTGAGGAGTGTCACCGGGACACCGGCCGCCACGAGCGCCTCGGGCACCCGGTCCGCCGCCCCACGGATGTAGCCCACCGCCTTCAGCGATGGCAGCGTGAGGTTGGCCAGCACCACCGACACGCTGGAGGGCTGGGTCCAGGCGCGCGGGCGCACGTGATTGTATGCGAGTGAGCGCAGCCCCTCACTGTAGCGGCGGCCGGCGGAGGTCACGGCCACGGCGCGGAGCGTATAGCGGCCGGCCCTGGCAGAGGCGGGAATCGTCACGTCGAACGAATAGGCATCGCGTTCATCTTCACGGGTGAACGCGAAGGGCTGGGGCGGCGGTTCCCGCCAGCCCGCTGGCACCTCGATTGTCACCTGACCGCGCACCGTGTCGCGCGCCGCGTGGTCCACGGACACGAGCAGGCGAAGTCGGCGCTCGGTGCCCGCGGCGAGGAGCACGGTGTCCCGGTCCACCCTGACGTCGATGGCCGGCTGCACCACGACCGGCAGCCTCACTTCCCCGATCACCTGGTCGTTGGTCCGATCGGTGACTTCGCGCTCCACGGGCACGAGATCACCCGGCAGGGCGAGCGCGGCGCGGAGCGGCGCCGGCTCGAACGGGTCGCCCCATGAGGCGCGCGCCGAGGCGGGCCAGCGGTAAAGATCACCGTCGCGCGGCTCGCGCAGGAAATAGGGCGTGGTGGCGTCCGCGGTGGACGGCACGGTCACATGAAATTCCCTGGACACGAGCGCGCCGGGAGCCAGGGCGAGCGCTCCGTCCGACGATCCGTGCGACACCGCCCATCCGGATGGTGCGACAAGCGAATCGGCGAGCGTGACGGCTTCCACGCCCCCGTTGGCTGCGGAGATGGTGACCGCCAGCGTCTGCCCTGGCGTTACCCGGGCGTCATCGGCCGTGGCATCCTGGGCGAGGCCCAGGGCAATGGCCCGTGCGCGCGCCAGATGCCGCGCCTGGTCCCGCAGGACGGGCGACGCGACCTTGGCCGCTTGCAGGATGCGAGTCGCAGAATCGAGTGCTGCCGACGCAAGTGAGTCAGGCTGTGAGCGGATGAGTGCCACCTGTGCCGAGTAGGCGCGCGCTGCCGCGGCGCCGAGCACTGGGGCGAGCGTCGTATCGACGCCGGCGAAGAACCCGTCAGGTCCCTTGCCGGTGCGGTCGGTCACGAGCGCCATCCTGATAGCCGATGGCCCCAGCGACTGGAGCTGCCCCATGTTCTGCGACCGGTGCCGCGAGCGGCTCGCCATGGCGAGTTGATGGTAGGTGAGCCCGGTGACGCGGTCGAGCGCACCGCCCTTGAGCGTGAGCGTGGTGGGGAGCCCGTTGAAGCGGGTGCTCTGGTAGAGCTTGAGCGGCGTCCACGCTGCGAGGTCTTCTTCCGTCTGCAGCTCGGGAAAGCGGGTGGAATCGCCGGCAGCCTCGAACGCAGCGCGCGCGGCCCAGCCTGCCGCCTGATGCTGGCCGTGGCCGTCGCGCGGCGTGCCAGTGAAGATCGTGACGATCACCTGGGGACGGAATTTCCGGACGATCCGGATCACGTCCTTGAGGATCGAATCCCGGGGCCACTGGGCCCAGGTGTCGTCGAGTGTCTTGGAGAAGCCGAAGTCGTAGGCGCGGGTGAAATACTGCCGGGCCCCGTCCAGCTGGCGAGCGGAAAGCAGTTCCTCCGTCCGGAGGAGACCGAGCGACTCGCCCAGCTCACCGCCCACCAGGTTCTGGCCGCCTTCACCCCGGTTGAGCGCGAGGTAGGCTGCCTCGGCGCCCTTTCCCCGCGCCAACCAGGCCAGCAGCTCGGTGTCCTCGTCGTCCGGATGCGCGCCGATGACCAGGACGCGGAGGTTGTGGCCCAGCATCCGGGTCTCTTCCGCGTACGCCACCAGCCCGCCCGCGCTGGCGGGCGCGAGCTGGGCAGCGAGCGGTGCGGCGACGAAGAGGAGTGGAAGTCCGAGAACGCGAAGCGCCCGGCTCATTGGTGGCCGGGGTGATGCGCGCTCTCGGTCTCGTCGCCCAGCGCCACATCACGGAACGACTGGGCCAGCTCGGGATGGGTGTACCAGAGAAAGCCACCCATTGTCAGCGCCCCCACCAGGGCGCCGCCGATCACGGTCCAGTGCGGGAAGGTCTCGCCAGTCAAGGGACCGAGCATGTACGCCAGTCCGGCGATGAAGCAGAAGGTGATCACCAGGGCGAACATCACGCCCATGCGCCAGGCGATGTCCCGGATTGCGAGGTGATAGAGGGCGGCAAGGCAGATGCCCACCACGATGAATACGGCAAAATGGACTACGGTGACCACGGCGATGGTCCCGAACTCCCCGGCATCCGAGCTGCCGCTGCCGAACAGCAGCTGCGCGATGGCGTTGGGCGTATGCATCGGCATGCCGCGCAGCATGTCCACGATGAAATACCAGATTGCCACCGCCGCGGCGCCGATGACGCCGGCGATGGCACCCTCGCGCCCGGCAGAATGAGAGTCATTCATGTATCGCTTCCCGGTTCAGTTCCGAATCAGAATCCGCCTCGGGACGCCGCTCCACCTGCGGAGGCAGCCCGCGCAGGGCCGGATGAATCTCGGCGTCCTCGTCATCCTCATCGTCGGCGCCGGCTGACTGATGGCGTCCGGCCACAAAGGCCGCGATGAAGACGCCGAGCGCCAAGCCCAGCAGGCCGGTGGCCACCGTGGGCAACCAGCCGTACAGGAGGAGCAGCATCCCCACCGAGACCTGGGTTGTCCCGATGGCGCGGAGCAGCTCGTCGAGGTTCTCCCAGTGCAGCCGGCGGACCGAAGCAATGGAGGCCCAAAGCCCGGCCAGCCCCAGCAGGAGGATACCGTACCAGACGATGATCCAGAAGCCGCGGCCAAGCGTCATGCGTGACGTTACCACCTTCCGGTGCGGCGCACCAGACCGGCTGGTGCTATGTCCCCGTGCAGTGCGGACATCCGCATGCTGCACGCAACTGCTCAAAAGTATAGATGCCCGTGGCGTGGCCGTCACTCCAGGCCACCCGGATGCCGTAGGCCCCGACCAGGTCCACCCGGACCGGCCGGATGTCGTCCGGGACCCGCGCAGGGTCCAACAGGGGCCGGCCGCTGAACTCGTCCACGCATGTGGCGCAGGGGCAGCCGAGGCGGAGTCCCCGCGCCGGGTAAAGCCAGGCGTGGCCCGGCTCGGCCCATTCGATCAGGAGGCCGTCGTCACGGCGGGTGATGGCACGGGGGCGCGGAATCGGCATGAGACTCGGTTCCAGTTCGTTTATACTTGGACAGTGGGCAATTGACGATCCTCTCAACTATACCGTCATCATGACCAGACAGATCCCCGACCCGTTCCACGTCCGCACTTCCCTGCAGGCCGCAGGCAAGAGCGGGACGATCTACAGTCTCCAGGCGCTCGCGCGCCAGGGCGAGGCCGATCTCGACCGGCTGCCCTTCTCCATCAGGGTCCTGCTCGAAAATGCGCTCCGGTTCGCCGGGCGTGGGATCGTCACCGAGGACCACGTGCGGACGCTGGGGCGGTGGGATCCGACCTCGACGAGCCGGGGCGAAGTCCCCTTCATGCCGGCGCGGGTGGTACTGCAGGATTTCACCGGCGTCCCGTGTGTGGTGGACCTCGCGGCAATGCGCGATGCCATGGCCCGCATGCATGGCGATCCCCAGAAGATCAACCCGATCGTTCCCTGCGACCTGGTGATCGACCACTCGGTCCAGGTGGATTACTACGGCTCGGCCAATGCGTTCAAGCTCAATGTCGCGATGGAATTCGAGCGCAACCGGGAGCGCTACCAGCTGCTCAAGTTTGGCCAGCGCGCCTTCCAGAACTTCCGGGTGGTGCCGCCCGGCACCGGTATCGTGCACCAGGTGAACCTCGAATACCTCTCACCGTGCGTGCAGTTCCGTGACCAGCATGGCGAGCCGACCATGTACCCCGACACGCTCGTGGGCACCGACTCCCACACTCCCATGATCAACGGGCTGGGCGTGGTCGGCTGGGGCGTGGGCGGCATCGAGGCGGAAGCGGTCATGCTGGGCCAGCCCTACTTCATGCTGATTCCTGATGTCATCGGCGTGAAGCTGACCGGTTCGCTGCCCGTCGGCACCACCGCGACCGACCTGGTGCTCCGGGTGACCAACATGCTCCGCGCCAAGGGCGTGGTGGACAAGTTCGTCGAGTTCTACGGCAACGGCCTCTCGTCGCTGGGGCTGCCGGACCGCGCCACCATCGGCAACATGTCGCCTGAGTACGGCGCCACCATCGGTTTCTTCCCGGTGGATGATGTCACGCTCCGCTACATGCGCAACACCGGTCGCCCGGCGGACGTCGTCGAGCGGGCGGAGCGCTACTGCAAGGAGCAGGGCCTCTTCCGCACCGACGCCACGCCCGACCCAATGTTTACCGAGACGCTGGAGCTCGACCTCGGCACCATCACGCCGAGCGTGGCGGGTCCCAGGCGACCGCAGGACCTGATCGAACTCAAGGAACTGGACCGGAGCTTTGCGCTGACACTGCCTGGGCTCATGCAGCCCACGGTGCCGGACAGGCGGCGGCAGGCGGCGCAGGCCTCGCTCGAGCGGTGGTCAGGCGAGGGCGGGCAGTCGCCGGCCACGGCCACGATCGAGGCACCGCCGGAAGGCATCAGCTGCAGCATCAACGGCGAGGAGTGCCAACTGCATGATGGCTCCGTGGTCATCGCCGCCATCACCTCCTGCACCAATACCTCGAACCCGTCGGTCATGATCGGCGCCGGGCTGGTGGCGCGCAAAGCCGTCGCGAAGGGACTGCACACACGACCCTGGGTCAAGACCAGCCTCGCGCCGGGCTCGCGCGTCGTCACCGATTACCTCAACAAGTCCGGCCTCACCGAGGACCTGAACAAGCTGGGCTTCCAGACGGTGGGGTACGGCTGCACCACCTGCATCGGCAACAGCGGCCCGCTGCCCGACGCGGTGGCGCACGCCATCGAGGAGCATTCGATGGTGGCGGCGGCGGTGCTGTCGGGGAACCGGAATTTCGAGGCGAGAATCCACCCGCAGGTGCGCGCCAACTACCTCGCGTCGCCCATGCTGGTCGTGGCCTTCGCACTGCTGGGCAAGGTGGACGCCGACATCACCGAGGAGCCGCTTGGCATCGGCAATGACGGCCAGCCGGTCTTCCTGCGGGACATCTGGCCCTCGGCGGAGGAAATCGCCGAGACGGTAACCAGGGCGGTGTTGCCGGACATGTTCGTGAAGCAGTACGGCGAGGTTTTCGAGGGGGATGCAGAGTGGAAGGCGCTGCCGGTGCCCGAGGGGACGCGCTATGCGTGGGACCCGAAGAGCACCTACGTGCAGGAGCCGCCGTTCTTCAAGGATCTGCCGCACGTGGCCCCGCCACATAGCGACATTCGGCGGGCGCGGGTGCTCGCGGTGCTGGGTGACTCGGTGACGACGGACCATATCTCGCCGGCGGGCGCGATCCCCAAGAACGGGCCGGCGGCACGCTACCTCCGCGAGCATGGCGTGGAGCAGGTGGACTGGAACACCTTCGGTTCGCGGCGCGGGAATCACGAAGTCATGATGCGCGGGACGTTCGGGAACGTGCGCATCAAGAACGGGCTGGTGCCGGACAAGGAAGGCAACTGGACCGTGCACCTGCCGACTGGCGAAGTCATGTCCATGTATGACGCGGCGATGCGATACATCGACGAGGGCACACCGCTCATTGTCCTGGCCGGGAAGGAATACGGCTCGGGCAGCTCGCGCGACTGGGCGGCGAAGGGCGCGGCACTGCTGGGCATCAAGGCGGTGATCGCGGAGAGCTATGAGCGAATCCACCGGAGCAACCTGATCGGCATGGGCGTGCTGCCGCTGGCTTATGAGAAGGGGCAGAACCGCCAGAGCCTCGGGCTCACGGGGCGGGAAACGTATGATGTCACCGGAATCGCCGATGGGCTCCAGCCGGGCGGCACGGTGACGGTGGTGGGCGTGAGCGAGGACGGGGCGCAGAAGGAGTTCAAGGCGGTGGTGCGGCTCAACTCGCACGTGGAGCTGGAGTATTACCAGCATGGCGGGATCCTGCAGCGGGTATTGCGGGGATTCCTGGAGGGCTGAGAGCTGAGAAGTGCAAGCTGAGCGCTGAGCATCGCGCAGGAGGGGCAGAGCCATGGCTTTGCCCCTTCTGCGCGAGGGCCATCGATGTGGAATTCGGGCGACGGCCGCCTGGGATAGTGAGCGAGGTCGGCGGGCGGACGGACGGCTGGGCGGCGCCCGGTGCCGCCGCGCCGTCACTGCTCGCATTAATGCGGTACCAGTGGCCGGGGTGGTCGGTGACATCTTGGGGTCATGGGGACGACCGAAGGTCCACCGCTCGGCGCCGCTTCGCAGTCTAAGACGCGCCTGCTGACCCTTTTGCGAGCAAAGCTCCGGCTGGGCCATTTTAGCCTGCGAACCGAGCAGGCCTATCGGGGCTGGGTCGTGCGCTTCGTGCGCTACCACGACCTTCGGCACCCGCGGGAGATGGCTGAGGCTGAGGTCCTGGAATTCCTGCGGCACCTGGCGGAGGACCGGCATGTGGCCGCCGCAACCCAGGAGCAGGCGATCGCTGCGCTGCAGTTCCTGTATCGCGAAGTGCTGGACCGGCCGTTGCGGCTGGCGGGCAGGATGCCGCGGGGCCGGGTTCCCGATCGGTTGCCGGCGGTCCTCACGCGCGACGAAGTGGTGCGAGTGGTGG
This sequence comes from Gemmatimonadales bacterium, assembly GCA_035708725.1. Classification (GTDB taxonomy): domain Bacteria; phylum Gemmatimonadota; class Gemmatimonadetes; order Gemmatimonadales; family GWC2-71-9; genus CAMLHP01. The sequence continues at coordinate 1,207 of DASTFH010000079.1, read as the reverse complement.
GCGAGCTCATCGGCGTCCACCGGCTGGTCGCCTTGTTGTTGTATGGCAGCGGCCTGCGCCTGATGGAGTGCCTCACGCTGCGCGTGAAGGATGTGGACCTCGTGCGCGGTGAAATCCGCGTCCGGCGTGGGAAGGGGCAGCGGGACCGGGTAACCGTGTTGCCCGCGATGATTCTGCGGGCGCTGGAGGCACACCTGGGCGAAGTGCAACGGCGCCATCGGCGCGATCTCAGCCGAGGCGCGGGACGGGTTGAGCTGCCGGGGGCGCTGGCTCGGAAATACCCGCGGGCTGCGGAGTCCTGGGCGTGGCAGTGGATATTTCCGGCCAAGAGGCAGTATCTGGACCGGGACACCGGGGAGCTGCGTCGTCATCACCTGCATGCGACGGCGGTGCAGCGGGCGGTGAGTGAGGCGGTGCGGCGATCGGGGATCGGGAAGCGAGCGAGCTGCCATACCTTCCGGCACTCGTTTGCGACCCACCTGCTGGAGTCGGGATATGACATCCGGACGGTGCAGGAGTTGCTGGGGCACCGCGATGTGAGCACCACGATGCTGTACACCCATGTGCTGAACCGGGGCGGGTTCGGGGTGCGGAGCCCGGCGGACCAGCTGGCCGGTTCGGGCCTCGCAGTCTTTCCGGATTAGGCTGCGCGGCGTAATATGTGAAGATTGCCGACAAGCAGTCGAATACTCGTTAGGCACCCTGGGAGCAGCGATTGCGCCATAGCGCCCTGTGCATCGCGTTTGCCATCGCGCTCCTGGCGTGCGGCCGAGTGGCGGCTGTACCACCGGCGCCTGACCGATGCCTGATTGCCTCGCTCCCAGACGAAGCCTGGGCACGCAATCTGCCTCACGCCATGCGCCTGACCAGCCGGCCTTCCAGTCTCGATCCTGCGCACGCGCGTGAGATCGTCCCGATCAATGAGGGGTCGGGCACCCAGTGGGCGAGCTTGACTGCGCTCTGGAGCGAGAGTCCCGCGGACAGTCTCAACCTGCAGTTTGTTGACATTGATGCCGCCTGGCTGGTGACACTCGGGCGCGAAGACAGCTTGCTGCGTGGCAGGATCCGGTGGAGCTTCATGCATGGGGGCACCACGCGCGAGGCGGGGGACGTGACGGCGCGGTGGGTCTCCTGTCGGTCAGGTGCCTAACCGGCAAATGCAGCTGGCGGGGCGGCGGCCGTAGCGGCATCGATGGTTCCAGCGGAG
>DASTFH010000078.1:0-12468 GCA_035708725.1 Gemmatimonadales bacterium | reverse complement strand
TTCGCGGCGCTGGGACTGATCCAGCCAATTGCCGGCGCGCTGCTGCAGGAAGGGATAGACGTTGCGGTCATCCTGAACGCGTTGCGTTCGAGCATGGAGGTGTCATGAACCCCAAGGCGACCTTTCGCGACCTTACCGAGCGTGAATGCCGGGAGCTGCTGGCCCGCAATCATGTCGGGCGGATCGCGTACCAGATGCGCGAGCACGTGAACATCGTGCCGCTGGGGTATGTGTACCATGGAGACTGGCTCGCCTGCCGGACGCAGGAAGGCAGCAAGGTGGCGGTGCTCAGGCAGTCGCCGTATGTCGCGTTCGAGGTGGACGAGGTGGAGGGAATCTTCGACTGGAAGAGCGTGGTGGTCCAGGGCAGCTGGTACGAGGAGGACCGGCCCACGAGCGGGCGGGAGGAGACACTGGCGGCGCTGCGCGCCGTCGCGCCCGACGTACTCACGCCGGCAGACCCGACGCCATTCCGGGACGTGCTGTTCCGCATTCACATCCGTGAGATCACCGGCCGAGCGGCCACCACAAGGGCTTGAGGGAACGTCGTATGGACTGGAGCATGGCACACCTGCACCTGATGGGGAATCATCTTCCGGTTTTCGGCTCGGTCATCGCCATCCTGGTCCTGCTGTGGGGCCTGCTGGCGAAGCGACGGGAGATCGTCACGGTCGCGCTCGCGCTGACGGTGCTGACGGGTGTGGGCGCGTTCGTGGCCCGGCAGACCGGCCACGAAGCAGAGGAACAGGTCGAGGATTCCGCGTGGGCCAATCGCCGGCTCATACATGAGCACGAGGAAGCGGCCGATGCCGCGTTCATCGTTGCCGCGATCACTGGTGTGGTGGCGCTGCTGGCGCTCTTCCTCCGACGTGGCGGAGGGCCGGGCGTGAGCTGGCTCTCGTGGCTGGTACTTATCGGCTTGCTCCTGACCGCGGCGGCGCTCGCCAAGACTGCGCTCTACGGCGGCTACATCCGCCACGGTGAGGTGCGGCCGGCCGCGCTCGATACGATGCCACCACCCCGGCCGATGCCAGACGGGGACTGATCCGCTCCGGTGCCCCGGCTTGTTCGCTGGCTGATCCGCGGCGCACTCCTCTGCCTGGTCTCGGCGCTCGTGCTTGGTGTAATGCGCGCGCTCTGGCCCGGCAACGCCTGGCTGGCCGGGGCCTGGCCGGTGTATCTCCACCTGCTGGTGCTTGGCTGGCTCTCGCAGCTCGTGACCGGCGTGGCGTATTGGATGTTCCCGCGCGTGGAGCGCGGAGTGGCGCCCACCGACTGGCGCGGCTGGGCGGTGTTCGTGCTGCTCAATACGGGCCTTCTTCTTCGCGTCATCACTGAACCAACAACGGTGCGCGGGCCCTGGCTGCCGCTCGCCGCGCTGCTGCAGTTCCTTGCCATGGCACTCTTCGCGTGGTCCATCTGGCCCCGGGTGCGTGGCCGCTGAATGCCCACCCTTTCGGTGCTCTTCATCCGCACAGCGTTGCTTGCACTCGTGACGGGCTCGCTCGGCGGCGCGCTGATGCTTTCGGCCAAGGCGGGACTGCCGGCGGCTCTGCCGCCATGGATACACGCGTGGCACATGGAGCTGATGCTGTTGGGATGGTTCGGGAATCTCACGCTGGGCGTGGCCTACTGGATGTTTCCCAAGCACGCCTCGGGGAAGGAGCGGGGTTCACCCGCTCCTCCGGCCGTGGCGTACGCTGCGCTGAATGTCGGGATCGTGCTCTGCGCGCTGGGTCATGCCGCACCGGGTCGGGTGCTCGAATTGCTGGCTGTCGTCGCCTTCGCGTTCAATGCGATTCCGCGGATCAAGGCGTTCGGGGCGGGGCGGTAGGGGTCCGGCAAGCCGGACCCGGCAAGCCGAGCCCCTACGCCACCACCAACACCGTCACCATTCCGAACATCCCCATCTTCGACTCGGCGTGGCCAAGGATGTGGCAATGGAACGCCCAGGTGCCTGGATTGGTGGCCTTCACCAGCACGTCCCACCGCTCGCCAGGCGCGATGTTGAGCGTGTCGCACTTCCACGCCGCCGGCTGGGGCCAGCCGTCCTTGGCGATCACGGTCATGTGCATGCCGTGCAGGTGCATGGGGTGAATCAGCATGCCTTCATTCATGAAGCGGATGCGGACGGTCTGCCCCAGTTTCGCCTTGAGCGGCTCGGTGGCGGGAAACTCCTTGCCATTCAGCGTGAAGCCGTGCGCGCCGTCGTTGAGGATCATCACGTAATCCACGTCGGCCTTCGGGTCGGCCGAGCGGTTCTTCGGATCCACGATGAACGCGCCCAGCAGTCCGTTGCCCACCTGGATCGCCGCGTTATGGTGCGAGTGATACATGTGCGAGCCGGCGTTGGGCACGGTGAACTCGTAGGTGTGGCTCTCGCCCGGCTTCACCGGCGGCTGGGTGATGAACGGCACGCCATCCTGGTCGTTGGGCACCTCCAGACCATGGAAGTGGATGGACGTGGATTCCTCCAGCTCGTTGTGCAGCACCACGCGCACGCGGTCGCCCTCGCGCACCCGGATCTGCGGACCGGGCACCTGGTCGTTGTAGGCCCACGCCTGCACCTTGGTGCCTGGCTTTGTCTCCCATTCGATCTTCCTGGTGGTCAGTTCGAAGACCTTGACCCCGCCGACTATCTTCGGCTCGAGCATCTGGCAACCCTTGCCCGCGGTCGGCGCGGGAAAGGCCTTGATGCCGGCCTCGTGGTGCGCGTCCATCTCATCGGCGAGCTGGCGGACGGTCTTGGGCGCCGGCTTCGGGCGCTCATGGTCGTCGTCATCATGCTCCACTGATCGGGCGGCTGCCGGCGCGGGCTGGGCACATGCAGTGAGCGACGAGACGACCGCGGGCAGCGCCACGGCGGCCACGGTGCCCTTTCTAATGAAAGCGCGCCGGCTCGCCAGCAGGTCGGATGGGTGATGATCGGCCACAGAGGCTCCAGGCAACGGGTTCGCGCGGAAGCTAGGCAGCGCGGGCTGGAGCTGTGCTGAAAATTCCATGAAGGGAAGTTCAGAGTTGGGTTGCGGGTGACCGGGGTGGGATGGCATGTTGGTCGACGGTCGACGGTCGACCATAGACCCTGGACTGCAGACCGTCGACCCTCCTCATCCTGCGGAGTCACCATGCAGCAAGTGAAGGGCGCCGTGCTCAAGTCCCGGCTGGCATTCGTCGAGGAGCATGCCGGGAAGGATGCCCTCGCCAAGGTCATTGCGAGTCTCCCGCCCGACGACCAGCGCTCGCTCAGGATCGTCTTCACCTCCAACTGGTACCCGTTCGACCTGGGTAAGCGGCTGGATGACGCGATCGTGCAGGTCCTTGGCAAGGGCCGCCCTGACTTCTTCGAGAAGCTGGGCGAGGCGTCAGCCGTCAAGAATCTCGGCGGTATTCACTCGGGCTACCTCACCAAGGGCGACGCCCATGGCTTCCTCTCCAAGGCGCCAGGCATCTACGAGGCGTACTACGAGACCGGTCGCCGGGAATACGAGAAGACCGGCGATCGTTCCGCCCGCCTCACGACCCATGACGCCGAGACCTTCAGCGCCCCCGACTGCCTCACGGTGGTCGGCTGGTACAAGAAGGCACTGGCCATGTGCGGCGTCGAAGGCGCGAGGGTGACGGAAACGGAATGCCGGGCGAAGGGCGGGCGGTGGTGCAGGTATGAAATAAGTTGGTAAGACGGCTAGACGGTTAGACGGTTAGACGGTTAGACGGTTTGAACCCGAGGGTAATAACTAACCGTCCAACCGTCTAGCCGTCTGACCGTCTCCTAAGGTGACAGTCTCTCCACCCTCCATCCCTTCCCCTCCCTCACGTACCGCAGCCGGTCATGCAGGCGGCTGGGGCGGCCCTGCCAGAATTCGACTGACTCCGGTGTGATACGATAACCGCCCCACTGCGCCGGTGCGGGGATAGTGTCGTTCACGAATTTCTTCTCCACCTCGGCCACGGCGCTATCGAGCGCCGAGCGCCCTGCGATCACGCTGCTCTGGGTTGAAGCCCAGGCCCCGATCTGGCTGCCGCGGGGGCGAGTGGCGAAGTACTGCTCCGTCTCGGTACGCGAGACGCGCGACACGCGACCCGTGACCCTCACCTGCCGTTCCAGCTCCGGCCAGTAGAACACCAGCGCCGCCCGCGGATTCGCCTCCAGTTCCGACGCCTTGCGGCTCCGGTAGTCGGTGTAGAAGACGAACCCTCGCTCATCCACGCCCTTGAGCAGCACAATGCGGGCGCTCGGCGCAGCGCCGGCATCGGCCGTGGCCAGCGTCATGGCGTTGGCATCACGCACCGACGCCTTCACTGCTTCGGTGAACCAGCGATCGAACAGTGCCATCGGCTCCGCCGGCGCCGCTGATTCGTCGAGCGGCTCTCCCATGTACTCTCGCCGCATGTCGGCCAGCGACATCAGCGCTGGACCTCCACCCGCCGAAGATCAAGGTCCTGGAAATCGAAGCTGAAATCCACCGCGGGCGACGCCGGCACCATGCGGGCGCTTTCCACTTTCCCTTCCGCGTCCATCTGGAAAGTGACGAACGCATCGGCGCGGAGGGAGCGATCGCGCCAGCGCACCAGGAAGGTCTCATACTGCCAGTGCACCAGGTCGCCCAGCAGCGACGGCGTGTGGGCAAACTGCATCACCAGCTTGCCGTTCTCATTGGTGACATTCACGTCGCCATACCACTTGTCACGATAGGTGCCGGCGTAGCGATCGAGCGGCAGCGCGGGGCCCGCGGTCGAATCGCGCGAGGTGGCGGCCTCCTGCTCCGCGGCGGCATTCGCCGAGTCGTTCCGCGCCGCCAGCGTCGCATAGCCGCCGACCCAGTCGAACTTGGGCGCGCCCAGCGCATCATCCAGCGCCTGCCACGCGATGGCCTCGAACGCCATGCTCTCGGCGTTGGACAGCACCGCGACACCAATATTCTTCTCCGGCACCATGATGACCCGGGAGAGATAGCCCGGCAATCCACCCGTATGCGTCACGATCTTCATCCCGCGATAGTCCTGGATGAAGAAGCCCAGGCCGTAGCCCATGAAATTGGTGCTGCGCGGCGCGATGGGTGCGGCCGCTCGGCCCGGATTGAGCGGTGTCACCAGCGACCACTGCGCCCGCGTGGTGGACGGCTTCCAGAGCTGCTTGCCATTCACCCTGCCGGAGTCCAGCTGCGCGATGAGCCAGTGCGCCATGTCCTCGGCACTGGCGTTGATCCCACCCGCGGGGTTGGTGTTGTCGCTGAGGAAGGGCGGGATGGGCTGCATCTTGCCATCCACCACCGCGTGCGTCGCCGCCTGGTTGGCACCCGCGGCACCTGCGTCCGAGTGATGCACCGTGGCGTCCGCCATTCCTACCGGCTTGAGCAGCCGGTTGGTAATGAAGTCTTCCCAACTCTCCCCGCTCACCGCCTCGATCACCTGGCCGGCGACGAGATAGAGCACGTTGTCATAGGCGTAGCCGCTTCGGAAGCTGCGGACCGGCGGGATGAACTTGAGTCGGCGGGCGATGGAGTCGCGGCTATAGGTGGACGATGGCCACCAGAGCAGGTCACCGGCGCCGAGTCCCAGGCCGCTTCGGTGCACCAGAAGGTCACGCACGGTCAGCTCGCGGGTCACCCATGGGTCCCACATCTGGAACCACGGCAGGTAGCGGATCACCGGCGCGTCCCACTCGATCTTGCCCTCTTCCACCAGGAGACCGAGCGCCAGCGCAGTGAACGCCTTGGTGTTGGAGGCGATGCCGAAGCGCGTGTGGCTGTCGGCTGGCGTGGGCTCGCCCATCTTCCGGACGCCGTACCCCTTGGCCACCAGAATCTTGCCGTCCTTGACCACGGCGACCGCCACGGCCGGCGTTTCGAATCGCTGGAGCGTCGCGGTGACGAACCGGTCGAAGTCCTTCGGCATCTGGGCGTGGAGTGGTGCGCTGGCAAGGCACACCCCGGCGCCGAGGGCGAGCAGGGAAAGGCGCATGTGGGTTGAGCTCCGGTGAGGGGGCGGTGGGGGAAAGATAATGATGGACGTGGGGCGTGGGGCGTGGGGCGTGGAGCTTTCGGCGTAGGTCGTCATTGCGAGGAGGACGCGCAGCGTCCGACGAAGCAATCGGGTCGCCTGCGGACCGATGCAGGGCTACCCGATTGCTTCGCATCCCTTCGGGATGCTCGCAATGACGCATCGGAGCACGTCCCACGCCCTACGCCCCTACGCCCTACAGCCTGAACAAATAACTCACCTTCGCAAAGAAACTGTCCCGCTGCCGTTCGAGCTCGCTGAAGCTGAATGACCGGGGCTCCGTCAGGCTGCTGCCGTAGCCGGCGAAGACCACCGTGCCTGGTGTCGGGGTAAACGCGAGGAGCACGTCGGCGCGCACTCTGTTGCGAGTGTAGGCGGCGGCCCGCACGAAGCCGCCATCGCCGTCGGAAAAGTAGATCGGGTATTCGGTGCGTGAGTTGTCGCGGAGACTGTCCTGCTGGCTCATGGCGTACTCGCCCACGAGCCGGATGAAGAGGGGTCGGGCGATCTGGTACTCCATCTTGAGCCGGGGAATCCGGTTGAGCAGCACCAGGCTGCCGTCGGTGCGGCGGTTCACCTGCTGGTGGTTGTAGGTGAATGAAAGGCGGAGCTGGTCCGTGGGCCGGGCGTTGATGCCGCCCTGGATGATCAGCAGGTCGGCCGAGGCCCATTCGGGGAAATTCTCATCGTGGCCGTAGAGCGAGAACACGTTGGCGTCGAAGCGCTTGTACGCCGGCGTGTTCACGCTCACGTAGAACTCGTTGTTGTTGATCTTCTCCTGGCCCACAAAGGGCCGGAAATCGAGCCCGCCGCTGCCGTTGGGCACGCCGAGGAAGTAGTCGGCGAAGAGTCCTTCATCGTAGCCGAACGATTCCACGAACCAGCCGGCGCCCACGGCCCAGCCGCCGCGCAGGGCGGAATTCACGTCGAAGTGGAGCTTCCGGTCCTGGATCTTCCCGTCGTGGATGAAATGCTGGTATTGCCAGATTCCGTCGAGAGTGACGGCGGTGGTCACCCGCTGCACCAGCGACCCCTCCCTGGGATAGAACGAGTAGTTCGGTGCGACGTTGGCGTGAACGATTCCGTTCCGGCTGATGAAGCCGCTCCGGGTCACGAACTGGTCCCCCACGCCGGAGAAGGTGCTGCGCCAGCCGAAGCCCTGGCCATTGCGGTCGAAGCGGAGCCCCCAGAGTGGATCGGTGGTCGTGACGCCATTTACGCGGGTCCGGCTCGCGGCGAGCTGGGCGGTCACCGCATACACTTTCCCGAACACGATCCGGCCATCCACATCAGCGACGCGATTGTAATTGCCGCCGTCAATGAAAGCGGTGTACGCCATTCCCACCCGCGAACCGCCGCCGATCCCCTTCTGGAGCCGCAGGATGTTGAAGACGGGGTTGCTGCCGGTGGTGGACGCGTCGCGATCATCAACCGCCGAAAGAAATGCCACATCGGCACCAAGCGTCTTGCCCGTGAGCTTGGCCGCCGCCACCGGCTGCACGATGCTGCGGGTGTAGATCAGATTGCTCGGCGTGTTGAACTGCTCGATACCGTCGAGGAAGAAGGGCCGCTTCTCCGAGAAGAAGAGCGCCTGACGAGGGTCGAAATTGATCTGGCCGGCGTCGCTTTCCACCTGGGAGAAATCGGGATTGGCAGCGGCGTTGAGGGTCAGGTTGTTGGTGACGCCCCAGCGGAGACTGCCGCCGATATCGGGTTCGACGTCACCGTAGGTGTATCCCGACTCCTGGCGCGAGCCGGAGTAGGCGGCGGTCACTTCCGGATTCACGTCCACCACGAGACCACGCCGGAGCCCCTCGAGCTGGGTCAGCTGTCCCGACTGGCCCACGAACGATGCGCTTGCCCGTCGAGCCGGTGCCCAGACGTCCTCGTAACCCGAGTGCTGGACGTGGCGCACCACCTGGAACGACCAGGTCTGCAACGCCGACGGCTGGAAGCGGAGACTCTTGAACGGAATCTCGATCTCGATCTCGAAGCCGCCAGGTACCAGGTGGCCGCGCGACTTCCAGGTGTAGTCGGGACTCAGGTCGGCGCGGTCGCGCGAGGCGCCGGCGGAGCCGAAGTTGGTGCTGTTCTGGCCGGTCTCCACCAGGGCGCCGTCCGCCTGTACCCCGAACGGATTCACGCCGAACATCGTGGCGGTGCGGCCGTCGTTGAACGTCCCGATGAGCAGCTCGATCCAGTCATCGGAACCGATGCGGTCGCGGTCGGCGAGCGTGGCCTGCGGCTCGCCGTGGGATTCACGCGCCCGCACCCCGACATGCAGCGCGGTCGGCGAGTACCACACGAGGACGGTGGTGGAGTCGGCCGCAGGAATGCCATCGGTGGGGAGGAACTGGGAGAATCCGGTGAGGACGGCGGCGCGGGACCAGACCGGTTCACCGAGCTGGCCGTCGAGCGTCACCGTGGTGTCGATCCGTGGCGGCGTGACGCTCGTGGTGCCGGCCTGCCCACTGAAGGCGCCGGAGGCGGCTGTCATGACAGGGCTGGACGCAACAGCGGCCTGCAGCAACAGTGGCAGAAGCATGGGGTCCTGGTTGATTGAGGTTGCGGCCGCCGGATGGGCGCCATCTTCTCGCTACGGAACCGCCGTGAGCCGGGTTTCGTGGCCGCCGGCTTCGGTTAGACTCCAGCCATACCCAGCCCGGAGCCGCCCGTGCACCGCTCGTCCCGCGCCCTGTTCCTGGTCGCCTTGCTCGCCTTGTTCGCCTTGCCGGCCCGCGCCCAGCGCGCCACTCACCGCGACGCCAAGCTCGAGCGGCAGCTGGCGGCGATGGCAGACAGCGTGCGCGGTGACGTCGGCATCTACGTGCACAATCTCAAGACTGGTGTCACGGCCGAAATCAATGCGGACACCGTCTTCCCCACGGCGAGCATGATCAAGGTCCCGATCCTGGTCACCCTGTTCGACCAGATCATCAGGGGCAATGTGGACATTCACCAGCGGCTGGTCTACACCGATTCGCTCCTTTACCCCGGCACCGACATCCTGGGTTCGTTCAAGGACAGCGCCACGATCGACGTGAGCGAGCTCATCATGCTCATGCTCACGATGAGCGACAACACGGCGTCGCTCTGGCTGCAGTCGCTCGCGGGTGGCGGCGTCACCATCAATCAATGGCTCGAGGCGCACGGGTTCGAGCACACGCGAATGAACTCGCGGACGGAAGGCCGCCGCGGCGACTGGGAACGTTATGGTTGGGGGCAGACAAGCCCAAGGGAAATGGCTCGGCTCGTCACAATGATACGCGAGGGGAAGGCGGTGAGCGAGGCCGCGAGTGAGGAGATGTATCGCGGGCTCACGCGGAGCTTCTGGAATGGCCAGGCGCTGGCCCAGCTGCCGCCGTGGGTGCAGGCAGCGTCGAAGCAGGGCGCGGTGGACCAGGCGCGGGGCGAAGTCGTGCTGGTCAACGCCCCGTCGGGCGACTACGTCTTCTGCGTGACGACCAGGAACCTGGCCGACACCACCTGGGCCGCGAGCAACGAGGCCTGGGAACTGATCCGCAACGTCTCGGCGCTGCTCTGGAAACGCTTCGAGCCGAAGCATCCGTGGCGGCCGGCGGAGGGAGCGGCGGCGTTGAAGCCGAGTGAGGAATAGATGGGCAGGATGGGCAGGATGGGCGGGACGGGCAGGATGGGCTGGAGGTCGACGGTCAACGGTCAACGGTCACGCGGTGTGTCACCCTGAGCGCAGCGAAGGGGCCGAAGCCACGCCGGCGCTTGCAGTTGTCGTCCGTCGACCGTTGACCGTCGACCATCAAGGAGCTGAACATGTTCGAAATCAATAGCCCCGCCTTCGCGCGGGGAGAGGGCATACCGAGGAAGTACACGTGTGAGGGCGACGACATCTCACCGCCACTGGCGTGGAGCGGTGCGCCGGCGGGGACCAGGAGCTACGCACTGCTGGTGGATGATCCCGATGCACCCGATCCGGCGGCGCCCAAGCGGCTCTGGCTCCACTGGATCCGCTACAATATCCCGCCTGACGCGCATGAGCTGGCGGAGGGCGCCGGCAACGACGCCCCGACCCATGGTGCGCAGGATCTCACGAATGACGACAAGGTGGCCGGCTGGTCGGGCCCCTGCCCGCCGAGGGGGCGGCACCGGTACTTCTTTCATCTATATGCGCTGGACACGATGCTGACCGCGCTGGGCGAGGGTGCGAGCCGGAAGGAGTTCGAGAAGGCCATCAACGGGCACGTCCTGGGAACGGCGGAGCTCATGGGAACATATGAGAAGGCGGGAAGACGGGAAGGTGGGAAGTCGGGAGGTTAACGCGCAGGAGGGGCAAGGCCATGGCCTTGCCCCTCCTGCGCGTTCAGCGAAGCTGACTCGACCGGCCGCAGGCCGCAGTCGGCCGCACGGTCTTTCGGGATCCCGCCCTGCGACGTAAGATGGGACTGATACCAAGCTCCAGCGACACTCCTTCGACAGCCGCCCAACATGCGGAGGGTCTACCATGACAGGCATCGGAGCGTGGCCCACGCGTCGTGTTCTCTGGATCAGTGTGGCCTGGATCATCGTTGTTGCCGCCGTGATCGCTGCCACCGGCATCATGGCCGCGCAGTCGCTGCCGGCGGACAACAGCGGCATGGCCGGTCTTTCAATCGCGCCTGGCCGCGGACCGCTGCTTGCCCTGGTGCTCCTCGGCCCACCCGCATGCCTGCTTGTGGTGTGGGCGATTCGGAGGAAACAGCATCGCTGAGCGCATCATCGGTCCCACTCAAACGACGTCGTCCAGCCCATGCCTGAGCTTCTCGAGCTTAGCGAGGCTGGGAGCCGTGTCATCGGGTTCTGGATCTGGGTCTTCAGCCCGAAGTGTCGGGTGCGCGTGGCCGAGACGTGGCGGCAACGCTCCTCCCTCGGCCGGGCAGGCCTCGCACTGGAATTGCTGATCTTCGCGGTGCTCGGGACGACTGTGCCGGTGATAGTCTGGTCGTCGGTCGCCTGAAGGCGCCGTGAGCATTGAGTCTCGATCAGTCGACTTGCCGCCCTGAAGCCCTTGCCCCTAGGCCCAAACCGACGCATGTACCTGTTTGACGACATCTCGCGAGACTACGAGGGCCCCTCAGGATACGCCGAATCGCACTACGCATACCTCAACCGCTCGGCCAGGCCAGAGTTCGGCGCGGTCAGAGACTTGGTCGAAGACTGGCTAGGTGACTATCCAAAGCACCACCGTACTCACCTGATAACGCGCCTCAAGACCCAAGACGATCTGCAGTTCGAGGCCGCGTTCTTCGAGCTATATCTGCACCACATTTTCCGCCAAGCTGGCGCGAGTGTTCAGGTTCACCCCTATCGCGGAAAGGGACAAAAGCGTCCCGATTTTCGGGTAACTATGCCTGGCGGATCTCGATTCATCGTCGAAGCAATAACGGTGACCGAAGGTTCGTTCATGGACCGGAAGGCCTCAGATCGCCTCAAGCCGTTCTACGACGCCCTAAATAGAGTCGCTTCGCCAGACTTCTTCTTTCATGTCAGGCACTTTGGTCTACCGCAGTCACCCATTCCTGGCCGCCGCATCCGCGGCGCACTCGAGAGATGGCTACAGAGCGTCGACTACGAGCAAGTTCGCCGTCATGCCGGTGAATCGCTCCTAGATGGTCCAACTATGCGCTTCACGCATGATGGGTGCGAGCTGGTAATTGCCCTTATACCCGTAAGCGATGCTCATCGCGGGGTGGCGGACCACCGCCCAGTAGGCGCGATGGGCCCGGGCGAAGCACAGATTGTGGATTACTGGACCCCGATTCGAGACGCGATCAAGTCGAAGGCCACGCGTTATGGTCGACTCAGGCAACCTTATCTGATCGCCATCAACGCTTTAGACCAAAGCGCCGGGCAGATCGACGTGATGCAGGCACTATTCGGTCAGGAAGCCTTTACCTTCCGTCGCGGCGACCCGGTTGACGAAGAACTGCACTTCACTCGAGTCCCCAATGGGGCATGGGTTGGGAAGCGGGGCCCGATCAACACGCGAGTCTCCGCTGTGATGGCAGTCGGCACGCTAGTTCCGTGGACCGTCGCGGTGAGCAAGCCCGAGGTATACTTCAACCCGTGGGCGGCGCATCCCTTAAGTGATAGCTTAGACCTGTTCGACGCCCATGTCCCGGTCGACGGCCAGGTGATCGCGCGCCCTGGTCGACCTGTTTCTAAATCTTTGCGGCTTCCCACGAGCTGGCCCCAGGAACTTATGCCTGCGTAACCTAGGACCGCCCCATGACCCGTGTCCGCGTCCACAACTTCACGATCTCACTCGACGGCTACGGCGCCGGCCCACGCCAGACTCGCGAAGAGCCCCTCGGTGTCGGCGGCGAGGAACTCCACGAGTGGTACTTCCCGACCAAAACCTTCCGTCGCATGATGGGAAAGGACGACGGGACGACTGGCACCGATGACGAGTTTGCGTCACGCTTCGGCGTTGGCGTCGGGGCCTGGATCATGGGC
>DASTFH010000077.1:0-36522 GCA_035708725.1 Gemmatimonadales bacterium | reverse complement strand
GTGCCGTTCGGCGAGGTGTGGCGCACCGGCGCCAACGCCGCGACGCAATTCAGCACCGACCGTCCGCTGGTGTTCGGGCACGACACGCTCGCCGCCGGCACCTACACGCTCTGGACCCTGCCCGAAGACTCGGCCGCGTCACTCATCTTCAACCGGCAGACGGGCCAGTGGGGCACCGAGCACGATCCAGGGCAGGACGTGCTCACGGTGCCGATGGAGCGCCTCACGACGGCGGGGCCGGTGGAAGTATTCACCATCAGCATCGAACCCACCGGCAACGGCCAGGGAATGCTGGTGTTTGAGTGGGCGGAGATGAGGTGGGAAGCGAGGTTCGGAGTCGAGGGTCGAGGGTCGAAGGTCGAGGATTAGCCCTCGACCGCTCGACCCTCGACTTCAAAACAGCTTCGGCTTCTTGATGATCCCCTTGATCTTGTTCTTCGCGTTGTTCTTCATCTCGGCTTCCTTCTCCTGCACCGCCTCGTTCACCGCCTCCTTGACCACCGAGTTGAACGAATTGGCGAGCATGGTGCCAAGGTTGAGGTCGCGGAGCTTCTCGCAATCTTCCTTGCTCATCTGCGGGCCCGACTCCGGGGCGCTGGTGGAACTCGCCGAGGCGTGCTGCTCGTGCGCCCGGGCCTTGGCCGCGGCGAGCGAGTCGCTCAGTTCCTGGCTGGCGAAGTAGCGGACCATGGTGCGGGCCATCGAATCGCTCTGGGCCGTGACCGCCGAATCTTCCTTGAAGGTGATACCGGCAGGCAGGTCAAAGGTGCCGGCGGGCGGGTCGCCCCAGGTCACGGCGGTCGCGGTCTGCTCGAAGTCGACGCAGAACATGCTGCCGCTTTCATGCAGCGGGATCTGCGGCGCGTCCTTGAGCATGCAGGACGAGAACGACCCGAAGGTGTGCTCGACACAGGTCTCGCCGGCGTAGGTGGCCGTGGTTCCCTTGTCCTCGCCGGCGAAACCGCCGGCGCCAAAGGCCTGGGCAAAGAGCTGCGACATGTCCTTCATGTTCTGGCCGAAGCGTTCCTTCTCCGCGCCGCTCAGCTTGTCATACTCCCTGGCCATGACCGGGAACATGTTGGGCGTCTGCTGACCGGTCTTCTCCGCCAGGTCGGCAGTGTAGATGGTCTCCGGCGTGTAGAGCGACCAGCTCTCGGTCGTCGTCGTCTTGCCGAAGAACTTGCCCGTGGACTTGCTGTGTCGCACGAACTTTTCCTTCGTCGCGGCGTACTCGGCGGTGCCGGTCATGGAACCGGTCATCGTGTACGTTACCGAGACGGACCTGGAAGCGGTCTTGATCTTGAAGGGATTCTGGGCCATGGCCGGCGTGGCGAAGCACACGACGACCGCGAGGATGATGGCAGCGCGCATGGAAGACCTCAGGCGGACAGGACGGACGAGACGGAGATATGACGCTGACCATTTTGCACCGAAGTCCCGGATTCCGAAACCCCGTCCGCCCCGTCCGCCCTGTCCGCCCCGTCCGACCTGCCACATATTCCGCCCATGCCAGCGAGCCCCCACCCCAACCTCACCGTCCTCGGTCACCCGCTGATCCAGCACAAGATCACGCTGCTCCGGGACAAGGGCACCAGCACCCGCGACTTCAAGCAGCTGGTGAACGAGATCGCCATGCTCATGGCGTACGAGGTGACCAAGGACCTGCCGACCGAGCCGGTCAGCATCGAGACGCCGCTGGAGCGGATGGAGGGCCGCCAGGTGGCGGGCAAGAAGCTCACCCTGGTGCCGATCCTCCGCGCCGGCCTGGGCATGGTGGACGGCATTGCCCAGCTCATCCCGTCGGCGCGGGTGGGGCATATCGGCCTCTATCGCAATCACGACACCCTCCAGCCGGTGGACTACTACTTCAAGATTCCGGCGGGCGAGGAAGCACGGGACTTCTTCGTGCTCGATCCGATGCTGGCGACTGGCGGGTCCGCCGTGGCGGCGGTGGCGGCACTCAAGCAGGCCGGCGCCCGCCGCGTCCGCTTCCTCTGCCTCGTCGCGGCACCGGAAGGGGTAGACCGGATGCAGGCCGCGCATCCCGACGTCCCCGTCTTCGCGGCCGCGCTCGACCGGCAACTCAACGAGAACGGGTACATATTGCCGGGGCTGGGCGACGCGGGTGACCGGCTATTTGGAACACGCTGACGCGCGATGATGGGTAGGGGCGCACCGCGGTGCGCGCCTACAGCGCCCCGATGCCCCCATTCGTCCTTTCCCTAACCCCTCTCCCCATGTCCGATCTCCAACTGACCTTTCACGGCGCGGCGGGCCAGGTTACCGGCTCGATGCACCTCCTCGAATGCTGCGGCATGCGGCTCCTCCTCGACTCCGGCCTCTTCCAGGGTCATCGCAAGGAGGCCGCCGAGCTCAATCACGATCTCAAGTTCGATCCCCGCCGCATCGACATGGTGGTGGTGAGCCACGCGCATATCGACCACACGGGCCGGCTGCCGCTGCTGGTGAACCGCGGCTTTCACGGACCCATCTATGCCACGCCGGCCACGCGTGATCTCTGCGCGGTGATGCTGGCGGATTCGGCGCACATCCAGGAGATGGACTTCGAGTACGTGAAGCGGCACGGGAAGGCCGTGCCCGAGTCGGAACCGCTCTACACGATGCGCGATGCGGTCGCCACCCAGGAGCTCATGACCGCCGTGCCCTACCACCGCCCGCAGCACCTGCGCCGGAACATGGTGATGGAGTACTCCGATGCCGGCCACATCCTGGGGTCGGCCAGCATCGAGCTGCGCATCACCGAGGGCAAGCCGCACCGCCTGGTCTTCTCCGGCGACATCGGGCGCTGGGGCCTGCCCATCATCCGCGATCCAGAGCCACCCGCCGGCCCGGTCGACACGCTCATCATCGAGTCCACTTATGCGCTCCGGACCCACGAGTCGCCGGTGGGCTCCGAGGAGAGGCTGGGCCAGATCGTCGCCAGGGTCGTGGCGCGCGGTGGCAAGGTGCTGATTCCTGCCTTCGCCGTGGGACGCACCCAGGAAATCATCTACGCCCTGCACGGGCTGATGCGCGCCAACAGGATTCCCCGGGTGCCGATCTACGTGGACAGCCCGCTCGCCATCGAGAGCACCACGGTCTTCCGCATGCACCCGGAAATCTTCGACACCACCGAATCGATGGTGAAGGCGGACCAGCCGCTCTTCGACTTCAGCTCCGTCCACTACACCCGTGACGTGCAGGACTCGAAGCGGCTCAATACCCTGAATGGCCCTGCCATCATCATCTCGGCGTCGGGCATGGTCGAGGCGGGCCGCATCCTTCACCACGTGAAGAACCACGGCGGCGACCACCGCAACTGCATCCTCTTCGTCGGCTACCAGGCCGAGGGCACGCTGGGCCGCCGCATCCGGGACGGCGAGCGGAAGATTCGTGTCTTCGGTGACGAGATGGAGTTGCGCGCCGAGGTGGAGAGCATCGACGGCTACTCGGCGCACGCCGACCAGAACGAGCTGCGCAAGTGGGTCCGGATGCTGGGTGGGCCCGTCAAGCGTGCCTTTTGCGTCCATGGCGATCCCGACGCGCTCGAGGGCATGGCGAAGCTGCTCAAGGAAGAAGGCGTCGAGGAAGTCCACGTGCCCAGGCTCTATGAGACGTTCGACTTGAGGCGGTGACAGCCGGCGGCGCCGGCCGTAACTTCCAGCGTGCGGAATTCACTGCGACAGGGGCTCAAGGTCGCTGGCGTCCTGCTGGTGGCCGCGGGCCTCTTCTATACCGTATGGCTGGTGATGGTGCTGGTGATAAGCCAGCAGGACCAGCGGCATCCTGCCGATGCCGTGGTGGTGCTGGGCGCGGCGCAGTACAACGGCCGTCCATCGCCGGTGCTTCGGGCCCGTCTGGACCATGGGATGCGACTCTATCGCGACGGCCTCACGCCCCGGATCATCGTTACGGGTGGCGTGGGCCGGGGCGACACCACCAGTGAAGCGATGGTGGGACGGCACTGGCTGCTGGCGCAGGGGGTGCCCGACAGTGCCATCGTCGTGGTGCCGAGGGGCCGTTCGACCTACGCGTCCATGACGGACGTGGCAGCCTGGATGCACCAGCGCAACCTCGGCACGGTCCTGCTCGTAAGTGATCCATTCCACATGTGCCGGCTCAAGTTCGAGGCTCGCCGTGTGGCGCTCACGGCGTATACATCGCCAACACCATCGAGCCCGATCTCGGAAAATCCCAACCTCGAACTGCGTTTCCTGTTCTGGGAGGCGCTGAAGGCGCCGGTGGCGTGGGTCAGGAGTTGGTGATGACGGTCGACGGTCGACGGTCAACGGTCGACGGTCAAAAACAGCGGTGTCACGCTGAGGCCGCGCGGCGACCCAACAGGCGGAGCTAAACCGGAAGTACGGCCCTTCGCTTCGCTCAGGGTGACAAGCTTGAGGGTGTTTGACAACCGATGACTCACGACCGTTGACCGTCGACCGTTGACTTGTTCGTACGCTTTTACCTGAGCTTCGAGGTTAGGAGATGCAACTCCATCGTCTCACTGCGCTCGCCTTGGCGATCATTGCGCCGCCGCTCGCGGCGCAGGGCGCGCCGCTCCACGTCCCGTTCGTCATAGACACCCTCTCGAACGGGCTCACGCTCATCGTCAACGAAGACCATTCGGCCCCGGTGGTGTCGGTCAACACCTGGTATCACGTGGGCTCGGGCGACGAGCAGCCGGGACGCACCGGGTTCGCCCATCTCTTTGAGCACCTGATGTTCATGGGCTCGGAGCACGCGCCCTACCCCGAGTTTGACCGGCGGCTGGAGGCGGCGGGCGCCGACAACAACGGTTCCACCACCGAGGACCGCACCAACTACTACGAGGCGGGACCCGCCAACGCACTGCCGCTCATGCTCTGGCTCGACGCCGATCGCATGGGCTGGCTCCTGCCCACCATGGACTCCGCCAAGGTCGATCTCCAGCGCGACGTGGTGAAGAACGAGCGGCGGCAGAGTTACGAGAACCAGCCCTACGGCATGGTGGGCGATCACCTGCCGAGCATGCTGTATCCGAAGGGACATCCCTATTCCTGGCCCGTCATCGGCTCGATGGCCGATCTTTCCGCCGCGTCGCTCGAGGACGTGAAGGACTTCTTCCGGAAGTACTACGCGCCCAACAACGCCGCGATTGTCGTCTCCGGCGACGTCCGGGCCGACAGCGTGAAGCGCGTGGTCGAGCATTACTTCGGCGCCATCCCGCGCGGCCCGGCAATCACGCGTCCCGCGCCCGCGTCCTTTTCACTTCAGCGCGATACGAGCCTTGTCCTGGAGGACCGGGTCCAGCTGCCGCGCCTCTACTACGCCTGGCACACCGTCAAGGGCTGGCACGACGACGATGCGCCGCTCAACGTGGTGGCCTACCTGCTGAGCGGCGCCAAGAACGCCCGGCTCACCAAGCTCATGGTCTATGACAAGCAGGACGCCAGCAATGTGTTTGCCTACCAGAATGGTGCGCGGCTGGATGGAGACTTTAACGTGGTCGCCACGGCGCGCCCCGGCCATGCCCTGCCGGAACTCCAGCATGACGTGGACTCCACGCTGCAGCGCCTCGCGGCGGACGGACCCTCGGCGAGCGAACTTGAGCAGGCCAGGAATTCCCTCGAGGCCGATTTTCTCAACGGCATCGAGAGCGTCCGGTCCAAGGCCAATCAAATGAACGAGTACTACTACGCCATCGGCACCCCCGACGGCTTCCAGCGCGATCTCGACCGGATCCGCGGTGTCACCGCCGCCGACGTGCAGCGGGTGGTGCGCAAGTATCTCACCGGCCCACGCGCAATCATCTCGGTGGTGCCACAGGGGAAGCAGAATCTGGCCGCAGCAGGGAGGGCGACGCCATGACGGACAAGACGGGCAGGACGGGCGGGGCGGACAAGATGATCTCCCCCGTTGCCTGCAGCGGCCTGCGGCCGCCCCATGGCATCCCGATGTTCGCGGCGCGGGCCGCCGCGGCCATCGCGTGCGCGCTCTTGCTCGGCACCCCAACGCTCCACGCGCAAGCGGCACCCACCGTCGCCACGGCGCCTTCGATAGGGCCGGCGCCGAAGCTGGTCATGCCGGCGGTCCAGACCGCCAGGCTGGCCAACGGTCTCACGCTGCAAGTTGTCCCGATGACCGAGCTGCCGCTGGTCCAGGCCACGCTGCTCATTGACGGCGGCGCGCGGCTCGATGGCAGCCAGCCGGGCCTCGCCACCTTCGTGGCTGGCATGCTCGACGAGGGCGCGGGCAGCCGGGATGCCTTCCAGCTCGCCGCCCAGCTCGAACTCCTCGGCGCCTCGCTCTCGACCGGCGCATCCTGGGATGGCTTCACCCTGTCGCTGCGTGCACCCAGGCGCACCTTCGGCGACGCCATGGGCATCCTGGCCGACGAGCTGCTGCGACCCACCTTCGCTGCCGCCGATGTCGAACGCCAGCGCGACCTCCGCATCGCGGCGCTGCTGCAGGCGCGTGACCGGCCTTCCGCGGTGGCATCGGATGTCTTCGGCTATACGGTCTTCCCGTCGAGCCATCCCTACCACTATCCGATCTCGGGCGACTCGGCCAGCACCGTGGTGCTCGATTCGGCCATGGTCCGCGACTTCTGGCGCAGGGTGGCTGATCCCTCGCGTGCGACGCTGATCTTTGCCGGCGACATCACGCTGGAAGAGGCAAAGGCCGCGGCGACAAAGGCCCTGGGAACGTGGAAGGCGCCACCGGCGCCGCTCCCGCTCGCACCCGCGTCGTCGGTCGCCGCAGTTCCCGCTGCGCCGACCACGATCTACCTGGTCGACAAGCCCGACGCGGCGCAGAGCGTCGTCATGATCGGTGCGCCGGGCGTCGATCGCCGTTCGCCCGACTACGCGGCGCTCACCCTCATGAACACCATTCTTGGCGGTTCCTTCTCCTCCCGCCTCAACCAGATCCTGCGGGAGGAGAAGGGCTTCACCTACGGTGCCGGCTCGGACTACGACTGGCGGCCGGTGCCAGGTCCCTTCGTGGCGAGTTCGGCGGTGCGCACCAACGTCACCGACAGCTCGCTCGCCATCTTCTTCGCCGAGTTCAAGCGGCTCCGGAGCGAACCGGTGACCGAGGCGGAACTGGCGCGGGCTCGCTCGTACGTGGTGCTGGGCACGCTGGGGGATTTCGAGACGACTCGCCAGGTCGCGGGCGGACTGGCCTCGCTCAGCGCGTTCGGTCTTCCGCTCAGCACGATTCCGACGGATCTTGAGCGAATCCAGTCACTGGGCGCCGCGGACGTGCAACGTGCGGCGGAGAAGTATCTCGATCCTTCGCACCTGACGGTGGTCGTCGTCGGCGACATCAAGAAGATCCGGCCCGGCATCGAGGCGTTGCACCTCGGGCCGATCAAGGTGGTGGATTACATGGGGAGGGAGACATCATGATGGGCAGGATGGGCGGGACGCGGGATGTGGGACACGTGCGGCATTCTTTCGAGTCCCGCGTCTCGCGTCTCGCGTCCGTGGTCGCGCTCTGCGTCTTCGCCACGGCCCCCAGCCAGGCCCAGCAGCTGGACGTGCCGGTCACCACGTTCACCCTGCCCAACGGGCTCGACGTGATCGTCCACGAAGATCACTCGGCGCCAGTGGTCTCGGTCAACATCTGGTATCACGTCGGCTCTGGGCGAGAGGCGGCGGGGCGGCGAGGGTTCGCGCACCTCTTCGAGCACATGATGTTCCAGGGCTCGGAACACGTGGGCGATGACCAGCACTTCAGTTACATCCAGGAAGCAGGCGGCACCCTCAACGGGTCCACCAACACCGACCGCACCAACTATTACGAGACTGTTCCGGCCAACTATCTCGAGATGGTCCTCTGGCTCGAAGCGGACCGGATGGGGTGGCTCCTGCCCTCCATGACGCAGGCCAAGCTCGATAACCAGCGCGACGTGGTGAAGAACGAGCGGCGGCAGAACTACGAGAACCGTCCATACGGGATGGCGTCCATCCGCATGGGCGAGATGATGTACCCCGACGATCATCCCTATCACTGGCCCACCATCGGTTACCAGGACGACCTGACCAACGCGTCACTCGCCGACGTCCAGGGCTTCTTCCGCAGCTGGTATGTGCCCAACAACGCCTCGCTCGCCATCGCGGGCGACGTGAACACGGCCGAAGTGCGGCGGCTGGTCGAGAAATATTTCGGGGGAATCCCGCGCGGCGAGCCGATTCCCGATCCCAAGCCAAGACCGGCGCACCTGGAGGCCGACAAGCGAGCCGTGCTGGAAGATCGGGTGACGCTGGCTCGGCTCGACATCGCGTGGCCCACGGTGGAATCATGGAACGCCGACGAAGCGCCGCTCGACATCCTGGGGACCATCCTGGGACAGGGCAAGACGTCGCGCCTCTACCAGCGCATGGTCTACAAGGAGGAGGCGGCCCAGAGCGCCAGCGCCTTCTCCAACAGCCGGGAACTGGCGGGCACCTTCCAGGTGTCGGTGACAGCGCGCAAGGGCACCAACCTCTCCCGGATGGAGCGCGAGGTGTACGAGGAGATCGGACGCCTGGCGACCGACGGCCCGACGCCAGAGGAGTTGCAGGCGGCAAAGAATGGCATCGAGTCGAGCTTTGTCTTCCGCCTCGCGTCCACCCTCGGCAAGGCCAACCAGCTCAACGACTACAACACCTTCCGCGGCAAGGCCAACCTCTTCAATGAGGACCTGGCGCGCTCGCGCGCCGTTACGGCGGCCGACATCAAGCGCGTCGCGTCGCAATACCTGGCCAGCAAGCCCAAAGTCGTGCTGTCCATTGTCCCCAATGGCCACACCGATCTCGCCGCACAGCCGATGGGGGTGACGCCATGACCGGCAGGACGGACAGGACGGACAAGATGATCTCCCCAGGCCCCTGTACGGGCGGCCTGCGGCCGCCCCATGGCATCCCGAGCTCTCCCAGCATGGGTAGCGGCCTGCGGCCGCCCCATGGCATCCCGAGCTCTCCCAGCATGGGCAGCGGCCTGCGGCCGCCCCATGGCCGCGCGCTCTTATCCCGGGCGCTTTTCTTCGCCGCCCTCCTGTTCATCGCCCTGCCGCTCCATGCGCAGGAGCTCGATCGCTCGGTGAAGCCGGCGGCCGGGCCCGCGCCGGCCGTGCGCGCGCCGAAAGTGGCGCAGCGCACGCTCTCCAACGGGCTCACGCTCTGGGTGGTGACCGACAAGGAACTGCCGACCATCAATGCCCAGCTTGTGATTCGCGCCGGAGCCGCGCAGGACGGGACCATTCCGGGCGTCGCATCTGTCACCGCCGGCCTGCTGGACGAAGGCACGGCGACGCGCAATGCGACCGAGTTTGCCGAAGCGGCGGACCAGCTGGGCGTGACGCTTCGTGCCGGCGCCGGCACGGAGGAAACATCGGTGAGCCTCTCCACCCTCACGCGCACCGCCGACTCCGCGTTCGCGCTCATGGGCGAGATGGTCACCCAGCCTGCGTTTGCCGCCGAGGAAATCGAGCGGGATCGGAAGTCACGCCTCCAGAACCTGGCCAGGCAGAAGGACCAGCCCACGGTCATCGCGTCGGAGACGTTCGATCGGCTGATCTACGGCGACAGCCATCCCTACGGCCACGCCGGCGATGGGACCATCGAGTCCATCACCGCGCTCACACGGAACGACATCACCGGCTTCTACCAGCATTGCTATCTCCCCAACAACGCCGTGCTGGTCATCGTGGGTGATGTCTCGCCGGATCAGGCAGCGCGCTACGCCAACCTGGCATTCGCGCACTGGAAGCGGGGCACCGTGCCTGCCGGTGCGACCGCGGCGCCCGCAGCGCCCGCGTCGAGCAAGACCGGCGTCTTCCTGGTGGACAAGCCCGGTGCGGCCCAGAGCGAAATCCGGATCGGGCATGCTGGCGTCCCGCGCACTTCGCCCGATTACTATCCGCTGACGGTGCTGAACGCGGTCCTCGGCGGCCAGTTCACCAGCCGCATCAACCTCAACCTGCGCGAAGCCAGGGGCTACACCTATGGCGCGCGGAGCAGCTGGTCATTCGATCGCGGTCCCGGCCCGTTCACGGCGAGCGCCGGCGTCTTCACTGCCGTGACCGACAGCTCGCTCGTGCAGTTCATGCATGAGCTCACCGAGATCCGCACCAGCCGCCCAGCCACCGACGCCGAAGTGGAATTTGCCAAGGGCGCCCTGATGCGAAGCTATCCTCGGCTCATCGAGACCGATGCCGGCGTGGCCAGCCGGCTGGCCGACCTCGCATTCTTCGGCCTGCCGCCGAGCGAGCTCAGCGATTTCGTGCAGCGGACGGAAGCAGTCACGACGGCGGACGTGAACCGCGTGGCCAGGTCCGAGCTGCATCCGGACGATTTCACCATCGTCGTGGTGGGCGATCTCGCGAAGATCCAACCCGGCGTCGAGGCGCTCAACCTGGGCCCGGTGACGGTGCTGGGCCCCGACGGCCGATAGGGGAAACGGTCCCGGGTCTCGGGTCGCGAGTCGCGCGTCTCGAGACCCGCGACCCGCAACTCATGACCCTCCTCTCCACCAACCGCATCTACACCGGCAAGGTCCTCAACCTTGACCTCGACACCGTGCGCTTTCCCGACGGGTCCGAGGGGACTCTCGAGATGATCCGCCATCCCGGTGCCTCGGCGGTGCTGCCGTTCCTCGATGATCCCGCCGATCCCGATCCGCGGGTGATCCTCATCCGTCAGTTCCGCCACGCCGCTGACGGTTACGTGTGGGAGATACCTGCCGGCCGGCTGGAGCCGGGCGAGCCGCCAGAGACCTGTGCTCACCGCGAGCTGCTCGAGGAGACCGGCTACACCGCCACGGACATGCGGCCGCTGATCACCATCTACACTACGCCCGGCTTCACCGACGAGCGCATCCATCTCTTCCTCGCCACCGGCCTCACGGCCGGTGTGGCGAAGACGGAGGTGGATGAATTCCTGGAGCTCCACACGCTCCGGCTCTCGGAAGTCTTCGCCATGGCCGACCGCGGGGAGATTCAGGATGGAAAGACGCTCTGTGCGGTGGGGCAGTTGAGAGTTAAGAGTTGAGAGTTGAGAGGCGAGGCTTTTCGCTCTTAACTCTTAACTCTCAACTCCTTAACTTTCCCCAATGGCCTCCGCCCTCAGCAAAGTCGCCGCCGCGTTCAAGCGCGGACAGCCGCATGCGGCCTATTACATCTACGGCCCCGAGGACGTGCTGAAGGATGATGCAATCCGCTACATCCTCGATCTGGCGCTCGACCCCGCCATGCGCGACTTCAATCTCGACCAGGTATCGGCCGGGACGCTGGATCCGGAAGCCGTGGAGGCGCTCTGTACTACCCTGCCGATGATGGCTGCCAGGCGCGTCGTGATCATCCGCGACGTGGAGCAGTGGAAGCGTCGCACCCGAGGCCGGTCCGCCGTGGTCCGCTATCTCGAACATCCGTCACCGGAGACGGTCCTGATCCTGGTGCAGGGCGCGAGCGAGGAGAAACCGGACAAGGATCTCCTCAAGCACGCAGAACCGATCGCCTGCGCCATGGACAGCGGGGCGGACGTGCGCCGGTGGCTGGACCGCAGGGCCTCGGAACGCGGGCTCACGTTCGAGGATGGTGCCGTGGATCACCTGCTGAAGGTCGCCGGGACGAGTCTCAGCGCCATCAGCATCGAACTGGAGAAGCTTGCGTCATTGCCGCCCGGTGTCGCCGTCACCGTGAAGCAGGTGGAAGACCTTGTCGGCGTGCGGCACGGCGAGACGCCGTTGGACTGGCGCGCGGCCATTCTCGATGACGACCCCGCAAGAGCGCTGGAGCTCCTGCCCAATGTGCTGAGCCAGTCAGGGGTGAGCGGCGTGCGGCTCATCTCCCTGCTCGGCACCACCTTGATCGGCGTCGGCATCGTGCGCGTGGCCCATGAAAAGGGCCAGCGTGGCAAGGCACTGTCGGACGCCGCCTTTGCCGCACTGAGTTCGGGACGCCCCGGTGGACTGGGCGCGTGGGGACCGGAGGCGTCGCTCTGGGCCCGGTGGAGCGCGCGCTGGCCGGCGTCACGCATCCGCGCGGCACTCGACGCCGCGCTCCTGGCCGACCGGTCCATCAAGAATACCGGTCTCTCGAGCGAGCAGGCCATTCTCTCTGACATGATCATGCGCATCGCCCACACCGCGCCGGTACCGGCAGGCGCTCGCTGATGCGACGGTGGCACTGCTTCGCCGTCGCGCTCGGCGCGGCCCTGCTCCCGGCACGCACGGTCATGGCGCAGACCGATCCACAGCTTCGCCAGGCGGTGGCGTTGGCGCAGGATGGCAACCGCGACTCGGCGCTGGCCCTCGTGCGCATCGTCAAGGCCGCGGCCGACCAGACGACGCCGCGCTACGCCGAGGCGCTCTATACCGCTGCCATACTGTCGACGGATCCCGACAGCATGCGGCGGATGCTGCAGCAGGTGGTGGTGGAGCAGTCGCTCTCGCCGTGGGCCGATGACGCGTTGCTGCGCCTGGCACAACTCGATTACGCTGGCGGCAACCTTCCCGCCGCCACGCGCGACCTGGAACGGCTGCGGACCGATTTCCCGCGCTCCGACATCTTTGCCGATGCGGCTTTCTGGGCCGCCCGCACCTATTTCGACGCCCACCAGGAAAAGCCCGGCTGCGAATGGGTCGGCATGGGGCTGGCTCGCGTCGCCGATGGCTCCGCCACCATTCGCGACCAGCTGCAGGCCTTCGCCCGTCGCTGCTCGGCGACGGCGCTGGCAGAAGGCAGCGCGAAGGCGCCACCGGGAGCGCCAAGAGATACCATAGTGGCGGACAGACGGACAGACGGACAGGTGGGCAGTGCGTCGTCGGTCGACAGCGTGGCTTCGGTCGTCCGTCTTCAGTCGTCGGACTCCAGCCAAACCACCGAGCCGCCGAGTAGTCCCTCGTCCCTCGTCCCTCGTCCCTCGTCCCTCTACCGCGTCCAGGTCGTGGCCGCCGGCACCCGGGCGCTCGCCAATGAGACCGTCACGCGGCTGCGCGCGCTCGGATACGACGCCGTGATTTCCGAAGAAGGCGCTTTCCTCAAGGTGCGTGCAGGCGGGTTCACGTCGCGCGACGAAGCCGCGGCCGCCCAGCGCCAGCTGGCGAAGGAATTCCCCGGCGCGTTCATCGTCAGGGATCAATGAGCACCGGCGCCCGCCGGGGCAGCACCCCGCTGATGCAGCAGTATCGAGAGATCAAGGCCCGCCACCAGAACGCGATCCTGTTTTTTCGCATGGGCGACTTTTACGAGATGTTCTTTGACGACGCGGAGCTGGGTGCACGTGTCCTCGACATCACGCTGACGTCGCGCGGCGACGGCGTGCCGCTTGCCGGCGTGCCGGTGAAGGCCGCCGCCGACTACCTCCGCCAGCTGGTGACCGCGGGACATCGTGTGGCCATCTGCGAGCAGGTGGAGGATCCCAAGCTGGCCAAGGGGATCGTGCGGCGCGAGGTGGTGGAAACCGTGACGCCCGGCGCCATGCTGCAGGACGGTTGGCTCCCCGGCAGCCGCAACAACTATCTCGTGGCGCTGTCCATTGGCTCCACGTGCGGGTTGGCGGCAGTGGATCTTTCCACCGGCGAGTTCCTGCTCGAGAGCATCGGCGCTGATGGCGTGGCGGAGGCGCTCGCCCGCCTCGCGCCGCAGGAAATCGTCGCCGTGGCCGGCACGGCGATTCCGGTGGATGACACCGTCATGCGCACCGCTCGCGAGGCGTGGGAATTTGATCCCGGGCTTGCGAGTGAGGACCTCTGTCGCCGGTTCAACCTCGCGTCGCTTGATGGACTGGGTGTGGGCGCCGATGATACCGCCGCAGTGGGCGCGGCTGGCGCGCTGCTCCGCTACCTGACCGAGCTGCAGCCCGGCGGCCTGCCCCACCTGGCCCGTCCCACCATCCGGCGCAGCAGCTCGTTCCTCTGGCTCGACGAGATGACGCGCCGCAACCTGGAGCTGGTGGAACCACTCCGCGCCGGCGCGCGCGGTGCCACCCTGCTCGAAGCGCTCGATGCAACCGTGACGCCGATGGGTGCGCGCCTCCTCCGCCAGTGGCTCCTCTCGCCGCTCGCCACGGCCGACGCCATCAACGCTCGGCTCGATGCGGTGGAGATCCTGGCCAAGGATCACCGGAGCCGGGAGCGGCTGCGCGACGCGCTCGATGGCGTGCGCGACCTCGAACGGCTGGCCGGGCGCGCCGCGGCGGGCCGGGCCACGCCGCGCGAGATGGCCGCACTCCGGGATTCACTCTCGCGGCTCCCCGATGTGCTGGATGCCCTGCGCGGCCTCAGCAATCGCGAAGCGAGCCGCCATCTCGCGCGGGTAGAGCAGCGCTTCGACCTGCATGGCGACCTCACCACCCAGCTCAGCAGCGCGCTCACCGAGCGGCCTCCCGCCGTGCTCAACGACGGCGGGGTCATCCGGCCCGGCTTCGACGCCGAACTGGACGAACTGCGTGACCTGCGCGACGGCGGCAAGCGCTACATCGCCACGTTGCAGCAGCGGGAGCGGGAGCGCACCGGCATTTCGTCGCTCAAGGTGGGCTTCAACAAGGTGTTCGGCTATTTCCTTGAGGTCACCCACTCGCAGGCAAGCCGGGTCCCGCCAGACTACGAGCGCCGTCAGACACTCTCGGGTGCCGAGCGCTACGTGACACCCGAGCTCAAGGAATACGAATCCAGGGTCCTCGGTGCCGAAGAGCGGCTGCTCGAGCGCGAAGGCGAACTCTTCGCGCAGTTGCGAGGGAGCGCTGGCGCGCAGGTTTACCGGCTCCAGGGTTCTGCGCGGGCTCTTGCGGCGCTCGATGTATTTGCGGCGCTCGCCGAGCAGGCGGCGCAGCACAGCTACACGCGGCCAGTCATCGAAGATGGGTTCGGCCTGCAGCTGGTGAAGAGCCGGCATCCCGTCATCGAGCGGCTGATGCCGCGCGAGCGCTTCATGCCCAACGACGCGCGCTTCGACGAGGCGGAGCGGGTGCTCCTCGTCACCGGGCCCAACATGGCGGGCAAGAGCACCATCCTCCGGCAGATCGGCCTCTGTGTGGTGCTGGCACAGATGGGCAGCTTTGTGCCGGCGGAGCGCGCCGTGATCGGCGTGGTGGACCGCCTCTTTACTCGAGTTGGTGCCAGCGACAACCTGGCCCAGGGGCAGAGCACCTTCATGGTGGAGATGAGCGAGACCAGCGCCATCCTGCACAACGCGACGGCACGCAGCCTCGTCCTGCTGGATGAAATCGGCCGCGGCACCTCGACCTATGATGGCGTGGCCATCGCCTGGGCGGTCACCGAGCACCTGCATGACCACATCGGCTGCAAGACGATGTTCGCCACCCATTATCATGAACTGATGCAGCTGCCCGAGCGCCTGGCGCACGCGCGGAACTGCAATGTGGCGGTGCAGGAGTCGGGCGGGACGGTGGTGTTTCTCCACCGGCTCATGCCGGGGGGCACCGATCGCTCCTACGGCGTGCACGTGGCCCAGCTCGCCGGTCTCCCGGACGCGGTGGTGCAGCGCGCCCGCGAAGTGCTTGGCACGCTCGAAGGCGAGCATCGCGTGGTCCCCGGCGCGCCGCCGCCGCCCCCCGACCCGGGCCAGCTCGCCTTGTTCACTGCACCGAAGCCCGATCCGGTGATGGAAGACCTCCGCGCCATCGACCTCAACCAGCTCACGCCGCTGGAGGCGATGAATCGGCTGGCGGAGTTGCAGAGGAAAGCAGAAGGACGATAGGTCGACGGTCAACGGTCTACGGTCGACAACCGCTTCGTTGACCGTTGACTGTTGACCGTTGACTCCTCCCAGGAGCCCGCATGCGCCAAGGAATTTCCCTCGCCCTCGCCATCCTCCTCGCTGCCTGCGGCAAGGAGAGGCCCGGTGAGCCGGTTGCCACCAGCGACAGCTCGGGCGTGCATATCGTCACGAGCCGGGCGGCGGCGTGGACAGCGGCGACGGAATGGAAAGTGGGCGGCAAGCCGACGCTGCAGATCGGCGGCGGCGTAACCGACACCAGCGCACTCGTCGGACCGGTAGTCGGCGCCTTCCGGGCAGCCGACGGCCGAGTGGTCGTGGCCGACCAGGGTACGCACTCCCTGCGATGGTTCTCGGCTGACGGCAAGCTCCTGCATGTATCCGGCGGTGAGGGCGAGGGTCCGGGGGAGTTCCGCTACATCCACAAGCTGCTGGAGATCGGCGATTCCATCGGTGTCTACGACGCGATGCAACAGCGGTTGTCGATCTTTGACGCGAACGGGACCTTCGCGAGGATGCTGACCATTGCAGGGGGGGATGAGCTCCCGCTCGGCCTGGAGCCGATTGGCCGGCTGTCCACCGGCCAGTGGATCGCGAAGGCCAGTACCACATACTCGATGGGTACACCGAGCGGTCCGGCGCGTGACAGCGTATGGATCTGGAGCCTGAAACCGGATGGCACCGCCGGAACGAAGATCGCGGCGATGTTGGGCAGCGATGCCCTCATTGCGTCCAGCAACCAGTTCCTGCAGGTGATGCCCGCGCCGTTCGGCCGCACGACGACGATCCGGGTCCATGACGGCATGCTGTGGGTCGGTACCGCCGACAGCTACCGGATTGACGGGCTCGATCTGCAGGGGCGAGTCATCACGAGCGTGCGGCTCGACCAGCGCCCCGCCATCCTCGAACCGGAACGCGGCAAGGGCGCGGTGGACAGCCTCAGAAAGGGAACTCGGACCGGGCCGATGGCGGAGATGATCGGCCGGGCATACGACGAAGCGCTGGAGAAGCTGGCGCTGCCGGAGTTCGAGCCGCCGTATTCCACCTTTCGCATCGCCGACGACAGCACGCTCTGGGTCGAGCACTTCGTGACGCGAGAGCACACCGGCGCCACCAAGTGGGACGTGTTCCTCCCCGATGGCCACTGGCAGGGCACCATCACCCTGCCACCTGGCTTCACCCCCACCCAGATCTCCCACGCTGAAATCCTCGGGATATGGAAAGATCCTGACGGAGTGGATCATGTCGTGGCATATCCGCTCGAGCGTGGCATGACCTCGTGACCGAGCGGCTCTACTACACCGATTCGTTTCTTTCCAGCTTCACCGCGTCCGTCATCGAGCAGGCCGACGGCGGCCGCCGTGTCTACCTCGATCGCACCGCGTTCTATCCCACCTCCGGCGGCCAGCCGCACGACACCGGCACCCTCGGTGGCATCCAGGTCGTGGATGTCGTGGACGAGGATGATCGCATTGCACACCTGCTGGCCGAGCCGCTCAAGACAACGGGCAGCGTCGAGGGCGCCATCGACTGGCCGCGCCGGTTCGATCATATCCAGCAGCACACCGCCCAGCATCTCCTCTCCGCCGTGCTCGACTCGCAGCTTCATGCTCGCACCACGAGCGTGCATTTTGGCACCGAGACCAGCACCATCGATCTCGATCGCGAGGTGCTCAGCGAGGCCCGGCTTGCGGCCGCCGAGCGACGAGCCAATGAAATCATCATGGAAGACCGGCCAGTCACGATCAGCTTCGAGGATGCGAGCGAGGCAGGAGGGTTGCGCAAGGCGTCGAAGCGCGAAGGCACGCTCCGCATCATCACCATCGAGGGCATCGACAGAAGCGCCTGCGGCGGCACCCACGCGCGCCGCACCGGAGAAATCGGGCCACTGTTCGTGCTTGGTGCCGAGCGGGTGAAAGGCAAGGCGAGGGTGGAATTCGTGGCGGGTTGGCGCGCCATCGCTCACGCGCGCCGCAACGAAGCGCTGGTGCGCGCTACATCGAGTGTGTTGAGCGCGCAAGTCACGGAGATTCCCTCGGCACTGCACGCGCTCACCAGCCAGCTCAAGGACGCGCGCTCGGCGCTCAAGAAGCTGGGCGCCGAAGTCGCAGTCTCACGCGCCCGCATGCTGGCCGAGGGCGTCGAGCCCGATGGCAACGGCATTCGGCGAGTCGTGCTCACGTCCCATGGATATGACGCCGACGAACTCCGCGCGATTGGCCAGGCGATGGGCGCCATTCCGGGTGTGCGCTTCGTTGCGACGCTTGAGGCGCCTCCCACAGTCTTCGTCGCTGCCGGCCCCGATTCCGGATGGGATGCAGGTGCGGTGCTGAAGGCGGCGCTGGCAGAGGTCGGCGGCCGCGGCGGCGGGTCCGCCCGGGCGGCGCAGGGGACGGTTGTGAGACCCGGGGATCTGGAGGCAGCCGTCGAGCGCCTGCGCTAGATCACTCAGACACTATGTTCGTGTTCCCATGTTTCCACTGGCGCCGGATGCTGGCTTGCACCGACGTGACGACACTCAGCCGAGATGCCGCGCTAGACTGGTCGTAGCGAACCACGAAGATGCATCAGGTCACAAGCAACAATTCAACTTGTGCATAGGCAGATTGAACAATAGCTTGCCAAAGCAACGCTTCAACCTTCCTGATTCAGCACTTCATAGACTCTTCGCGTACGGCAAGCGGCTCAATGCTGGTCGCGTGACTGTGCGCGGAGTGTTGGCGCCGGCCATGCGAGTAGGATTCACGGCAGCGTATCGCCCCCTTTTTCGCCGAGAGTCTTCACGGATCATGTCAAACGGTACAGCTTGCTTCTGGGACTTGCATTGGTCGCAGCTACTCAGGTCGCCTGTTCGAGCGATAGCTTGGCCCCTGAGCAGGCAACACCTGCACCGACAACCAGCATCACATGTCAGCTCGGGTGTATCGAGCAGGATCCACATCCCAGCAGTCCTGGCGTATTTCTCGGCTCCGGTGTTGACGACGTCGTATGTTTCAACAGCAGCCAGACTGATGCGGATCAAGATGGACTTGGTGACTTCTGCGAGAAGAACCTCGCCGCGGCCTTCTCGCCTGAACTTGCGCTCGCATCCAGTGACCGCACGGATCGCGAACCGCATTGGGCCGCTCGGCCAACTTCGACCGGTGGCGTGGAAGTCACGTACCTCCTGTCCTATTACACTGATGATGGTCCGGATACCGCTTGGTGCTCGACGAACTTTGATGATCCATGGACAGACGACTGTGCCGGTCACTTCGGTGATTCCGAAGTGATTGCCCTGGATCTCTACTATCACGAGGCTTATCAGCATTGGATTCTCGAAACTGCTCGCTACTCCGCACATACAAGCATCAACGTGTATCCCCGAGGGACCAACGCATATCCTGCTGCGCTTTACTACCCCAGCCATCCAGGGGCCTGTCCTCGTGCCTATGTGGCGTATTCCAAGCACGCGAACTACGCCTCAGACGCCGAGTGTGACGCTGGTGCGATTTTGGGGACAGATACTTGCATAGCAAATGCGTACGAGCGCGTCGTTGTTCCGGCCAGCGCGAACAT
Organism: Gemmatimonadales bacterium; assembly: GCA_035708725.1. Classification (GTDB taxonomy): domain Bacteria; phylum Gemmatimonadota; class Gemmatimonadetes; order Gemmatimonadales; family GWC2-71-9; genus CAMLHP01. The sequence continues at coordinate 17,264 of DASTFH010000077.1, read as the reverse complement.
CGGCAGTCGCTCGCATCACTTCGAGGATTGCATGGCCAGCAGCAATCCGATCCTGAGCGGTAATGGTGTTGAAGAATGCTACTGGACAGTGAGGCGTTTTTCTGGTTGGTCTGGCGGATCCCCGACGGCGGACCCTTACAGCACCATTCTAGCAAATTACGGCTTCTGAGTCGGAAAATGACTAGGTTCATGTTCAGTAGCGCTTCATTGGGTCTTCTGCTGGTCGGGCTCACTGGCACAACCCGAGCGCAGCAGCCAGCACCTCCGTTTTCGCGAATGAGTCCACTGACGACTTTCGAGAAGCTGCAGACTCATTCGTCTATCACGATGCGTCCTGTCCAAGCAGCCAAGGACTACCGCTGGAAAGGGGCTCTGATTGGCGGATTTGCCGGGGTGCTGGTTGGCGGGATCGCGGGTGCCGTCATCTGTTCCCAGGACGACACTGACGGCAATGATTGCCCCCTCACGATCATCGGAGTGGCGGCCCTGACTGGCGCACCGCTGGCCATTCTCGGCGGCATCATCGGGGCGAACATCAAGAAGCCGCCTTCGACGGAGTAGATGGCGGTGGCGAGTCGCTGGAATCCTCTGGCCGATCCTCGAATGGCGGTGCAAGATCGTGACCGAGTGCGATGGAGGCTCCGCCGAAGATCGCTGTCGGGCTGCAAGGTTGCTTCGTAGCGCAGGACCGGTAAAGGCATGGCTTTGCCCCTCCTGCGCGTCCTCGCAATGACGCATCTCGCCCATCCTGCCCATCCCGCCTAGCTTTCACCATGGCCCGAACCGCAATATTTGCCCTTGCCGTCCTTGCCCTCGCCTGCCGGCCCAAGCCGGATGGCACCGCCTCGCTCCCCAGCTCTGCCCGGCCCGTGGTTGAGCGCGGTGATGAGCCGCCGGTGGCAGTCAATCCTGTGTCACCGGTGATTTACCCCGTGGCCCTGGCCCAGCAGGGCATCGAGGGTACCGTTCTGCTCCGGCTTTTTGCCGATTCGACCGGCAAGCTTGTCCCTGATTCCACCCGCATCGCCGAGTCGAGCGGCTATCCGGCACTGGACACGGCGGCGCTTGATGCGGCGCCCAAGCTCCAGTTCGCGCCCGCCCTGCTCAAGGGCAGCCCGGTGGCCGGTGCCTTCATCCAGCCGGTGCACTTCCGCAACCCCGGCAGCCAGGAAATTCCATGACCCCGCCGCATCCCCGTCCCTATGATTCCGTCCTCGACACCATCGGCTGGACGCCACTGATCCGGCTCTCGCGCATCGGCGCCGGCGTGCCCACGCCGATCTATGGCAAGGCCGAGTACGTGAATCCGGGCGGATCGGTGAAGGACCGGATCGGGCTCGCCATCATCGAGGCGGCGGAAAAGGCGGGCGACCTCAAGCCGGGCGGAACCATCGTCGAGGGCACGAGCGGCAACACCGGCGTGGGGTTGGCCATTGCGGCAGCGCTCAAGGGCTATCGCTGCATCTTCACCATGCCCGACAAGATGTCACAGGAAAAAGTCCGGCTGCTCAAGGCCTATGGCGCGGACGTGGTGGTGACGCCCACCGCGGTCCCGCCCGATCATCCCGACAATTACGTGATGAAGGCCAAGCAGATTGTCCACGACACACCCGGCGCCATCCTCGCCAACCAGTTCTACAATCAGCAGAACCCCGAGTCGCATTACCGCACCACCGGCCCCGAGATCTGGGAGCAGACCGAGGGCAAGGTCACGCACTTCATCGCGGGCGCCGGTACCGGCGGCACGGTGAGTGGCGCGGGCAAGTATCTCAAGGAGAAGAACCCGAAGATCCGCGTCATCGCGGGTGATCCGGTTGGCTCGCTCTATACCGGCTACGCCGAGAACGGCGTCATGGGCGTGGGGCATCCATACAAGGTGGAAGGGATCGGTGGCGACAAGATTCCCACCACCATCTGGTTCGACCAGGTGGACGAGTGGCGCCAGCTGCCCGACAAGACGGCGATGACCATGGCGCGCCGTATCGCGCGGGAAGAAGGAATCCTGGTGGGCGGCTCGGCGGGGCTCAACGTGGCGCTGGCGCTCGATGTGGCGCAGGAGCTGAATGATCCGAACGCCTGCATCGTTACCATTCTCTGTGACACGGGCGAGCGCTATCTCTCCAAGGTCTTCAACGACGACTGGATGGAAGAGAACCAGATGCTCGACCGCGCCCCCGTCACCGTGGGTGAGATTATCGCCGCCCGTCGGGATGGCGCGCCGGCGCTGGTGCAGGTGGCGCCGAGTGCTGCGGTGCGGCAGGCGCTCAACCTCATGTCGTCGTATGGCGTGAGCCAGATTCCGGTCATGGAGGATGACAGGTGCGTGGGTGGACTGATCGAGAACTCGCTCATGACCCGCGCGCTCTCGCAGCCGACGCTGCTCGACCGTCCCGTGAAGGAAGTGATGGACGGCCCCTTCCCCGAGGTGGATCCCGATTTTCCGGTGGATCGCCTGGCGTCGGCGCTCACCCGCGAAAGCCCGGCGGTGCTGGTGGCCCGGAATGGCAAACCGGTGGGCATCGTGAGCCGGTATGATTTGTTGCAGCGGATGATTGGCCGGTAGGGCGACGCTTGCGTCGCCCAAGTCCCGTCAACGCGTCGCCCCAAGGCCCGCTGACCCCCATGCGTTAAAGGGTACAGCGTCGGATGATCTCGATACCGTGATATGCCGGCGCAGCCCCATGGTTTCCCGTCAGTCAACTTTCGGGAGACCATCATGCTGGCCGACCTTCCTCGCCGCGTCAACATGCGGCATGCATTACACGACTTCACCTCGCCGGGTCACTATTTCATCACTATATGCACAGCCGGTCGCCGGCCCATCCTGGGATGGCTCGAATCGGACGTGATGCATCTGAGCAAGCCCGGCGCCGCGGTGCGTAACGCGTGGGATGACCTTCCCAATCACCGCGACTCAATCCTGCTTGACGAATTCGTCATCATGCCCAACCACGTTCATGGAATCATTACCCTGCTGGATGCAGACTGGACCAGACATCGGCCATCGCTCGGCACGGTGATCGGTGGTTTCAAGTCAGCGGCGGCACGCCAGGCCAATCTGGCGCGAAACATGGCTGGCTCCCCGGTCTGGCAGCGTGGCTACTACGACCGCATCATTCTTGATGCACGGGCCCTGCAGAACATCCGGCGTTACATTGCGATGAATCCAGACCGGGCCGTCGAACGGATGCTGGACGCCGGAATGCTGCGGGCGTGATGCACTGGGCGACACAACGGGCGGCGCGTCATCGGGCGGCGCGAGCGTCGCATCGGGACATAGGGCGACGCGGGCGTCGCCCCTACCTTTACGTACGTGGGTTGCATGCACATAACCGTACTCACCGGCGGCACCTCCTCCGAACGCGACGTGGCGCTCGCCTCGGCCTCCCAGATCGTTGCGGCGCTCCGCTCGCGCGGACATGACGTGTCCGTGGTGGATACTGCGCTGGGTTACGTCCCCGAGAAGGAAGAAGACGGCCTGCTGGGCGCGGCGGTCGGCGCCGAACCCCCGTCGGTCGAACGGCTCCGCACGCTGGAGCGGGGGCTGCTGCTCTCGGGACTTTCCGGCCTCCGCGCCGTCCGCGACGCCGACGTCCTCTTCCTGGCACTGCATGGCGGCCACGGTGAGGACGGTACGCTGCAAACCCTCCTCGAGATGGTAGGTGTCCCATACACGGGCAGCGGCCGCCTCGGCAGCGGCATGGCCATGGACAAGGACATCTCCAAGCGGCTCTTCCGGCAGGCCGGCGTGCCCACCGCTGACTGGTGCATGGCTCCCATTCCCGTGGCGCGGGCCGAGGAGAAGTTCGGCTGGCCGCTGGTGGTCAAGCCGTCCAAGGAGGGCTCTACGGTGGGGCTCACTGTGGTCCAGCGTGCCGAAGACTTCGACGCTGCTGTGGCACTGGCGCGGCAGTATGATGATGAGGTGATGGTCGAGCGATTCGTGCCGGGACGCGAGCTGACCGTGGGTATCCTGGAAGGCAAGTCGCTCGCGGTGGGGGAGATCGTGCCCCGGCACGATATTTTCGACTATGAGTGCAAATACACTCCCGGCATGTCCACCGAGACCTTCCCGGCGGACCTCCCGGAATCCGTGGCCCGGGAATGCGGCCGGCTTGGTGTCCTGGCTCACGAAGCGCTCAAGCTGGGCGGCTACTCCAGAGTGGATTTTCGCTTGACACCCGAGGGCCGGCTCTTCTGTTTAGAAGTGAATACGCTGCCGGGCATGACGGCCACGAGCCTCATGCCGCAGTCAGCGGCGGCAGTCGGGATCGAGTTCCCGGAGCTGTGCGAGCGCATCTGCCGCACCGCCCGCCGGGCCGCCGGGCAGTAGCCGGCAGGACACTGAAGAAGGCAGGGCGCAAGCGTCATGAGTCTGTTGTCGTATCCCCGGATTACCCCATGGGTCGGGCGTCTGATTGCCGCCAACGCCGTGGTGCTGCTGCTCCTGGAGACCATCTTCACGGCGCCCGGCATCCGCATGGCGCTCGCCTTCGATCCAGCTGCCGTCGGCGCCCAGCCCTGGGGGCTGGTCACCTACCTCTTCGTGCACGGCGGGCTGTTGCACCTGCTGGCCAACTCCATCGCGCTCTTTGTCTTCGGCTGTGCCGTGGAAGAGCGGATGGGGAGCCGTAACTTCCTGCTCTACTACCTCTATTGTGGCGTGGGCGCGGCCGCGTTCTGCTGGGCGCTGAGCAAGGCCATGACGGTTGGCCCGATCATCGGCGCTTCCGGAGCCATTCTTGGTATCGCCGTGGCGTTCGCGCTCTACTGGCCGGACGCCCGCCTCTTCATCTTCCCGATCCCCGTCCCCATCCGTGCGCGTACCCTGGTGCTCGCATTTGTAGCGCTGGACGTGGCCCTGGCCCTCCTCGCTCCCTCTGACGGCATCGCGCACGTTGCCCACATCGGTGGCGCCATCTTCGGCTTCCTGTTCTTCCGCCTGCAGGCCTCGCAGGGCCGCGGCATCCAGCCGAGGCCGGTCGAGCGCCTGGTGCGGGTGCCGCCGCTGGCGCAGGAAGCAGCCATGAGCCGCCGCTCACCACCCGGTATCGTTCGCCCTCGGCCGCGCCCCGAATCAGACGCGACGAGTGCCGAACTCGATCGCCTGCTCGACAAGATCAGCGCGCAAGGTATTGCGAGCCTGACGCCAACCGAGCGGCGGTTTCTCGACGAGGTTTCGAGGAAGAAGAAGACGGAGCTGCACTAAAGACGGACAGTTGGACAGTTGGACAGTTGGACAGTCTTCGCTGGCAAGTTCTGTCCAACCGTCCATCTGTCCACCCGTCCGTCTTGCGCAAGCTTCGCTTGCGTTCTATCATGGCCCGTGCTCATCAATCTCCTTCCCGAATTTCTCTCCGTCCTCGACGCCGACGAACCTGAAGCTGCTTACGCCCGCTATCGCGTGGCACATCGTCCCGTGCTCGACGCCTACTGGCGCAACTATGTGCTCGATCCCGATTCGGCGCAGGCGCACAAGGTGGTGCTCAACGCGCTGAGCGCCAAGCGGGATGATCTCCGCGCCGTCATGGCCTCGCATAATCTCGAAGCGATCGCGGAGGACGCCTCGGCGGCGGCGACCGAGCTGCTCCAGCTCGATCGTCCCGCCGACGTCTACCTGATGGTGGGAATGGGAGCCGCCAACGCCGGCGAGCTGGTCATTGACGGGCGGGGCGCCGCCTTTATCTGCGTGGAGCATTTTACCGGTCGCCCCAACGCCGAGACCTTCGGGATGGGGCTCTCGCCCGCGCTGATTCCCGTCTGGCTGGCGCACGAGCTGGCCCACGTGGTGCGCTACACCTCGCCCACCAGTGCCAGCGAAATCCGCCGCCTGGTGGATGACAACGGTGGCTACTACGACTACTGGGTCACCGGCAGCCGGGCCACTCTGCGGGAACTCCTCGTCAACGAGGGGCTGGCGGTGCATGCCGCACAGCGCGTGGCGCCCGGCTTTGCCGCCGCCGATTACTTCGGCTACGCACGGCGCCAGTACAGCAGGCTGCGGGAAATGGAGGCGCAGCTGCGCCGGATCACCGGACCCGAGCTCGACTTTCGCGGCCTGGGCCTTCGGCTTCGCTACCTCACCGGCGGCATGAGCCCGAGTGCGCGCCTCATCAATGGACGCGTCCTCCCCGAGCGCTCCGGCTACTACCTGGGCTGGCGCATGGCCGACGCCATCGTCAATCAGCTCGGCATCGCCGCCGCCCTGCGCGCCAGCGCGGCAGAAGTCACGGCGGCGGAAGAAGCGGCGCGGGGAATGAGGACAGCATAGGCAGGATGGACAGTTGGACAGATGGACAGTGATACACGCGGGACACGGGATCTGGCTCGGATGTCATTGCAAGGAGAAGGCGCAGCCTCCGACGAGGCAATCGGGTAGCCGGCATCCCGATCCAGGCAACCGGATTGCTTCGCGCCTTCGGCGCTCGCAATGATGCGAAGGGCGAGTCTTCGACCCTCGACCCGCTGTCCAACTGTCCAGCTATTTCCCTACACAAAACCCCGCAAACACCCGGTCCAGCACCTGTTCGATATCCACGGCGCCGATCAGCTCATCGAGCGCAAGAGTGGCTCTCCGCACGTGATGTGACGCCAGTGTCGCGTCGCCATCACGACCGAGATGCGGCTTGGCCGCTGCCAGCTCGGCTTCAGCCGACGCAAGTGCCACCCGGTGCCGCTCCCGGCTGAGGCCCGGTTCCAGATCGGCCAGTGCCATCCGGCCACCAAAGAGCCGCTCTGCCGCGTCGCGCCGGAGTTGATTGAGCCCTTCCCCGGTCACCGCCGACACGCCGCCCGTCACTGGCACGAGGTCCGCCTTGGTGCGCACGAGGAGCGCGGGATACGCCTCGAGGAGCGTCGTCTCCTCATCACTCAGCGCAGTACCAGATTCGACACACAGGAGCACGAGGTCGGCGGCGTCGAGCCAGCGGCGGCTCACCTCCACACCCATTGCCTCGATCCGGTCATCGGTGGTGCGAAGCCCGGCGGTGTCAACCAGCCGCACTGGCCAGTCGAGAAAGCTGAGGTGCGCCTCGATCGCGTCGCGCGTCGTGCCGGCGATCTCGGTCACCAGGGCCCGGTCACTGCCCAGCAGGGCGTTGAAGAGTGACGACTTGCCGGCGTTGGGCCGGCCGGCGATCACAACGAGCGCCCCTTCCCGCAAGCGCTCGCCGGCCGGCGCCGAGGCGAGGAGACGCTCGACCTGTCCGGCGGCGCGTGCCAGCGCGTCACTGATCCGCGCCGGCGCGACAGGACCGTCGTCTTCACCGGGGAAATCGATGTCGTAGGAAAGGAGGGTCTCGATCTCCAGCAACTGCTCGCGGAGCTCGTGAATGCGGCGAGAAAGGTTCCCCTCAAGCTGTGCCAGCGCGGCGCGGCCCTGGGCCGGCGCGGTCGCATCGATGAGATCACCCACCGCTTCAGCCTGCAGCAGATCCATGCGGCCGTTGAGTACCGCGCGGCGGGTGAATTCGCCCGGCGCGGCGGGTCGAGCGCCCGCGGCCTGGAGCGCAGCGAGCAGCTGGACCGGCGCGCTCAATCCGCCGTGGCAGGTGAACTCCACGGTATCGTCACCGCTGAAGCTGCGAGGAGCAGGAAAAACCAGGTAGATACCGCGATCGATCGGATGGCCGGCAGCGTCAATGAAGGTGGCGAGCTGTGCCACCCTCGGCTCGGCCCGGAAATTCTTCACCACCTTTGCCGCGACCTCGAATGCGCCCCGTCCCGCCAGCCGCACCACCGCCAGCGCCGAGCGGCCGGGCGGCGTGGCAAGGGCGGCGATGGGATCGGTGATCATGGTCGAGGGGTCAAGACGGTCGAGGGGTCAAGACGGTGGAGAGGTCGAGCTCGACCCCTCGACTCCCTCGACCCTCTTGACCTATTTCTTCCGCCTTCCCGTCTTCCCTTCTGTCTGCACATTCACGATGGCGCGTGCTGTCCTCCGCTTGCGCTCCTGGCCCAGCATCCACTGCTGCGGGATACTGGCGAGGTTGCTCACCAGGTAATACAGGTTGAGCCCCGAGGCGAAACGAAAGAAGAAGAACGTCATCATGATGGGCATGACGTAGAGCATCATCTTCATCTGCGGGTTGGGCGGCATCCCCATCTGGCCCACCTTGCTCACCGCCCACATCGAAAGTCCCATGAGCACGGGAATGATGTAGAGCGGATCGTGCTGGGCCAGGTCCGGCAGCCAGAGAAAGGCCTGCCCCCGAAGCTCGATGGCGTTCTCGAACACGAAGAAGAGCGCGAAGAGAATCGGCATGGGCAGCATCATCGGCCAGCAGCCGCTCATCGGGTTGACGCCGTATTCCTTGTAGAGCCGGAACATCTCCTGCTGCAGCATCTGCGGATTGTCCTTGAACCGCTCCTGCGCCGCCTTGAGCTGGGGCTGCAGTTCCTGCATCCGCATGTTGGCGCGCATCGCCTTCTGGTTGAGCGGCCAGAGCAGCAGCCGAAGCAGGACGCCGAAAAGAATGAGCACCACGCCGTACGTGAGCTTGAGCTGACTGTGCATCTGCACCAGGAGCCAGCGCACCGGCACGGCGAAGAAGCGGATCACGGTCCGGACGCCAGGCCAGCCGTACGGGTTCACGTCATCGAAATCATGCCCGATGGCGCGAAGCTGGTCGTACTCCATCGGGCCCACGTAGCCGCGGAACCGGACGGTACCCGCGGCCGGCACCGGCATGGTGGCCTGCACCTGCACCGCGTTGGGATTCTTGGGCGCGGAGGCCGGCACGGTGGCGGTGACGCCGCTCAGCCGGCCGGCAGCCGAGCTGCTGTCAAAGGCGAAGAGGCTGGCCACGAAATACTTGGACTTGACCGCCGCCCATTCGAACGGACCCGACAGCACCTTCCGCTCGCCGGGATCGAGCGAGCGAAAGTCGGTGCGGTCGGCGCCGCTGTTCTTCACGACGACGGCGTACTTGCTGAAATTCTGGGTCGAGTCGTTCTCGGTATTCTCGAGCCCGGTTCCGAGCCCGATCGTCGCGAGCCCGCCGTTGGCGCCCACACCACCGACCTGGGCATCGACGTCAAAGCCATAGCCCGGGTGGAACGTGTAGGTGATCCGCGCGCTGAAGCTGCCGTTGCTGCCCGTGAGCGTGAGCGGCGCGGGCGCATCGCCCACCGTCACCCGCCGAGCCGAGGGCGTGAAGCTCCAGTCCGCCAGCGACAACGTGTCGCTGCCGCTCACGATGGCCAGCGCGTAGAGCTGCTCCCCCGGCCGGACCAGCTCGACCCGACCCGAACTGCCGCTGGCCATGCTCCGATAGTTGGCCAGCTCCGCGCCCACCAGCGCCGCGCCTCGGGTCGAGATCCGATAGGTGTACAGGGGGGAGGAGACGATGACCGTATCGGCGGGGAAACTGCTGTCAACGGTCGACGGTCTACGGTCAACGGTCGAGGGTTGCCCGGCGACCGGTGCCTGTTGACCGTCGGTTGTCGACCGTCGACGGTCGACCGTCGACTGCTGGCTGTCGACCGTCGACCGTTGACCGTCCACAGCCGGGCGCTTGAAGAAGAAGGTGGGCAACAGCGCGACGAGCATCATCAACGCCACCGCCCAGATGACTCGACGGTCCATGTCTTGTCAGGTCACGGGTTCAGGGAACAGGATCGGTGCCACCCTCGTGAAACGGGTGGCACTTGGCGAGGCGCCGTGCGGCCAGCCAGGAGCCCTTGAAGACGCCGTAGCGTCGGACTGCCTCCAGGGCATACTGGGAGCAGGTGGGCGTAAAGCGGCAGGCGGCGGGAAGAGCCGGTGAGATCACCAGCTGATAGCCGCGGATGAGCCCGGCGAGGGCGAGGCGGGGCATGGTGCGCAGGTCCGGCACCGTTCACCGTCCGGTGATCACCGAATCGCGCCAGCCGGTGAGCTGGCGGCGCAGCTCGGCAAAGCTCTGGCTGTAGGCTTCGCGCCGAATGCGGATGATCAGATCCCAGGCAGGCTGCACCGGCTGTACCTCCCGGCGCCAGATTTCCTTGAGGCGGCGCCGCAAACGATTACGGGCCACCGCGTTCGCTCCAAACTTCGGAACGATGAGTCCCAGACGCGGGTGGCCCGTTTCATTGTCAGCCCAGATCATCTCGAGGTGCTCGAACCGCCGGCGCCGTCCCTTGGCCAGACACCGGCGAATGTCAGCGGCCCGCCCAAGCCGAGCGGCCCGGGCGAGACCCTCCGACGCCGTCAGGCGCTCCCGTGCTTGGACGGCAGCGACACCGTGAGGCGCTTGCGCCCCTTCTTCCGCCGGCGCGACAACACCGCCCGGCCCCAGCGCGTGGCCATGCGGGCGCGGAATCCATGCTTGGCGATCCGGCGCTTGTTGCGCGGACGATACGACGGCTTCATCGAGCGACTCCTCCAGTGAGCCGGGGAAGTTAGCCAAGGGGATGGGGTTGGGTCAAGCTGGTCGAGGGGGTCGAGGGGGTCGAGGGGTCGAGGCTGGTATCGCACGTCATTGCGAGGGCGCGAAGCGCCCGAAGCAATCGGGTAGCCTTCGCATGGTAGTCCGCGCGACCCGATTGCTTCGCCCCTTCGGGGCTCGCAATGACACGTGAATCGAACTTCTCGACCTCTCGACCCCCCGACTTCTCGACCCCATTTGACTTTTCCACAAGCGGCCCGTAACATCCCTCGCCCTTGGTTCACCCTCACCTGTTTCGAGCCTAAATGCAGTTGTCCGCACGAGACGCGTGGAAGCAGATTCTGGAAGCCGCCGCGCGTGAGCTCCCCGAACACACCATACACAGCTGGCTGGAACCGACCGAGGCGATTTCGCTCGATGATGAGCGTCTCGTTGTCGGGGCACCGGACCAGTTTGCGGTTGAGTGGAACGAGACCAAGCATCTTCCCATCCTGACCCGGCTGGCGCGGGACGTGGTGCATCGCGACGTCGCCATCAGCTTCCAGGTCCTGGCCGATCGCCAGAGCCGGCCGCAGATGGACTTTTTCGTGGCACCGGCGCCGAGCACCGCCTCGCCGGCCGCGATCAACTCGACCACCCAGCCGCTGAACGAACGCTACACGTTCGAGCACTTCGTCATCGGCAAGTCCAATGAGCTGGCCGCCGCCGCCGCTCACGCCGTGGCCGAGGCGCCCGGCAAGACATATAACCCGCTGTTCATCTATGGCGCGACCGGGCTCGGCAAGACCCACCTGATGCAGGCCATCGCGCACAAGGTGCTGAAGAAGAACCCGACCACCCGCGTCCTTTACGTGGGCGCGGAACAGTTCATCAACGAGGTGATCGAGAGCATCCACAGCCGGACCATGCCGGAGTTCCGCCGGCGCTACCGGGCCGATGCCGATCTCTTCCTGGTGGACGACGTGCATTTCCTCGAAGGCAAGGAAATGACGCAGGAGGAGTTCTTTCACACTTTCAACGCGCTGTACGAGGCCAACAAGCAGATCGTCCTGACGTCGGACCGCCCGCCCAAGGAAATCCCGAACCTCGAGGCCCGGCTGGTGAGCCGCTTCGAGTGGGGCATGGTGGCCGACATCGGCCAGCCCGACCTGGAGCACCGGATCGCGATCCTGCAGAAGAAGCAGCAGCAGGACCACCTGGAGCTGACCATCCCGGACGACGTCCTCCGCTTCATCGCGGAACACGTCCGGTCGAGCGTGCGCGAGCTGGAGGGCTGCATCATCAAGATGCTGCTCTACGCCTCGCTCAAGCACCGGGAAATTTCCATCGAGCTGGCGCGCGAGGCGCTGGCCGACAAGATCCGCGGTGCCGACGAGGACCAGGAGAGCCAGCCCCGCCCCACCATCAACCGGGTGCAGGAGGTGGTGGCCCGGCGCTGGGGCGTGACCCCGGAAGGCCTCCGCAGCAAGGCGCGCATCAAGACGCTCACCGTGCCGAGACAGATCGCCATGTACCTCGCGCGCGAGCTGTTGCAGATGCAACTGGTCGAGATCGGGCACGCGTTTGGTGGGCGCGACCACTCCACCGTGATCCACAGCGTCGACAAGGTGCAGCGCCAGATGCAGCGCGACCGCTCCTTCCGCGAGCGCGTGGAGCACGCACGGCAGGAACTGGTGACGGTGGATTGAGTTCTTCCCCACGGCTGTCCACGCGTGGAAAAGCGGTGATGTGGGGAATCTGGATGGCGGTGTGAAAGTGCGGGGATCCTCGCCTATCTTCCACTGCCCACACAGAAGTTCAACAGCAGGTGAATGGCGGATGCGCTGGCGGCGCCGCAGCTTGGCGCGCTGGTCCACATATCCAGACCCTCTACTGCTGCTGCTAGTTTTATGAAATGGTCTGGTAGTATCTATCATAGCACACCGAGGACACGCATGAAGTTGACAATCACGCGGGAGCAGCTGCAGGAAGGGCTCGTCGCTGTTGCGGCGGCGGTGCCGTCCAAGACGACGCTTCCGGTGCTGGCCAACATCCTGCTCGAGGCCACCAAGGACGGGATCCGCCTGAGCGGTACCGATCTTGACATCTCGGTCAGCACCACGGCGAGCGCATCGGTCGACCAGGAAGGAGCCATCACCCTTCCCGCCCGCAAGCTGGTCGAGATCGTGCGCGAACTGCCAAGCGCATCGATCCGCCTCACCGCCTCGGGTGAGCAGCGCGTCACCATTGAATGCGGCCGGTCGCGCTTCCGACTCCTGGGACTGCCGCGCGAAGAATTTCCCGCCTTTCCGGCAGTCAAGTTCGACAAGGCATGGCACGCCACCTCGGGCGATCTCCAGAAACTGATCACCCACGTCGCGTTCGCGGCCAGCACCGAAGAGAGCCGCCCGATCCTGAACGGCGTGCTGTGGGAGCTCCGGCCTGAGCGGATGCGCATGGTAGCCACCAACGGCCACCGCCTGGCCAAGATGGACGTTCCCGCCACGGCGGGATCGGGTGCCGAAGCGGATCTCATCGTCCCGCCCAAGGCGCTGGAGCAGATCCGCCGGCTCTTCGGCTCGGATGAAGAAGTGGAGATTGCCCGGAGCGAGAATCACCTCGCCTTCCGGAGCAAGACAACCCAGATCTTCACCCGGCTCATCGAAGGTCCGTATCCGAACTACGAGCAGGTGATTCCGCGGGAGAATGACAAGGTCGCCACCGTGGACAAGGCGGCGCTCACCTCGGCGCTCCGCCGCATGCATATCGTCGCCAGTGACCAGACCCACCGGATCCGCATGGGCTTTGCCAACGGCTCCTGCAAGCTGTCGGTGCAGACGCCTGACCTGGGTGAGGCGCAGGAAGAAGTGACGGTGAGTTACGAAGGAGACCCGCTGGAGATCGGCTTCAATGCGGCGTACCTGCTGGAAATCCTCAAGTTCATGCCCACCGACGAAGTTCGGCTCACCTTCAAGGCGCCCGAACGCGCCGCCACCTGCGAGCCGGTGGGCTGGGACGACCCGGCCAGTTTCCTGGCGCTGGTGATGCCATTGCGGCTGGTAGACTGAAGCAGGGGCCCGGCAAGCCGGGCCCCTGCGCCCTACCCCATATCCCCCCGCGCCTCCTCCGGCACCGCCACGGGGCTCACATAGTCCCGGTCCGGCACGAAATCCACCGAATCTTCCAGCCGACGCATTGCCTGGGCAGTGTCGGGTGTCATCCGGTTGTCGCGCTTGGCGCGGTGCATCCGCCACCGGGTGGATGCGTTGTGCCGCAGCTCATCGATGGTGTCCTCGACCCATGCGCGGGCACGCCGGGTGCTTTCGGGCGCCAGCGTGGCAGCAAGGGTAGCGCCGGCGGCGGTTCCCAGCGCTGCGTATAGCGCAGTGTGGCTCCGGTGGTTCTGCCGGCCCCGCATCAATTCAATCCCTTCCAGCGCGGCGGTGCCCAGCACCTCGGCGCGGTCGCGCAGTTCCATGTCGCGTACCTGACGGGACACCGCCTTGCGCGTGCGACGGCCCGTATCGGTCGTGAACAGCAGCGCTACCCCAGCCCCAACCGCCGCTGCGACCGTCATGGCGCCCAGTCCCCGCCAGGCGGATCCGTGGCGCTCCTCGTAGTCGTGATCGTCCATCATGGGATCCTCCAGCCCAAGTGTCAGCCCTCCTGAAGCTAATAGTTTGGCATGCAGGAGGATGGCGTGCTGTGATGTGGGTGACAGAGGAGGGACGTCCCTAGCTCCCCATCCTCCCCAGAATCCACCCCTGCCTCCACCGCATCCGGGCCGGATGGAATGACGGATTGGATTCGAGCGGAAAGGGTAGCGTGCCGGCGAGCGCCGCGGCCTGGCTACGAGAGAGCCGGTTGGGTGGGCGCTGGAAATAGGCCTCACTCGCGGCATTCACGCCCCAGATACCTGGTCCCAGCTCCACCACGTTCACGTAGAGCTCCAGGATCCGGCGCTTGCTCAGCGCCAGCTCGAGCCGGTAGGCCGTCACCGCTTCCTTGAATTTCCGGAGCGGATTGCGCGACGGTGAGAGATAGAGATTCTTGGCCAGCTGCTGGGTGATGGTGCTGGCGCCGCGCACGTCATCCCGCCTGGTCCAGAGCTGGCTCAGGGCACGGCCCAGGTCGCGCAGGTCGCGCGCGCTGGTGAAGGAAAAATCGTCCCGGCGATACCCGATCGCGTGGCGCAGCTCGACGAAGTCGAGCCCCGAGTGGCTCCAGAAGCGGTTATCCTCGCCGAGGGTCACCGCCTGTGCGAATAGTGGCGTGATGCTGTCGAGCGGGACGGGGCGATAGGCGACGCTCTCCACTCCACTCCGCTCCCGCATCGCCATGAACGCCGTGCGGCTGGGAAAGTGGCTGGCGTACCAGACTGGTGGGGGCCACACAGCAAAGAGCCAGGCGATGAAAAGCCCGGCTCCCGCTGCACTGACCAGAAGTACCCGGCGGAGGATCCGCACGCGGGATCAGGGCGTGCCGATGACGCTGATCCGGAAGGAGCCGCGCTGGTCGGCGCTGAGCGACTGCCCCACAGCCGGCACTGTCACCGTCACCTGGCTCGTTTCCGTGCCTTCGGCGCCGGCCGGCGCACCCTCGGTCGCGAGATAGAACGTGACACGGCGCTGCCCGGAGGACTGGTACTGCATCGGCTGGTCATACTGCGAACCGGTACCGGTGCGGGTGAAGGTCCCGTTCCCGCCGATCACCAGCACCGTCTCGCTGCCATGCACAGCCGGCCCGGTGGCGATGTAGTCGGTCCGTTCGGTTTCCTGCACGTCGAAATTCTGTGCCCGCGTCGGCACCGTCGCCGTATCGGTCCAGGTCGTGCCGGACCGCACTGCGCCGCCCGGCAATGGTGGATAGAGATAGCGCAGCATCGACTCGAATTGCCGGGCAACCGAACTCTCACGGTCGGTCTCGATGCTCGAGAGCCGTCCATCGGTGGCCAGGTGCGCCGTCCAGCGGGTGCCGCGCGCGCTGTCCAGCGCGGGTTGCAGCAGTGGCACTCCCGAGACGGCGACCTCGAGCGAGTCGAGGGTCAGCACCAGGTGGTAGCCGCCGGTCTCCGTCGAGGTGCGGGTGTCGATCCAGGCGCTCCAGCGATACGCCTGCATCTGGGAGCTGCCATCGGGCAGCTTCAGCTCCATGGTGTCGGCGCGTTGCAGCTGGTATCGCGTGAACGGTGGCGGCTTCAGCGCGATGGCCTTGCCGGTCGGCTTGCTCGGCGCCGCGGGCGCCGGTGCTTCCGCACCGGGAGCTGGTGCCGGCGCGCCCGGCGATGCCCCGCCCGTCGCCGATGAAGCGCAGGCGCTGATCGCGAGGACGACGGCGGCTCCCAGGGCGGATCGCATCCGCATGTCAGGGCAGCAGCGTGATCGTGGACGACGTCTCGTTCACGATCGGGATCGGCATCGGCGACTGCGGGCTCTTCGCGTTGATGTTCACCTGCCCGGTATTCTGTCCCGAGACCACGTGGCCGGCGCGGCTCACCGTGTAGGTGCCATTGCTTCGCCCATTCCCCTCCACCGCGACCCCGCTCTGCGAGCCGGAAACAGTGTAGGAGGTGGCGGCCACCAGCTTCAGGGTGGGTTCACCTTTCCACCTATCGCCCGGCGACGCCGTGTAGTTGGTCACGACATTGCGCGACACGGCGCCGCCCATCATTGAATCGGTCGCCGCCGTCGTGTCGCTCCAGGTGTCGCCAGGCTTGGCCCCCTTCTTCACTGTCGGGTACACCACCTGTAGAAGCTGCCGGATGGCCCCGCCCTTCGGGTCGGCGGGAAAACCGGTCACCTTGCCCCGGGCGTCGATAAAGCCGGAGCCCGCCGCGTCCTTCATCTGCGCCGTCAATGTTGCGGCGACCTGTGGGTCGGCGTCGGAGGCCGGCACCAGCGAATCCACCCGGACGGCGACCGCGTGGCCGCCGGCGCTATCCTGGCTGTTAATGGTCACATAGACATCATAATCAGCCGCACCCGACTGGGGTTCTCCACCCATGGCGGTGAGGTCGATCGTCTGCGAGAAGTGCTGGCTGACCTTGTACTTGAGCGTAATTGGCGCGTTGCCGTTCACGGGCAGAAAGAGCGCTGCCAGCAGGGCGAACGGGGCGGAGCGGCTGAGCATCGGTTCCTCGGGTTATGAGCCATGAGCGATGAGCCATGAGCCGTGAGCTGTGAGCCTGAAGCATCAGCCTCTCATAGCTCACAGCTCACAGCTCATGGCTTCCAAACTAGACCCCCGTTCCCGCCCAAGCAAAAACAGGGCCCCCGAAACGAGATCCGGGGGCCCATGGGCCAGGCCGTAAGCCGAGTTCTGTTTCCCTTGCGGGAGATGGTCATCTCTCTGGGACGGCCGTCGCCGGACGCCTCAAGCAACCTACCCGCGGCTTCCCTCGCTTGCGCTCGGGATGGTCGGTGCGGGCCGCACCTCGCCGCTTATTTGGTCTTGCTCCGACTGGGGGTTACCGTGCCCCCTTGCTTGCGCTCGGGGCGGTGGGCTCTTACCCCACCGTTTCACCCTTACCACATGCTTGCGCACATGGCGGTCTGTTTTCTGTGGCCCTGTCCGTCGCCTCTCGGCGCCCAGGTGTTACCTGGCAGTCTGCCCTGTGGAGCTCGGACTTTCCTCGAGCGCGTTTCCGCACCCGCGACCATCGCGCCCGGCCCGTCGACAAGATGGGCGGGATGGGCAGGATGGGCAAGATGGGCAGGCGGGCAGGTGGGTCGTCGGTCTTCGGTCATCAGTCGTCGCCCGCGTCCCGCCTCACCAACCTGTCCGTCCCGCCCGTCCTGCCCGCCCTACCCGTCCTGTAGAGCTGCCAGCCCCACCCGCGCCATCTTCACATACTCCGCCAGGCTGGGATCGGCGTTTGACCACTGGGCCAGCGCCAGTTCGTACTGTTGCCGGGCGGCG
>DASTFH010000076.1:0-4811 GCA_035708725.1 Gemmatimonadales bacterium | reverse complement strand
TTTCCCATCGAGGAGGGCCAGCTACCGCTCACGTACAATCACGCTCCGACAGGTCGTGGCGATGATTATGTGGATCTCACCGGCCAGCCGCTCTTCCCGTTCGGGTATGGGCTGAGCTACACCACCTTCGAATATCGGGACCTGGCGATCACACCTGGTGCCGTGGATGCCGACGGCACCACCGAAGTTCGCTGCACCGTTCGCAACACCGGCAAGGTGGCCGGCGATGAGGTGGTCCAGCTCTACCTGCGCGATGAACTCGCCTCCGTGGCTCGGCCCGTCATGCAGCTCGCGGGGTTCGCACGGATATCCCTCGGACCGGGTGAATCAAAGGAGGTGCAGTTCCAGGTCACGCGCGAGCAGCTGCAGCTCTTCAATGCCTCGTCACAGTGGGTCGTGGAGCCCGGCACATGGCAGGTGATGGTGGGCGCGTCGTCGAGGGATATTCGGTTAAGGGGGGAGATGGTGGTGAGGTGAGGGGTCGCGGGTCGCGAGTCACGGGTTACGGTTCGCGCGAAGGTGGCCTCGCGCGTCATTGCGAGGCCGCGCAGCAGCCGAAGCAATCGGGTCGCCGGAGCGATGCGTGATGCTCGCGTGGCCCTCAGCGCTTCGGTTGCCAGATGATTGGACCCGGCGCCGAGAGTGCCGTTCTCGATCTGGGGATCGATCTGCAGCGCCCGCCCGAAGCGTGCCGCAAAGTGGCGTTCGACCCTCGCGAGCCGCGGCGCCGGCAGCGTGACGAACTGTGCCCGATGGCAGAAGAGGAGCAAGGTGAGCGTGACACGCTAGCGCTCTTCCCGTGGCCCGCATGCGCCAGCGAGCCGAGTCGCCTGCGCGGAATAGAAGTACTCCTGAGACGAGTCGGTGAATTCCCGCGCCCGCCCCGCAAGTCGGCGTGGAATCATGGTGGGCCAGAGATCAACATGTCGCACCACGAAGAAGTTGCCCATGTCCATCTGAAGTCGGCCCTCGCTCCACCCCCACGAACTCTTCGGATCCCGGCTGAACCCGCTCGAGAGCTGCCAGCTGCCCGAGCCGTCCCGGGTACTGACCGGGATGCTGTCGAGCCTCACCGTGTCCACCATGACGCGCTGAAGCGAGGTGTCGGTCCACGAGACGGGCGAGCGCTTCATGTTCAGGAATTGCGCGGAGTCGGCGGAGAGCACAAGCTGGTAACAGCCGGCCAGCGCACGCAGGGTGCGCTCGCGATCGCGTGCCCGGATTTCCGCAGCCGACATCGGCTCGATCGAGCAGCTCACTTCATCGCTGACCGATACGATCGAGTCCCCGACCACTTCAGGTCTGTCTCGTCCCGCCACGACGCGGGCCTGCGCGGACCACAGGTACTGATGCGTTGACCACTCCTCGGTGCCGCAGAGGCCGGTTGTCTCCTGGGTAAAGTCGATTCGCACGATGACTGTGTCGCCATCGGCGCGCGCGGGCACCCCGAGGTCCAGATAGCGCGCATGTACGTCGCTCCAGCAGTTGAGCATGGCGCTGTCATCGCACACGCCATCTACCACGGAGTTGGCGACGAGCCGAGCGGCCCAGACTGCCGGCACCGACGCACGGCCTCGCTCGCGAAGGATGACAGGCATCGCCTTGGCGCTGAGGAAAGGATGGAATGGCCCGGGGTCGGCATGATAGGCCCGGAGCACCGCCTCCCAGACCCGGAGCGTGCTATCGGGAACGTCCGTAGCCAGTGCACGGGAAGGCCATCCCGTTACCTGATTCCCAGCGCAAGCGGAGAGCAGCAGGGCAACGGCGGCGATGCGACCGAGAGTCATCCTGGGCACGGGGTCACTTCGAGCCATCGTCGTGCATCGCTCCCTCGCGGACCAGGCGCAAGTACCGGCAAGCGGCTTCATCGGAACCCATTCGAAGAGGGACGATCGGAGACGGGCCTATGGGGCTGATTGACACATTGCACGCTCAGCTCTGAACTCTCACGTCCCGATTCTCAACTCTCAACTCACGGCTCCCCCAGCACCTCCACGATCGCCTCATGCACCCGCCGGTCATTCATCATGAACGTGTGGCCCACCGGCAGCACAATCGGCTGATCGTCTGGTCGCATCTTCGTTTCTTCAACGGCCACGACCCAGTCATTGGGCGCGTTGCCGAACGGGCTCCGGCGGCCGCGGGGGCCGGCGGAGCCGGCGATGATGGTGTATGGAATGGCTGGTTCGGGGATGTGCGCCAGAAAATCGGGCTGCGCCAGCAGCTGGCCGCACTCGCCGCAGAGGAGCCGGTAGGGCCAGAACCGCTGCAACCGTCTCGCGAGTCTTGGCGGCTGGTTTGGCGTGGCGAGCATGACAAGGTGCCGAGGAGCGGGTGTGACGCCGTCGAGCGCGGCGCGGAGAATGAGCCCACCCAGCGAGTGTCCGATCACGGCGTACGGTCTGCCCTGGGCTGCTATCGCCTCGAGCCGGCGACGGGTTCGGGCCGCGATGCGCCCGAACGGTTCGGTCGCCGCGACATAGCCCACCTGCTCGGTCGTGTGACCCTCACGGTGAAGCCCCACAGCGAGCCGGGCGAGGGAGAGTTTCGTCCGGCCCATGCCGTGGACGAAGAGGAGGTGCATGAGGGTGGGCGTTGGAAGTTGAGAGCTGACCGCTGACCGCTGACCGCTGACCGCTGAGAACCCGCCAGGGTGCAATCTGCCTGATCCCTTGAATCTGCGTAATCGGTGGACCTCTTGCCATGCTGCGGAATGCGCTGACCCGGGGTGCCGCGTGGGGAGTGGCAGGCGGCGTCATGGTGGCCGCGCTCGCCCTGCTTGATCCCCGCCCCGGTATCGAGTCGTTGCCAGAGCGCGTCGGCATGGCGCTGTTCGCCGCGGGCAGCTGGGGCGTGCGCTTCGGCCTCATCGGCGCGGTGATCGGCACGGCCTTCGCCGCGGTCATCCGGTTTGGTTACCAGGTGTTCTCGAGAGTGTGGGGTCCTTGTGCAGGGCCGGCACGCCGTGTACATTACTGGCTGCGACAGTCGCGCTGAACAGCGCGATGCTAATCCAAGGAGCTGCGAGGGTCCCGGGAGATACGCCGGGGCCCTTTTTGCATGCTGACTGAGCGGCCGCAGCCTTTCGTGAGGCAATGTCACGAGCACACGCTGTACAACACCATCAGGAGCAACACAATGCGTACCACCGGCACCGTAAAATGGTTCAACGACGCCAAGGGCTTCGGCTTCATCACCCCCGAAGACGGACAGAAGGATTGCTTCGTCCATCACTCGGCAATCCAGGCGCAGGGCTTCAAGAGCCTCGCCGAGGGTGAGCGCGTGGAGTTCGACGTCGTCCAGGGCCAGAAGGGTCCTGCGGCGGAGAACGTCACCAAGGTCAGCGCCTAAGCAGCGCAGCCTGGCTGATACATTCTGTCACGACAATTCGCCCGGCCTGGTGCGTCAGCACCCGGCCGGGTGTTTTGTTGGTCACACCCACACATCGTTCGCTGCCGTGCGCTCGCCGCCGGCGCTGCCGGTGTTCTGCACCCCGCGCGGCTCGATGAGCAGGAGCTTCACCTCATGCTCGGCGTACGGCTTGTGCTCGACGCCCTTGGGCACGACGTACATCCCCCCGGGCCCGATGTCCACCGCGCCGTCGCGGAAGTCAATCCGGAGATTCCCTTCCAGGACCAGGAAGGCCTCGTCGGTTTCCTTGTGATCATGCCAGATGAAGTCGCCTTGCAGTCTCACGAGCTTGAACTGGTAATCGTTCATCTCGGCGATCACCCGAGGTTGCCACTGCTCCGTGAAGAGAGCGAGCTTCTGGGCGAGGTTGATGGCGTGATAGGGCATGGGGCTTGGGGCCAAAGGTAATCCTTACAGCGCACAGCGCATCGCGCACAGCGCACAGGTCTCACTTCCCTACAGCCGCAACCAGCACCGAATCGAAGCGCGCCGGCTCTTCCTCCAGCGGGCCGTGCCCGGAATGCTTGAACCAGACTAGCCGCTTCCGTGGCGCTGACAGGCTGTCCAGCCACTCGGCGGCAAGGACGCTGGGCACGTTCCAGTCATGACGGCCGAGCAGGAGCGTGACAGGGACATCGAGCTGCCTGACGCCGGTCAGGTCGGTATCGAAGAGGTCTTTCTCCAGGTGCGCCACGGAGAACTGGAACCCGCGATTCCAGTCATAGGCGGCGTAGTCGGGATACCGCTTCATGGCGGCCTCGACCGACTGGTTGGTCCCGGGCAAGTACGTGGCACCGTGATATTTCTCGAGAAGATCGTGCTGAAT
Organism: Gemmatimonadales bacterium; assembly: GCA_035708725.1. Taxonomy (GTDB): domain Bacteria; phylum Gemmatimonadota; class Gemmatimonadetes; order Gemmatimonadales; family GWC2-71-9; genus CAMLHP01. Next base: position 574 of record DASTFH010000076.1, on the reverse strand, counting down.
GATGAAACACGCCATGTCGCCATGGCATCGCGTCGGCCTGTCCCGGGCGAGGTCGGCCAGGACCCGTAGCCCCGCGGTGTCTCCCGCCGCGCGCACCTGCCCGTTCAACCACGCGCGAGAGACTGACACCCCGCGCCGTACGTTGACCACCTGCCCGATCCCGATGTAGCCAGCGTAGTCCTCAGGGTACTGCTGCACCAGCCGCACACCAATGATGCTGCCCCACGAGAAGCCGGCGAGATAGATCTTCTGCTGGTGAAAGCGCTTCTGGAGATACTGCGTGAGCTCATGGCCGTCGGCGACGATCTGGCCGAGCGTCACGTTGCCGGGTGTCGAGTCGCGCAGGTAGGAGAGCCCGGCGCCGCGCTGATCCCAGGAGACCAGGGTGACGTCGTCCGGGAGCGTGGTGTTCAGGGCACGCAGCATGGGCGTCTGCGGCCAGCCGGGGCCGCCGTGGATGAACAGCAGCACCGGGTGGCTGGCCGACGCCGACGTGATCTCGACGTATTGCGGCGACCCGCCGAGGGTGAGGTACGCGTGCTCGGCGACAGCATCGGCGGGCGCGGCGGTCTTC
>DASTFH010000075.1:0-2442 GCA_035708725.1 Gemmatimonadales bacterium | reverse complement strand
TATGACCGTGCATTTGGAAGCGACTCGGTCTTCTGGCGCCGGGTGTCGCCCACGCTCCGGCTCGACCACGCGACGGCACCGCTGCTGCTCGTCTGCTCGAGTCGGCGCCGGGACTCGTGCGCGCAGGCCACTGCATTCGCGGCGCGGGCCCGTGAGGTGGGCGGTGAGGCAAGCGTCCTTCCGCTCGACAAGTCCCACGGGCAGATCGATAGCCAGCTTGGCGCCGACTCAGCGTATACCAGTGCAGTGGATATCTTGCTTGCGAAGGTCGGCTTGTAGGGCGAGCAGGGCGAGCAGGGAGCGGGATGGCAGGGCCAGTGGGAGTGACTGCGGCCACCGACCAGCAGCCTTCCCCATTCCCGCACCGCGTCGCATACTACAAAAGCCGCACCGACACCTCTCAATCTCATCTTGCTCTTTCTCCTGTCCAGAGGTCCCAATGCCTCGGCGTTTGCCTGTCCTGCTGTTGGCCTCACTTCTCCTCGCCGCCTGTGGCGGCGACAGCGGCACCGAACCGCCGCCGCCCCCGCCGCCTGGCGGCGATGAGCCGACGGTGGCACGCGTAACACTCGACGCGACGCCGGAATCCCTCTTCGTAGGCGAGACCCAGCAGCTCCATGCCAGTGCCACGTCGTCCGAAGGGAAACCAATGACGAGGGTGACCTTCGCATGGGCATCATCTGACAACGCGAAAGCCAGCGTCAGTGCGGCCGGGCTCGTGACGGTGCTCGACACTGGCAGCGTCCGCATTACGGCCTCTGCGGCCGGTGAGAGCGATACCGCCGGCTTCACGCTCGCATTCGTGCCGGTGGCGTCCATATCCCTCACTCCCGCGGGCGACACGGCGATGCCGGGCGAATCGATGTCGGTGGAGGCAACGGCACGAAGCGGCGCCGGGCAGGCACTCACCGACCGGGACTTTGCATTTGGCTTCAGCAGCAGCAATGAAGCGGTCGCAACGGTCGGCAGTGACGGGACGGTGACCGCGATCGGCCCCGGAACGGCGACGATCACTGCCACATACGACACGTTTTCGGCGACCACAAACCTGCTGGTGCCCCCATGCACCACCAAGGTGGTCGTGAATGAGAATGCCTGGAGCGCGCCGATCGTCTTCGGCGGTGTTGCACCCGGCGCCTCGCTCACTCTTCCCGGCACGACCTGGCAAGGTACTGGCGTCCTGTACGCAGCCGGTTTCGTGGTCGGCACCAGTGGAGGCACCACCCTGATCGGGGAGCCGGCCTCCCCCTACGGCGCGAGTGCGGGGAGCCTGCCATTGGGCCAGGTCTGCGTCATGAACAACGCGACATGGACGGGCAACTCCCGCACTTTTGCACGCGTCACGCTCGGTGAGGGCGACGGGGGAGTGCCGGGGCTCCGGATTACGCAGGAAACGTTTGCCAGTCCGGATCAGGCCGACATCCTCCTGGTGCGCTATTCGCTGCGCAACACCACGAGCCAGGTCATGAGCGGCCTGCGCGCCGGTCTGTTCGTCGACTGGGACGTGATGTTCGACATGTCCCCGGTGGATGACGTGGTGCTGAAGACGGCGACCGCCGATGCATCGGAGGCGCATGAGCAGATTGAGGCCACCTATCCTGCGATCGTCGGCGTTCGCGCACAGGGCACCGGGTCCTTCTCCTACCTGGGCTGGCCCCAGCCCGATGATGCCAGCCTCACCGACTATTACAGCCTGCTCGCCTCCGGGGCATCCTCCGCGATCATTGACGGGGATGTCCGACACCTGATCGGACGTGGGCCGTTCAGCCTGGGGGCAGGTGACGAGGTCAAGGTATCTTTCGCGCTGGTGGGCGGTAGTACTCGAACACTGTTCACGAGTGCATTGGCCGCTGCGGCTACCCTCAACACGTCACTCGCGGGACAGTAGGGCTGAGAGCTATGAGCTATGAGCGGCATCTTCTCACAGCTCACAGCTCACAGCCATAGACCTTGCGCTTTCCCACGCGCTCCCGCACCCTTGAAATCCCCATCAACCTACATCGCGCAGTGATGGGGCGGCCGCTGGCCGCCCCTACAGGGATCCCGATGATCAAGCTCGCCGCCATTTGCCTCACCACCATCGTCGCATCGCCCCTCGCCGCACAATCGTCATCCGACATCGCCCGCTGGCAGCGCGAGGCCAGTGCCGTGACCATCACGCGCGATGACTGGGGGATTGCCCACGTTCACGGGAAGAGCGATGCCGACGCCGTCTTCGGCATGATCTACGCCCAGGCCGAGGACGACTTCAACCGGATCGAGACGAACTACCTCTTCGCGCTCGGGCGCACTGCGCAAGCTGAGGGCGAGGACGCCATCATGCAGGACCTGCGTGCCCGGCTCTACATCCAGGACGACTCACTCAAGGCGATGTACGGCCGGAGTCCCAGGTGGTTGCAGAAGCTGATGGACGCCTGGGCCGATGGGCTCAACTTCTATCTG
>DASTFH010000074.1:0-8709 GCA_035708725.1 Gemmatimonadales bacterium | reverse complement strand
ATCCCGCCGTCTCCAGTCGCTCGACCGTCGGAACCGCCACCGAGATCTACGATTTTCTCCGGCTCCTCTGGGCCCGCATCGGCCAGCCGTTCTGCCGCCGCTGCGGCGCGCCGGTCCGGCGCGAGACACCGGAGATAGCGGCGAGCGAGGTGCTGGCATCCGGCGCCAGCCGGGTGCTCGTCACCTTTCCGCTCCCCGCCTCGGCGCGCCACAGCCACGATGCCATCGTGGAAAATCTGCGCGCCATGGGGTTCGTCCGGGTCCTGCACCTGGGTGAGCCGCAGCATCTCGATGACCTGCCGGCCGGGACCGATCTCGCCGGCGATGAGGGCCTCCTGGTGGTGGTGGACCGGCTGACGGTGTCGGACGCGTCGGCCAGCCGCCTCCATGAAGCGGTCTCGACCGCGTTCAGCGAGGGCGAGGGTGTCGCCATGGCGGTGCTCGACGACGGGCGCCGGCTCCGCTTCACCGAATTCCTGGCGTGCAGCAACTGCGACACGCCCGCGGCCACGATCACGCCGTCGCTCTTCTCCTTCAACAACCCGCGCGGTGCCTGCGCCACCTGCAACGGCTTCGGTGCCACGCTCGAGTACGACGAGCGGCTGATCGTGCCCGACCCCGACCGGAGCGTGCGCGACGGCGCCATCGATCCCTGGACCAAGCCTCGGTACGAATCCCGCCGCCGCCTCGTGGTCGAGCGCACGCGCGACCTCGGCGCCAACCCCGACACACCATGGCGGAAGCTCACGGCGAGCGTCCGTCAGGAGCTGCTGCACGGCCGGAAGGGAAAGTATCTCGGCATCTTCCCATTTCTCGTGAGTCTCGAGGAGAAGCGCTACAAGCAGTACATCCGCGTCTTCCTCAGGCAATACCAGCTGGCGGAAACGTGCACGGCCTGCGGCGGCAGCCGACTCAATGACGATGCCCGCGCCGTGACGATTGCCGGGCGGCACATCGGCGAAGTGGCCGCACTGTCCATGGATGAACTCGCCGCCTGGCTCGACAGCCTGACGCTCGGACCGCGCGACCGGGTCATCGCCGAGCTGGTGCTGGAACAGGTGACCGCGCGACTCTCCTTTCTGCGCGACGTCGGCCTCGGCTATCTCGCGCTCGACCGGCAGGCGCGGACGCTCTCGGGCGGCGAAGCCCAGCGCATCGCACTCGCCAACGCCCTGGGTGCCCGCCTCGTGGACACGCTCTATGTGCTGGACGAACCAAGCATCGGCCTGCATCCGCGCGATACGGAGCGGCTCCTGGCGGTGCTCCATCGCCTGCGCGACCTGGGCAACACGGTGCTGGTCGTGGAGCACGATCCCGCCGTGATCGAGCAGGCGGATTTCATGCTGGAGCTGGGGCCGGGCGCCGGCGAGCATGGCGGCGAGGTGGTGCACGCCGGCACGCTCGCCGACGCAGCGGACTCGCTCACGGGCGAGTACATCACCGGCCGGAAGCGGATCGCGGTGCCCAGTGCGCGGCGCGTCGTCGGGCCCGCCTGGCTCAGGCTGCGCGGCGCAACGCTCCACACCCTGCACGACGTGGACGTGGACATTCCGCTGGGAACGCTCACCGCCGTGACCGGCGTGTCCGGCTCCGGCAAGAGCACGCTGGTGCATGAGATCCTCTACCGGCAACTGGAGAAGCGCCTGCACGGCGGCTCCTCCGCCAAGCAACACCTTGGCGAAGAGATCGGTGCGGTGCGGGACCTCAGCGGCTGGGAGCTGCTGGGCGACGTGCTGCTGATCGACCAGTCACCGATCGGGCGTACGCCGAGATCCAATCCGGTCACCTACATCAAGGCGTTCGACGAGATCCGGGAATTGTTCGCCGCGCAGCCGCTCGCGCGCCAGCGCGGCTACACCGCGTCCACCTTCTCCTTCAACCTGGCCGGCGGCCGTTGTGACGCATGCGAGGGTGCCGGGCTCGTGCAGGTGGAGATGGTCTTTCTCGCCGACGTCTACGTGCCGTGTGAGGTCTGCAACGCCACGCGCTACAAGCGGGAAGTGCTCGACGTCAAGATCCAGGGGCATTCGATCCATGACGTGCTGCAGTGGAGCGTGTCCGAGGCCATTACCCGCTTCCGCCACCAGCCCAGGCTCGGCGCCGCGCTCTGGCAACTGCAGCAGGTGGGACTTGGCTATCTCCGGCTGGGCCAGCCCGCCACCACCCTGTCGGGGGGAGAAGCACAGCGGCTCAAGATTGCGCGCGAGCTCATCAGCGCCAGCCGGCGAGGCGGCCGCAAGCTGTACCTCATGGACGAACCCACCACGGGCCTCCACCTCGACGACGTGCGCGTGCTGCTGCAGGTGCTCGACCGGCTGGTGGACGCGGGGCACACCGTGGTGGTCATCGAGCATCATCTCGATGTCATCAAGCGGGCAGACTGGGTGATCGAGATGGGTCCGGGCGCCGGCAAGGACGGCGGGCGCGTGGTGGTCGAGGGACCGCCGGAACTGGTGGCAGAGACGCCGGAGTCGCCGACGGGGCGGTTTTTGGCGCCGATGCTGGGGGGAGCTGTGAGGTGTGAGCTGTGAGCTGTGAGCTGTGAGCTGTGAGCTGTGAGCTGTGTGCTGTGTGGTTGTCACCCTGAGCGGAGCGAAGGGACCGAAGCCAATCCTGAGCGCCGCCTCTTCGGCCACTTCGCGGCCTCAGAGTGACAAACGCTCAGAGCTCGCAGCTCGCAGCTCCTCTCACCAGCTCCCACGCCCTCGCCACGCGAGCCTCGGTCGTCTGCCATTGGCCGATGGCCATGCGGATGGTGTAGCGGCCGTCCAGACGCGTGTGGGTGAGGTAGACCTCCCGGCTGGCATTGACGCGCGCCAGCAGCGCCTCGTTGTGCCGGTCGAGGTCGGCCTCGCCCATGCCGGCGGGATGATGGCGGAAGCAGACCAGCCCGAATGGCGACGGAGCCATGACCTCGAACCCCGGCTCGCCCTCGACCCAGGCGCGGAACTGCCGGGCGAGCTCCAGGTGCCGGCGCAGCATGGCGCGGATTGCCTCGGCCCCGTATGACCGGAGCACGAACCACAGCTTGAGCGCGCGGAACCGTCGCCCCAGCTGGATGCCCCAGTCGCGATAATTGACGACGTCCGCATCGTGCGCCGTGCGGAGATATTCCGGCGTGATGCTGCACGCCCGCAGCAGTGACGGTACGTCGCGCACGTAGTAGGCGGTGCAGTCGAAATTGGTGAGCAGCCACTTGTGTGGATTGAAGAGGTAGCTGTCGGCGAGCTCGACGCCGGCAAAGTGGTGACGACATTCGGGCAGCAAGGCGGCGCTGCCGGCGTAGGCCGCGTCCACGTGGAACCACAGATCGTTCTCCCTGGCAGCGGCGCCAATCGGGACCAGCGGATCCACTGCCGTGGACGACGTGGTGCCGACCGTGGCGACGACACACGCGGGATGCAGTCCGGCGGCGCGGTCGGCCCCGATCAGGCCCTGCAGTGCATCGGGCCGCATCGCGTAGGTGTCGTCCACGGGTACGAGACGCAAGGCCGTGTCGCCCAGTCCGGCAAGCCGCACCGCCTTGGCCACGGATGAGTGCGCTTCACCCGACGCATAGACGGTGAGCGGCGCGTCACTCCGAGCACGCGCGCGTTCGCGCGCGGAGACGAGGGCCACGAGCGTCGCGGTTGACGCGGTGTCCTGGATGACGCCAGTGAAGCCCTCCGGCAGGCCGGACAGCTGGCGCAGCCAGTCCATGGTCACCTGCTCCAGCTCGGTCGCGGCAGGTGACGTGCTCCACGACATGCACTGCGCGCCCAGCGTGGCGGTGAGCATCTCGGCGAGGATGCTGGGCGGGCTGCTGTTGGCGGGGAAATAGGCGAACCAGCCGGGATGGCTCCAGTGGGTCATCCCGGGCACGATCTGTCGCTGGAAGTCCTCGAAGATCAGCTCGAACGGCTCGCCCTCCTCCGGCGGCTCGGCTGGCAATGATGCGCGGATCTGGCCGGGTGTCACGTCGGGCGTGACGGGACCGGAGCCGACATCGCGCAGGTAGTCGGCCATCCAGTCCACGAGCTGGTGAGCGTGGACGCGGAATTGTTCGGGTGTCATGGGGAGAAGATAGTCGACGGTCAACGGTCAACGGTCGACTTGTCATTGCGAGCCCGCAAGGGCGAAGCAATCGGGTGGCCTGCATCCTGGTCCGGTCGACCCGATTGCCTCGTCGGGGCCGATGACCCCTCCTCGCAATGACGTTGACTGTAGACCGTCGACCGTTGACCGAAACCACTAACCGGAGCATCAATGACCGCAATTGCCCCAGGAGACCGCAGCCGCCGGCGCGGCAATGGCGAACTCGAATACGATCCCCGCGAGGCGTGCCGCCACCTGGCTCGCCAGGACCCGGTGCTCGCGAAGCTGATGCGTCGCTCGATTCCCTTTGCCCTGACACCCATCAAGACCCAGAGCATCTACCATGCGCTGGCCGAGTCGATCGTGTATCAGCAGCTTTCGGGCAAGGCGGCGTCCACCATCTTCGGCCGGTTCGTCAGGATCTATCGCCCGAAGCGCTTCCCCGTGCCGCAGGCAGTGCTCGATACCGATGACGAGACGCTGCGCGGCGCGGGCCTCTCACGCAACAAGGTCCTCGCGCTGCGCGACCTCTCGGCCAAGGTGCTGGATGGCACCGTGCCCAGGCTCGCGGCTGCGCGCCGCATGCCGGATGAAGAATTGATCGAGCGGCTCACCGCCGTGCGCGGCATCGGTGTCTGGACCGTGGAGATGCTCCTCATGTTCCGCCTCGGCCGGCCCGACGTCCTTCCCTGCGGCGACCTCGGTGTGCAGAAGGGATTCGCGCTCACCTACGGACTCAGGACGCTGCCCAAGCCGAAGAAGCTGCTGGCGCACGGGGAACGGTGGCGGCCCTTTCGGAGCGTCGCCAGCTGGTATATGTGGAGGGCGCTGGAGTGATGGGCGGGATGGGCGGGATGGGCGGGATGGGCAGGTTGGGCAGGATGGGCAGGATGGGCGACCCGAGGCTGATCCACGCGTCATTGCGAGGAAGGCCGTAGGGGCGACGCTTGCGTCGCCCCGAAGGGCCTGACGAAGCAATCGGGTCGCCCGCGCAACGATCCACGGCTACCCAATAGCCTAGACCCGCGACCCGCGACCCGGCAACAATCTCACACGGGCCCCGAAACCATGCCCTCCTACGCCCTCCTCCTCCGCGGCATCAACGTCGGCACGAAGAACAGCCTGCCGATGGCCGAGCTGCGGGCCATGCTCGAGAAAATCGGTTGCAGTGACGTGAAGACGTATGTGCAGAGTGGCAACGCCGTGCTTGCCACGAAGCTCAAGGCAAACGAGCTCACCAGTGCAATCGAAGCGGCGCTGGAGCGCCACATGGGTCGGCCCATCGCCACGACGCTGCGCACCGGCAAGCAGCTGCGGGCCATCATTGCCGGAAATCCGTTCGCGCACGTTGCGACCAATCCGTCATATCTCTGCGTGACATTTCTTTCGCACCAGCCCAAGGCAACGGAGCTCGCACCACTCCACTCGAAGAACTGGAGGCCCGAGCTCTTCGAGGTGGCGGGGAAGGAGATCTACACCTGGTATCCGAGCGGCCAGGGTACGAGCCCGCTTGCAGCCCAGCTCAACAAGCTGCCGCTGCGCGGTGCCGTGACCACCCGGAACTGGAACACGGTGCTGAAGCTGGCGGAAATGCTGGAAGAAGGATGAAGGCAACCAAAAAAAGCGGCGCCTCATGCGCCGCCCACCTGCCCGTCTTGCCCGTCTTGCAGGAAGCTCCCGAGGAGGGACTCGAACCCCCGACCCGCTGATTAACAGTCAGCTGCTCTAACCAACTGAGCTACTCGGGATCGTGAGGGCAGTATGGTAATCAGGGGGACGGGTGGGCTCAAGACAGGACGGGCAGGTCGGCAGGGCGAGCAGGACGAGCAGGACGAGCAGGACGAGCAGGGCGAGCAGCAACGTGCCCACTCGTCATTTCCGCGCAAGCGGGAAGCCATGAGGATTCACCCGAGGTGAATCACCCTGCCCGAGTCCCTCATGGACCCCAGCTTTCGCTGGGGTGACGATCAGGCGAGATTCGGCGCCCTCGACCCTCGACCCTCGACCCGCGACCCGCGACCCGCGACCCGCGACCAGCAGCCAGCAGCCAGCAGCCAGCAGCCAGCAGCCAGCAGCCAGCAGCCAGCAGCCAGCAGCCTTCGACGTAACTCAATACCATACAGCCACTTAGCCACACCCCGGTTACCGAAGGCCCTCCCGCCAGCTACCTTTCTGGCATGACTTTGGCCCCCCTCGCTGGCCATCATGAAGCCCGGAAGCGCCTGGGTGACGCCTTCCGGGCCAACCGTATCCCCCAGGTGCTGCTTTTCGTGGGCGCCCCGGGGATTGGCCGCCAGCGGCTGGCGCTCTGGCTGGCCCAGCTCCTGGTCTGCGAGCACCCGGGCGACGAGCCCTGTGGAGCCTGCATCCCCTGCCGCAAAGTGCTGGGGCTGAGCCACCCGGACGTGCACTGGCTCATTCCCATGCCAAGGCCCAAGGCTGCGGAGCCGGGAAAGCAGGTCGAAGAGGCTGGGGAGACCCTGGCCGCGATCATGGCGGAGCGGCGGGAAACGCCACTTTATGGTGCGCTCGACGGCATGGCGAGCCACAGCATCGCCAGCGTGCGGCTCCTGCAACGCCAGGCCACGCTCTCGGCGGTAGAGTCGAAGCACCGGGTATTCATCATTGGCGATGCCGAGCGGCTGGTGCCGCAGGAATCGGCAGACGCCGCGGCGAATGCGCTGCTCAAGCTGCTGGAGGAGCCGCCGGCTGGCGCGGTCATCATCCTGACCGTCGCCGACCCCCAGCGACTCCTGCCAACGATTCGTTCACGCACGGTGCCGCTCCGGCTGCATCCGCTGCCGAGCGCGGAAGTGAAGACGTTTCTTGAGCAGCATGGCGCCATACCGGCGCGTGAACTCGACCGGCGCGTCCACCATGCCGAGGGCTCGATCGGTGCCGCGCTCTGGCTCGACGAGTCCGGCGCCACGGTGCGCGAGTCAGCTGTGGCCTTTCTGGAAAGCCTGGGGCGAGGCCAGGGGGCTCGGCTCGCCCGCGCCCTACGGCAGGGTCCCTACGAAGCACGGGGCGAGTTCACCTCCATGCTCGACGCGCTGTCGGAGGCGTTGATGAGCGCGGCCCGGGTGAGCGTCAACGGCCCGCGCCGGGGAGCCAGTCCGGAGGCGCTTCGCGGTCGTGATCCGGAGGCCCTGCTCGAGGCAGCGCGCCGGGTGGCTGACGCCAGGGAGGCGGCACAGGACAACGTGAACCCCCAGCTCCTGCTCGCCATCCTGGGCGAGCAGCTGGCGGAGATCCTTTGAGTCTCTCGCATCTCGATAGCGAGGGCCGCGCTCGAATGGTGGACGTGGGCGGCAAAATGGTGACGGATCGCACGGCCACGGCCACAGGTCATGTGCGAATGTCTGACACCGCGTTCGAGCAGGTTCGGACCGGGACTGTCACGAAGGGCGACGTGCTCACCGTGGCCGAAGTGGCCGGTGTCATGGCAGCCAAGCGGACGGCGGAGCTCATTCCGCTCTGTCATCCGATCGGGCTGGACGATATCAAGGTGGATGCGGTGCTCGACCCCCAGCTTCCGGGGGTGCAGGTTCGCGCCACGGCGCGCCTTCAGGCGCGCACCGGCGTGGAAATGGAGGCCCTGACGGCAGTCGCCGTTGCGTGCCTCACGGTCTACGACATGGTCAAGGCCGTGGACCGGGAAATGACCATCGAACAGGTCCGCCTGATGGAGAAGTCGGGCGGTGCCTCCGGATATTGGAGCCGGCAGGAAAATGGCCGGCAGGACCAGGAGACACGGAACGATGACCACCGAGCGTAGTGGCCGCCGTAAACGCGCCTGGGTGCTCTTCGAGCGCCTGCTGGTGCGTGCCGGGCTCGTGATGTCCGCAGGATTCCTGCTCAGCGCAATCGGGGGCTGGACCGAGGTCCGGGCGCGCGCGGTTGCCGACTCCACGTCGGCGGCCCAGGACGCGCTCACGGCACATATCGAAGGAAATTTCGACACCAAGTTCGACCGCGCGCGGGATGAAATGGGCCTGGTGCTGGTGGAACTCCAGCGCGCCATCTCGATTGACGCATACGCCCGCCGCTACCGCATCAAGCGCGACCTCGCCGGCGCCATTTATGACACCGCACGCGACGAGGGGATTGATCCGGCACTGGCGTTCCGGCTGGTGCAGGTCGAGAGCGACTTCCAGCGCCACGCCCGCAGCACCGCCAACGCGCTGGGCTACACCCAGGTCCAGCTGGCCACCGCGCACGCGTATGACCGCGACGCCACCGAGGAAGATCTCTTTGACCGGGACACCAATCTTCGGCTGGGATTTCGGTACCTGAAGGACCTGCTGCAGCAGTTTGATGGCGACATGCACCTGGCCCTGCTCGCCTACAACCGGGGCCCGGGCCGGGTGGAGCAGATTCTCGCCGAGGGCGGCGATCCGCGGAACGGCTACGCAGGCACCATCCTCCGGCGGGCGAAGCCACCGGCGACGCCGTTGCGGGGAATGGCGAACTAGCGTCGGGCGTCAGGCGTCGGGCGCCCTACGCGAAACGACGGATGCCACACGCATAGGGCCCCGGAGATCAGACCCGGGGCCCTTTTGCGCTCGACGCTCGACGCTCGACGCCAGCTACCCCGGAATCTTCAACCGCTGCCCGATCCTCAAGTGCGCCCTG